>DASZGY010000143.1:0-13081 GCA_035938395.1 Acidimicrobiia bacterium
GATCCAGATCGTCCCGCTCGCGACCGCGAGGCCGAGGATCACGACGACGGAGCCGACGAGCAGGCAGATCCAGACGCGGCGGCGGCGCGGCTTCGGGGGCCGCGGAGCCCACGACGCGGGCGGCGGTGGCGGTGCTGTCCACGGCGCGGAAGGCGGGGGTGGCCCGGCCACCGGCGTCAGCCTCCGGCGGCCTTCTCGAGGAAGCGGGCCCGTTCGACGACGACCCGGGTGATCTTCCCCGCGGCGACGAGCCCGCGGGCGTCGGTGACGGACACCCGGAAGGTCAGCCGTCGGCCCTGCACGGCCTCGAGCATCGCCTCCGCCTTGACGTGACTCCCGACCGCGGAAGGCACGAGGTGGTCGAGCTGCACGCGATAGCCGACGGTGGTGGTGCCCTCACCGAGGCGGTCGCCGACGGCCAGGACGGTGGCCGACTCGGCCAATCCGACGACGCGCCCGGTCGCGAGCACGGGCACGCTGCCGCTCTGGAACGCGGGCGCAGTGTCGTCCTTCGTGACGACCATCTCGACGACTCCCACGAGTCCGGGCTCCAGAGGCACGGGCGTAGGGTAGCGGTGGCGACCGTGGAGAAACCGAACAGGGAGGCGTCGTGATCGACGAACCGGTTCTCGATCGCACGCTGCACGCCGCGCTCCGCGCGGGCGGTGACTTCGCAGAGGTTTTCGCCGAGGACCGCCGTGCGTCGTCGGCCCGCCTGGACGACGGCAAGGTCGAGGAGCTCACGTCCGGTCGGGACCGGGGCGCCGGCATCAGGGTGGTGCGCGGCGAGACGACCGGGTTCGCGCACACCGCCGACCTGTCGGAAGCGGGCCTCAGGGAAGCCGCAGGCGCGGCGGCCGCAGCCGCACGCGGCGGGGACGGCGCGACCAACGTCGTCGGGCTCGAGCGTCAGGCCGTCACTCCGCCGCACGAGGTGCTCGTGCTCCCGGAATCGGTGGAGAAGGCGCGCAAGGTGCAGATGCTCGCGCGGGCTGACGACGCCGCCCGCGCCGAAGGCGACGCCATCCGCCAGGTCAGCGCGTCGTACGCGGACTCGCGCCGACGCATCCTCGTCGCGAACTCGGACGGGCTGCTGGCCGAGGACGACCAGGTGCGGACGCGCTTCTTCGTCCAGACGGTGGCCGTCGCCGACACGGGAATGCAGACGGGGATGGAGGCGCCCGGCCGCACCGTCGGGTTCGAGCTCTTCGACGACGTCGACCCGGAGGAGGTGGCGCGTACCTCTGCACGGCGCGCGCTCACGATGCTGCGAGCCCGGCCGGCACCCACGGGCAAGTTGCCCGTCGTGCTGAAGAAGGGCGCCGGCGGCGTCCTGTTCCACGAGGCCTGCGGCCACGGCCTCGAAGCCGATCTCGTCGCCAAGGACGCGTCGGTGTTCCGCGGGCGCGCCGGCGAGCAGGTGGCGTCGCCGCTGGTCACGCTGGTCGACGACGGGACGCTCGCTCGCGAATGGGGCGCCTACGCGATCGACGACGAGGGCGCGCCGGCGCGCCACAACGTGCTCATCCAGGATGGCGTCCTCACCGACTACATGTGGGACCTGATCCGGGCCCGGAAGGAGGGCCGGGAGCAGAGCGGCAACGGACGGAGAGAGACGTACCAGCATCTCCCGATGGTGCGCATGACGAACACGTACCTGCTCGAGGGGGAGGACGACCCCGAGGAGATCGTGAGCCAGACCCCGTACGGCATCTACTGCGCCCAGCTCGGAGGCGGGCAGGTGAACACGGCGACGGGCGACTTCGTGTTCGGCATGACGGAGGCGTACCTCATCGAGAACGGCGAGATCACCGAGCCGGTGCGCGCCGCCAACCTCATCGGCAACGGCCCCGAGACGCTCCGCCATGTCGACGCGCTCGGCAACGACTTCGGGACCTGGCCCGGCACGTGCGGGAAGTTCGGCCAGGGTGTGCCCGTCTCCGCCGGTCAACCGACCCTGCGCGTGTCGGAGCTCACCATCGGCGGGACCGCCGGTGAGTGACGCGCCCTCCGGCGAGCTGCTCGACCTCGCACAGCGGGTCGCGGGCGCGGCCCGGGCCGGCGAGGAGGTCGAGGCGTACGTCGTGCGCTCACGCGAGACCGAGGTGCGCGTGTTCGAGGGCGACGTCGAGTCGCTTTCGATGGCGGGCGTCGAGGGCGTCGGCGTGCGGGTGATCAGCGACCACCGGCAGGGCTTCGCGTGGGCCGGTTCACTCGAGACGGAGGTCGTCGACGAGACGCTGGGCGAGGCTCGCGACAACGCCGCCTTCGGCGAGCCCGACGAATGGAACGGCTTGCCGTCACCGTCCGACTTCGAGACCGTGACGCCCGCACCGCTCGACGTGTGGCGCGAGTCGCTCCTCGCCGTGCCGCCCGACGACAAGGTGACGCTGGCGATCGAGCTCGAACGGGCGACGCGCGCTGCCGACCCGCGGGTGCGGGGCGTCGAGTCGGCCGGGTACGGCGACACCGCGGTCGAGGCGGCGGTGGCGAGCTCGCTCGGCGTAGCCGCGACGAGCCGTCGCACGATGTGCTCGTGCTCGTCGTTCTCGATCGCCGGCGACGCCGACGACACACAGACCGGCTACGGGTTCTCCGTCGGCCGCGCGTTCGACGATCTCGACGCCGCCGACGCCGCGCGGACTGCGGCAGAACGCGCCGTGCGACTGCTCGGTGCGACGAAGCCGCGGACGCAGCGGTTGCCCGTCGTGCTCGATCCGCTCGTGACGCGCTCGCTGCTCGCCATCCTGGGGTCCGCGCTGGGCGGCGAGTCGGTGCTGAAGAACCGATCGATGTTCGTCGGGCGCGACGGCGAGCAGGTCGCCGCGCCCAGGGTCACGCTGCGCGACGACCCGACGCTTCCCGAAGCACTCGGCGCCGCCAGCCACGACGCCGAGGGCGTCCCGACCCGGCCCGTCGACCTCATCGCCGACGGCGTGCTGCTCGGGTACCTGCACAACACCTACACCGGCCGACGGTCCGGCGCGGCCACGACGGGATCGGCCGTGCGGGGCGGCTTCAAGTCGACGCCCGGCGTCGGCGCCCGCGCCCTGTACCTCGAGCCCGGTCCGCTCGGGCCCGACGAGGTCCTCGCGTCCGTGCCGACCGCCCTGTACGTCCAGTCCGTGAGCGGGCTGCACTCGGGCACCAACCCCGTCAGCGGAGACTTCTCCGTGGGCGCCGAGGGGCTCATGGTCCGGAACGGCGAGCTCGCCGAGCCGGTGCGCGAGGTCACGATCGCCTCCACCCTCCAGCGGATCCTGCTCGACGTGGGCGAGATCGGCGCCGACCTCACCTGGCTGCCGGGCGGCGGCGCCGGCCTGACATTGCTCGTGACCGAGATGACCATGAGCGGCGAATAGCTCACGACGGGATCGCGCGGCAGGGGGGACGGCATGGACGAGCTGACGGGCAGGGTGGCTGTCGTCACGGGAGGAGCGAGCGGGATCGGCCTCGCGATGGCCGAGCGGTTCGCCGCCGAGGGCATGGATCTCGCCATCGCCGACATCGAGCAGGACGCCCTGGACGCCGCCGCAAGACGCGCATCGCCGACGCCAACCGCAACTGGCTCGAGCACCTCGGGCCGGAACCGTCGGGCGAGGATCCGGCGTCGGAGATGATTGAGCCGCTCGTTCGGGGCCTGGTCGAAGCGGGCAAGCCGCCCGAAGAGCTGGCCGAGCAGGTGGTCGACGCGATCCGCGCCGGCCGGTTCCTCGTTCTCACCGAGCCGGAGATGTCGCAAGGCGCCGTCGATAGCCGCGCGGCCGCCCTCGAAGGAAGGGACCCGACGCTCCCGTTGCTCGGCTGAGGTTCAGGGCGAGCGAGTTCCCCGTCGCTCGAGGATCGCGTCGAGCTCGCCGATCGCGGTGAGCGGCTCGTCGCCGAAATGCACCGATTGGATGCCGACGGCGCGGGCGGCCTCGACGTTGTCTCGGTTGTCGTCGACGAAGACGCTCGCCTTCGGAGTCACGGTGAGCCGCTCGCACGTGAGCAGGTAGATGCGCGGGTCCGGCTTGCGCATGCCGACTTCACTCGAGTCGACGACGGTGTCGAACAGCTCGTCGACCGGGAACGTGGATCGCCACGCCGAGCCGAACTCCTTCACGTTGTTCGTGAGCAACCCCACCTTGAGCCCGTCGCTTCGGAGGCGCCGGATCCGGTGCACCACCGGCCAGTGGATGCCGAGCGGCATGTCGCGGGTGAATTGCTGGTACGCGTCGAGGTCGATCTCACGGCCGAGCACGGCCGGCGCCCGTTCGATGACGCCGGTCATGTACTCCTCGAAGGCGATCTCGCCCACTTCGAGTCGGTGCCAGTCGTGCGTCACGGCGGAGGCCGCCTCGGCGGCGCGGCCGTCGATCGGGTCGCCGCCATCCGGGTTGCCCTCCGCGCCGATGTACGCCGTTTCACCGAAGATCAACTCGAGGATCGATCCCGGCGGGTAGCCCATGTCGGTCTCGAACCGACCGATGCCGCGGAAGAGCGGGCTCGAGATGACGCCGCCGTAGTCCCAGATGACGGCTTCGACCGGCGCGTCCACCCCTGAAGGTTACCGACGCGCGGCGATCACCAGGAACGCGCTGACGACACTTCGGCAAGTGGCGTCGCGCGTCACGCGAATCGAACGATGGATATCAAGCCCACGAGGATGCAGTAGATGCCGAAGGGGTTGAGGTTGTGGGACGTGAAGTAGCGGACGAGAAAGCGGACTGAGAGGTACGCGGCAACGGCAGCACAGAGACTGCCAACGAGGACCTGGCCACGGACATGATCTCCGTTGGAGCCCAGCAAGTCAGGCAGTTTGTAGACGCCCGCCGCGAGGATGATCGGTGTCGCGAGCAGAAATGAAAAGCGAGCGGCGTCCTCGTGGTTCAGTCCACGAACGAGCCCGGCAACCATCGTGATGCCGGATCGGCTGATGCCCGCGAACAATGCGAACGTTTGTGCGACGCCGATGAAGCCGGCTTCCTTGAAGTCAAGCGTCGCGAGCTGACGTCCTTCCTCGACCTCTGGCCCACCGTGGGTGGGCGCAGCGCGGGCGAGCTCGCGCACCTCAGCGCGGCGTCGGACGCGCTCGCCACCGAGGAGGATCAGCCCGTTGATGGTGAGAAAAACAGCCGCGGCCAACGGTTTGGCGAAGACGGTCCGAAACGTGTGCTCGAGGAGCAGGCCCGTGATCCCCGTCGGAATGGTCGCGATGATCAGCAGCCACGCCATGCGCTCGTCGGGTGACTCGATGCGCCGCTGGCGCAACGATCGGAAGAAGCCCTGGATGATGCGCGCCCACTCGTGTCGGAAGAACACGAGTAGCGCAAGCGCTGTCGCGACGTGGACGCCGACCAAGAACGCGAGATAGAAGGATTCGTCGGCTGACTGGCCGTGAACCAGGCTGTCCCAGCCGAGCCAGCCCGGCAGCAGCACCGAGTGGCCCAGGCTCGAGATCGGGAACAATTCCGTCACGCCTTGGAGCAGCCCGATCACAATGGCTTGCAAGTACGTCATTCGTTCGGGTTCCCTTCCGCGGCTCCGGAAAGGGCGCACACTATCCGGCACCACCACCGCAACGGTCGCGTCTACCGGACGACCGTCGGGGTGGCGTCCTCGGGCGGGACGAGCGCCAGGGTGACGACCCCCGACGCGGTCGCGAACGCGAGCCTGGGCGCGTCGTCGTCGGCGACGAGAAGCGTGACCCCGAGACCGGCTGCGTTGCCGGCGCCGGCGCGGGTCTCGACCGCGGCGGGCGCGTCATCGGTACCGAGCACGAGCACTCCTCGCGCCGCGACGACGGTCGGTGCGCTTCCGGCGGCGGCGTCGTTCGACTCGAACGTCACGAGCACGTCGACCGAGCTGCCCACCGGCGGACGTAGCGCGTCTCGCGCCACGATGCGCAAGGCGCGCATGCCGGGCGGGATCGCGCCGTCCAGGCCGGTGCGACGGCGAGGCGCGAGGTTGCCGTCGACCACGAACGCCCCGCGCACCACCGGGACTGCCACGACGCGCCCTTCGGCGGCGCTTGCTGACACTGCACCGGAGGGAAGCTGCGAACGGTGGACCGTGCGCGACCGGAGATCGCCGCGGTCGATCCTCGAGCCGAGGGGGAGGTCACTCGCGGCGACGGCGACCGATCGCGGCGCACCGAGCGAGTGGGCGCGCCGGTGCAGGGCGGCGAGGTCGGTCGCGACGAGAACCGCCGTCACGACGGCGACGAGGATGGCGCCGAGCCAAAGAAGCATGGCGCGCGGTGAACGGCGAGACATGTCGGATCCCCTTCTCGAACGATGACGCGCCGGCGCGCGCCGTGAAGGGGAGGTGAATCGGGGAGGAAGTGGGGAGAGTCGCCCGTGCCGGGCAGAGCTACTTCGAGGACGTGTCGCGCTTCGAGCCGGCGCTCTTCGTCGGCTTGGAGTCCGTGGACGTCTTCGCGTCCTTCGACTCCTTCGAGTCCTTCGTCTTCTCGCTCTTCGCGCTGTTGCCGTCGGACTCGCCGCTCGAGCCGTTGCCGCTCGCGGCGCCGTCCTTGGCCGGCTCCTTGTCGCGGGACCCGCCCCTGCGGCCCCCGGCCCGGCTGTCCGTCCGGTAGAAGCCCGACCCCTTGAGGACGATCCCGGCCGGGGCCATCACCTTGGTGACCGACCCGCCGCAGCCCGGATGCTTCTGCAGGGCGTCGTCGTGAATGGATTGCCAGAGCTCGAACTGCTCACCGCACTTCGCGCACCGGTACTGGTACGTCGGCATCGCCGTCCTCGGCTCCCGTGCCCCGGCGACCGCCGTTGGCACTCTCTGTATTCGACTGCTAATCCTACCGGAGTGCCGGGCGTTTTGCTCCTCCTCCCCCTCGCCTATCTGCTCGGTTCGTTCCCAACGGCGGCGCTCGTGGCCCGGGCCACCGGCCACAACGTCCTGACCGAGGGGTCTCGCAACCCGGGCGCGTCCAACGTGTACCGGCTCGCGGGGTGGAAGGCGGGGTTGATCGTCTTCGTCGGCGACTTCGCCAAGGGCGCGGTGCCCGCGGCGGTAGGGCTCGTCATCGACGGCCATCGCGGCGCCTTCCTGCTCGGCTTCGCCGCCGTCATCGGCCACGTGCTGCCGATCACGTTCCGTTTCCGCGGCGGGCGAGGCGTGGCGACCGCCGGTGGGGTGCTCGCGGTCATCTACCCGCTGATCGCGCTCGGGCTCGCGCTCCTGTGGTTCGTGATCGCGCGCGGATTCAAGAAGGCGTCGGTGGCGTCGATCGTCATCACGGTGGCGTTCCCCGTGCTCGTCGCCGCGACGGGCAACTCGTGGGCCGACATCCTCATCACATCCGGCCTCGCGCTCGTGATTCTCGCCCGTCACGTGCCGAACCTGCGCCGGCTGGTGCGGGGCGAGGAGCACGGGCTGGGGCCGGAACGGCCGGGCGGTAGCGTCTCGGAGTGATGACCACGGTGCGCAAGGCCGTGATTCCAGCCGCCGGGTTGGGGACGCGCTTCTTGCCGGCGAGCAAGAGCATCCCGAAAGAGATGCTGCCCATCGTGGACCGCCCGACCATCGAGTACGTCGTCGAAGAGGCGGTCCGCGCCGGCATCCGCGACATCCTCGTGGTGAACGGTCGGGGCAAGGGATCGATCGAGGACCACTTCGACCGCCAGCCCGAGCTCGAGGCGGCGCTCGAGCAGAAGGGCAAGCACGACCTCCTCGAGCAGGTGCAGGCGCTCGCCGAGCTGGCCGACCTCCACTTCGTCCGCCAGCACGAGCCGCTCGGCCTCGGCCACGCAGTGTCGGTGGCGCGCCAGCACGTCGGGAACGAGTCCTTCGCAGTGCTGCTCGGCGACGACGTGATGGTGGACGACGCCACGCTGCTGCGCAGCATGATCGAGATCCACGATCGCGAGCAGGCGTCGGTCGTCGCCTTGCTCGAGGTCGAACCGGACGAGATCTCGGCGTACGGGTGCGCGGTGGTCGACCCGATGGAAGGGGACGAGTTCCGGCTGCGGTCGGTGCTCGAGAAGCCGAAACCGGAGGACGCGCCGTCCAACCTCGCCGTGATCGGCCGCTACGTCTTCCGCCCCGGCATCTTCGACGCCCTCGACCGCATCGAGCCGGGAGCCGGCGGCGAGCTCCAGCTCACCGACGCCATCGGCCTGCTGCTGAAGGAGGAGACGGTCATCGGGCGCCGCTTCACACACGGCCGCTACGACGCCGGCATGAAGGTCGACTTCCTGCGGGCCAACCTCGAGCTCGCGCTCGACCGGGCCGACCTCGCGGCGGACGTCGAGGCGATGATCGTCGAGGTCGTGCACCGGCGCGGCCTCGCTTGACGGGTCGCGTGATCCCCCTCGCGGACGTCCAGCGCGAGATCCTCGGCGCGGTGGCGCCACTCTCGCCGGTCTTGGTTCCGGTGCGTGACGCGCTCGGTCTCGTCACGACGCGCGACGTCATCGCCGGTGAGGCGGTGCCGCCGTTCGCCAACACCGCCATGGACGGCTACGCCGTGCGCGCCGCCGACACGACCGGCGCGGACCCCGAAGCGCCGGTCCGGCTGGCGGTCGCCGGTGAGCTGCCGGCCGGTCGGGCGCCGGAGCAGCCGGTCGGAGAGGGCGAGGCCATCCGGATCATGACCGGCGCGCCGATGCCCGACGGCGCCGACGCCGTGGTGATGGTCGAGTACACCGAACGCGATGGCGACGCGGTCCGCGTGTTGCAGGCGGCGCGCCCCGGCGATCACGTGCGCGCCGCCGGTGGAGATCTCCGCGCCGGCGACCTCGTGTTCCCGGCCGGCACCGCGCTCGGGCCCGCGCACCTCGGGGTCCTGACCAGCTCGAGCTTCGAAGACGTCGAAGTGGTGCCGCGGGCACGCGTTGGCGTCCTCTCCACCGGCGACGAGCTCGTGGAGCGCGGGCCCTTGCGGCCGGGGCAGATCCGCGACTCGAACCGCCCGATGCTCCTCGCCCAGGTCGCCGGCGCCGGTGCCGACCCCGCCGACCTCGGGCTCGCGCCCGACGACGAGAGCATCATCACGCGCACACTCGAGGACGCCCTCGCGACATGCGACGCCGTTCTCACGAGCGGGGGCGTCTCGGTCGGTGACTTCGACTACGTGAAGGCGGCGCTCGGACGCCTGGGGCGGATGCAGTCGTGGCAGGTCGCGATCAAGCCGGCGAAGCCGCTGGCGTTCGGCGTGATCGACGGGACGCCCGTGTTCGGGCTGCCCGGCAATCCGGTGTCCTCGTTGGTGAGCTTCGAGCTCTTCGCCCGCCCCGCGCTGCGCCTGATGATGGGGCACGCGGCGCGGTTCCGGCCCGAAGTGACGGCGACGGCCGAGCGTGCCATGCCCCGCAAGCCGGACGGGAAGCTGCACCTCGACCGGGTGCGGGTGCGCACCGACGCCGATACCTATCTCGCCGCCCGCACCGGCGATCAGGCCAGCAACGTGCTGTCGGCCACCGCCGCCGCCAACGGCCTCGCCCTGTTGCCCGACGGCGACGGCGTCCCCGAGGGCGGCGCGGTCCGGGTCATGCGCCTGGATTGGCCCGCCGACCACTGATGCGTGCCCGGAGTTCGTCGGCGGGCTCCCCCGAATACACCGGCGTGGCAACGCCCTAGCCTGGGGGTATGGCCGCGCCCGTCCCGCTGATCGACCCGTTCGATCGGCAGGTAAAGGACCTGCGCATCTCGATCACCGACCGATGCAACTTCCGCTGCACGTACTGCATGCCGGCCGAGGGCATGAAGTGGCTCCCCCGGGAGGAGCTCCTCACCTACGAGGAGCAGGCCCGGATCGCCCGTGTGTGCGTCGACCGTTTCGGGTTCGAGGCGATCCGCATCACCGGCGGAGAGCCGACGCTGCGCGCCCATCTGCCACGACTCATCGCCATGCTCGCCCCCCTCCGTGTCGACCTCGCGCTCACCAGCAACGGCGTGAAGCTGGCCGAGATGGCGCACGACCTCGCCGCCGCCGGCCTCCGGCGGATCAACGTCTCGCTCGACTCGCTCCGCCCCGACACGTTCGCCGCGCTCACCCGTCGCAACGACCTCGAGCGCGTCCTCGCCGGCGTCGACGCCGCGCTCGACGCCGGCCTCGATCCCGTGAAGCTGAACTGTGTCGTGATCAGGGGCGTGAACGAGGACGAGATCGTCGACCTTGCTGCCTACGGGCGCGCCAAGGGCGTCGGCCTCCGCTTCATCGAGTTCATGCCGCTCGACGCCGAGGGCACGTGGTCCATGGATCAGGTCGTCCCCGCCCGGGAGATCCTCGATCGCGTCCACGCTGTGTTCCCGCTCGAGGCAGAGGTCGCGCCCGGCGACACCGAGCCCGCCAACCGGTACCGGTACCTCGACGGCGCCGGCGACGTCGGCGTGATCCCGAGCGTCACCGAGCCGTTCTGCGACCACTGCGATCGCGTACGAGTGACGGCCGAGGGCAAGTTCCGCACGTGCCTGTTCGCGCTCGAGGAGTTCGACCTGCGGGCGATCCTGCGGGGCTCGACCCGCGCGCACGACGAGCACGACGACGTTCAGATCGACGACAGACTCGCGTCCGAGATCGAGCGGGCCGTCGGCACGAAGTGGGCCGGGCACCGCATCGGGCAGGTCAATTTCGTGCGCCCGGCTCGGTCCATGAGCCAGATCGGCGGCTAGCCCTTACACTCGCGCTCGCGGCGACGGCGGCTTTGCCGGCCGGTGCCGCAGGAGCCCGAGCCTGCGAGGGCGACCAAAGGAGCACTCTTGTCGGCATCGGAGTTCACCCACCTCGATCCGCTCGGCCGGGCCCGGATGGTCGACGTCTCGTCCAAGGAGGCGACGCACCGCCGCGCCGTCGCCCGGTGCCGGGTGGTGATGGAGCCCGAGACGACTTCGAAGATCGCCGCCGGCGCGATCAGCAAGGGCGACGTGTTCGCCGTCGCCCGGGTCGCCGGCATCCAGGCCGCCAAGCAGACGCCGAACCTGCTCCCGCTGTGCCACCCCCTCCTCGTCGGATCCGTGTTCGTGAACTTCCGGATCGAGGACAGCCACGTCGAGGTCGAGGCGCAGGTCGACACCGTCGACCGCACGGGCGTCGAGATGGAGGCGATGACCGCGTGCGCGGTCGCCGCGCTCACGATCTACGACATGTGCAAATCGATCGACCGCTCGATGACGATCGGCGACCTGACGCTGTGGGAGAAGACCGGCGGGCGCTCGGGGATGTACCGCCGCCCGCCGCCGCTCGACGACGAACTGGGCATCTGACGGGCTTGCCGGTTTCGGCGAGCGGTGAGGGTCCACCTCTTGCCCGACGTGCGTTGTTAGCGTCGACAACACGCGGAAAGTGGCGGAGAGACCTTGGCGATCCCTGTCCTCTTGATCCTTGCAGTGCTGTGGGCGGCCGTACTGGTGCCACCGGTGCTGCGGTCCCGGTCGGAGAGCCGTCGGGGCGGGATCGGTGACCTCCACTCCCGGCTGGGCTCGCTGACCCGCCCTGCGGGGGCAGGGTCGACGGGATCCCGGGGCGGCCGGGTCCCCCTGCGTCCGGTCCCGCCGCTCACTGTCCCGCCTCGTTCCCGAGGAGCGGGCGGCCGCTCCGTCCCTGGTCAACGTGCCCGGCCGGGCGCCGGCGCCCTATCCTCCCAGGTGATGACTCCGGCCCAGAAGCGGCGGCGGAACGTTCTGGTGATCCTCATCGGCGGTGCCATCCTCAGCCTCGGTCTCGCGGTGCTGGTCAGCCCGATGCTGTGGATCGCCCATGGGATTGCCGACGTCCTCCTCGCCGTCTACCTGTACCTCCTCGTGCTGCACCGGCGCGGCTCCCTGGCGTCCACCGTGGACGACGACTTCTGGGGGTCGCGGCCCGCGTCCCCGCCCCGACCGGTGGCGCTCGCGCATCCCCGCGCTCCGGCGCGCCCCGAGCTGGCGCCACTCCCGGGCGCTTCGAGGCCGCGCCGATCCGCCACGGGCTAGCGGCCCGGGCGGCGGCGACAGTTGGCGACCGACCGGTCCGCCGAGCTTGCGGCTGCCGGGAACGGCGCTCGCGACGTCCTCGAGGAGAAGCACCGCGCCCGCGAGATCACGTACAACGCGTCCCGCCGCGCCATTCGGGCTTGCGCGTCGGCGATCCGGGCCGTCCACCGGCGCGAATTCCTCGCCGCGCGCGAGCTGATCGCGGAGGCCGCCGCGTTCCTCGCCGAGGCCGACGCCGCCCTCGACGGCCACCAGGACGTCCGCTACGGCGGCAGCCTCCACGATGCCAAGAAGGAGTTCGCCGAGGCGAACCTCACACTCGCGTTCGTGTCCGGCCAGCCGATCCCGGGCGCCGAGGAGCTGCGCGTCGAGACGCCCGCGTACCTGAACGGCATGGCCGAGGCGGCGAGTGAGCTGCGCCGCCAGGTGCTCGACTGCCTCCGGCGCGGCGAGCTCGAGGAGGCGGAGAACCTCCTCGTGGTCATGGACGACGTCTATACGGTCCTCATCACGATCGACTACCCGGAGGCGCTCACCGGCGGGCTGCGCCGCGCCAGCGACGCGCTCCGCGGCGTGCTCGAGCGCACCCGGGGCGACGTGACGAACGCGCTCGTCATGGCGAGGATGCAGGAGGCGATCGAGGGCGAAGCACCGAGGCGCGACGGGTAACCTGGCTCGTTCCCGGGGGTGTAGCTCAGTCCGGTAGAGCGCTACGTTCGCAACGTAGAAGTCGTGGGTTCAAGTCCCATCACCTCCACGCTCATTTGTGCTGGTCAGGGATGATCGCGAGCCTACGAGTATGCAATCGCGTGGCTAACCCCGCGGCCACGCCGCGAGTCGGATCCACGTGGGGTTGGTTGACAGGCACCCGCTGACCACCGTCCAAGTCATCGCAGGGACCGCGATCACCATCGCTGGCGGCCTGCTGGTGTTCGGTGCGTTCGAGCCTTGGGATCTCCGGCGCGCGAGCGCAACCTGCGTCGCCAACGGACACACGGGGCTGGAGGGGGCGGGACAGATCACCCTCGGACTCGGCATCACCGCGCTGTTGCTCGGCGCGCTGATGCTGGCGGGAGTTCGCCCGCGAACGATGTCGATCGCGGCCACGGTGCTGTTCAGCGTGTCGGCGTTCTTTGTCCTCGGGTACTGGTTGACACGCGGCGTC
>DASZGY010000144.1:0-22683 GCA_035938395.1 Acidimicrobiia bacterium
GCACACTCGTATTGCGAGCAAACGAGCCAACAGCCGCGCTTCACCGCGAACGTGCGCGTTCTGAAAACGCGGTAAGTGGGGTACACGGTCGTTAGGATGCACGGCTAGACGCGCGGAGTGGTGATGTACCTCGCCCTGGAAACCAATCAGTGGGTGGCCATCCTGGTCGGGGTCGCCTGTCTCGGATTACTCGTGGTCATCGTGGTGGCGCCGTGGCGGCGGATCCGGTCGGAACCGCGGATCCCCGACGACGTCGAGTCCAGGATCCTGCTCGGTGAAGATCCGAAGGAGATCGCCGAGGAGGAGGACAAGGAGGAAGCCGAGGGGCCATCGGGCCCCCGCGCCGAGATCTTCGATCTCGACCCCGAGCGCCGCTCCTCGGCCTAGCCGCTACTCGACGTTCGCGAGCGCGAAGAACAGCCGCGCCTCGCAGGCCACCTGCCCATCGACGGTTGACTGGGCCCGGCCCCAGCCGCCCCGGGCGCTGAGACGTTCGAGCTCGACTTCTGTCACCAGCTCGTCGCCCGGGCGCACGAGCCGGCGGAATCGCACCTTCTCCACCCCACCGAAGAGCGGCAACTTGCCGGCGTACCGGTCGTCCGCCAGCACGGCGATCGCGCCCGTCTGAGCCAGCGCCTCGAGCTGGAGGACACCGGGAAAGACCGGGTTCCCGGGGAAGTGACCGGCAAGGAAGGCCTCGTCGCCGGTGACGCGGTACCGAGCCTGCACGGAGATACCGGGCTCGAGGGCGTCCACGGCATCGACGAACCGGAACGGCGGCCGGTGCGGGAGCAGGGCGATGAGCGCGTCGGAATCGATCCCCACCGGCTTCGCTTCCTCAGATCGCTGCCACGAGCGACGAGACGTTACATGCCGTTCTCCTGAGCGCAATCTGAGCGTGTAACCCTGCCCGGACACCGTTGGTCGGAGCAGCAACCACACGTTCGGGCGGAAGCGAGCTCGTGGGCATCGCCGTCATCTTCCCCGGTCAGGGGACCCAAACAACAGGCATGGGCGCGCCGTGGCGCGACGACCCCGCATGGGGCGTCGTCGACCGCGCCGAGACCGCCCTGGGCGAGCCCCTGTCCTCTCTCATCCTCGACGCTCCCGCCGAGCAGCTGGCCCGAACCCGGGAGGCCCAGCTCGCCGTCCTGCTGACGTCCCTGGTGGCGTGGGAGGCCGTGCGCGAGCGCATCGAGGCGCCGATCGCGTTCGCGGGACACTCGCTCGGGCAGGTCACGGCGCTCATCGCCTCGGGAGCACTGCCCCTCGAGGAGGGCGTCCAATTCGCATCCCGCCGAGCGGAGCTCACGCAGGCTGCCGCCGACACCCATCCCGGCCGGATGGCTGCGCTGCTGGGTGCCTCGCTCGAACAGGCCGAGGCGGCATGTCGGGCCGCGCCCGACGGGTGCTGGATCGCCAACGACAACGCCCCCGGCCAGGTCGTGATCGCCGGCACCCCGGACGGTGTCGAGGAGGGCTCAGCCGAGGCCAAGGAGTTGGGGGTGAAGCGGGCCACGCCGTTGAACGTCGGCGGCGCGTTCCACACGCCGCTGATGCGCGACGCCGCCGAAGGCCTCGCGGCCGAACTGCCGGCGGTCCCTCTGTCGCCGCCGGACGCGCCGGTGGTCTCGAACGGCGACGCGCAGCCCTACGAGGACGCCGACGGCTGGCGCTCCCGCCTCGCAGTGCACGTCACGGATCCCGTCCGGTGGCGCACCTCGATGGAGACCATCGCCGGGATGGGTGTGACCCGGTTCCTCGAAGTCGGCAACGGCTCGATGCTGGCGACCCTGGCGAAGCGGATCGTTCCCGATCTGCCCGTCCTGGGCGTGGCCACCCCCGACGATCTGCCCGCACTCACGGAGGTTCGATGAGCATGGAGTTGGCCCTGGTACACGGCGAGGGCCTTGCAGTGCCCGAGCGGATGATCGTCTCGCCGTCGGTCGGCGTGTTCCGAGCGTTGCTCGGCCACGACGTCGCGTGTGGTCAGAGTGTCGACGCGGGGCAAGCTGTCGGTGTGATCGAAGGGCCGGGAATCTCGACCCCCGTCCGCAGCCCCTTCCGAGGCGTCCTCGCCGGTCTGCTCGCCAACGACGGCGAGCGTCTCCGTCAGGGCGAGCCCGTCGCCTGGCTGCGAGTCGCGTAGCGGTGCGTGCCTGCGTCAGCGGCTGGGGCACGGCCGTTCCCGAGAAGGTCGTCACGAACGCCGAGATGGAGCAGCGCGTCGACACCACCGACGCGTGGATCGTCGAACGCACCGGCATTCGGGAACGGCACGTCGCGGCGACGACGGACACGACCGCGTCGCTCGCTATCGACGCCGGCACGGCGGCCATCAAGAACGCCGGGATCACACCCGACTCGGTCGACCTGCTCATCGTGGCCACCGCCAGCCCCGAGCAACCGATCCCCCACACCGGTGCGTTCGTCGGCGAGGGCCTCGGGCTTCGCTGCGGCTCGTTCGACCTCGGGGCAGGGTGCGCCGGGTTCGTCTACATGCTCGTGGTCGGCTCGTCGCTCCTCAGCACCGGCAACCTCGACCACGTGCTGATCGTCGGCGCCGAGATCATCTCCCGCATCATCGACCCCGACGACCGGGCGACGTGCATCCTCTTTGGCGACGGCGCCGCCGCCGCCGTCCTCAGCCGCTCTCCCGACGACGGGCCGGGCGTCCTCGCGTGGGACCTCGGATGCGACGGCTCGGCGGCTGGGCTGCTCGAGATCCGCGCCGGCGGCAGCCGCATGCCGGCAACCGCGGAGACAATCGCCGCCGGCGAGCAATATCTGAAGATGCAGGGTCAGGAGGTGTTTCGGCGAGCGGTGCGAGTCGTCGTCGACTCGGCGCGCACGACGCTCGATCGTGCCGGGGTGGCGCCCTCGGACGTGGCGTGGTTCGTCCCGCACCAGGCGAACATCCGCATCATCGAATCCGCTTCGAGCCGCCTGGGGATCCCGGCGGAGCGCACGATCGTGAACATCGACCGCTACGGCAACACGTCGGCGGCGTCGATCCCCCTCGCGCTGGCCGAGGCCGCCGACGACGGCCGCCTGCGCGACGGCGACCTCGTGCTCATGTCGGGATTCGGCGCCGGCATGACCTGGGCCAGCGCGCTCCTGCAGTGGGGAAAGCCGTGACGGACGCTCGGACGGCTTTCGTGACCGGCGGGTCCCGCGGGATCGGTCGCGCCTGCGCGGTCGCGCTCGCTGAAGCCGGCCACCGCGTCGCGTTCTGCTATTCGAGCGACGTCGATGGCGCCAAGGCCACGCGGGCGGCCGTCGAGAAGGCCGGCGCCGACACGATCGCGGTGCGAGCCGACATCCGGGACCCGGCTGCGGTCGACAACGCGTTCGGCGAGATCGAACGCGCACTCGGACCCGTGGAGCTGCTCGTGAACAACGCCGGCACCACGGAAGACGGGCTCATCGCCCGCATGTCGGACGAGCAATGGCAAAACGTCATCGACACGAACCTCACCGGCGCCTTCCACACGATCCGGCGCGCTGCGCCCAAGATGATGCGCGCCCGGTGGGGTCGCATCATCAACGTCTCATCTGTCGGTGCACATCGCGGCGGGCCGGGCCAGGCGAACTACGCGGCGGCGAAGGCCGGCCTCTTGGGGCTGACGCGCTCCGTCGCGCGGGAGCTCGCGCCGCGCAACGTCACCTGCAACGTCGTCGCACCGGGGCCTATCGTGACTTCGATGACCGAAGGCCTCTCCGACGAGTGGCAGGTCAAGGCGGAAGAAGCGGTGCCGTTGGGTAGGTTCGGCAGGCCGGACGAGGTGAGTGCAGTGGTGGCTTTTCTCTGTTCGGACCCTGCCGGGTACGTCACCGGAGCTCTGGTCCCCGTCGACGGGGGCCTGGGGATGGGACACTGACCCCCGACCATCCGAACGCGACTGGAGGACTGGATGGAACGTGACGAAGCACTCAGCGTGCTGCGCGAGGTCGCAGTCGAGGTTCTGAGCGTGGAGCCCGACAGCGTCACCGAGGGCGCGCGCTTCAAGGAAGATCTCGACGCCGACAGCCTCGACCTCGTCGAGATGGTGATGGGGCTCGAGGAGCGCTTTGACATCTCCGTTCCCGAGGAGGACCTCGAGGGCGTTACGACCGTCGGACAGGCGGTCGACCTCGTGCTGAGCAAAGTCGGCGCCGAAGCATGAGCGACGTCGACCGGCGTGGTCGCCCGCGCGTCGTCGTGACCGGCGTCGGCGTCAAGACGCCGGCGGGGAACGACGTCACGTCGTTCTGGGACGAGCTGTGCGCGGGTCGGGCGAGCGCGCGCACGATCGAGAGCTTCGATCCTGCCCACTTGCCGATCACATTCGCGGGCGAGGTACGCGACTTCGATGCGGTCCAGTACTTCGGGCCCAAGGAGGCTCGTCGCCAGGACCGGGTCACGCAGCTCGGCTTCGGCGCCGCCGCCGACGCCCTCGGTGACGCGGGCGAGTTGGGCGCCGACCCGAGTCGCTGCGCCGTGATCATCGCCACCGGCGTCGGCGGGCTGCACACCCTCGAGGAGAACCAGCGGCTCTATTTCGAGAAGGGCCCGTCACGGGTCAGCCCGTTCTTCGTGCCCATGATGATGCCCAACGCGACCGCCGGCGTCGTCGCCATGCAACTGGGCTGGACGGGACCCAACCTGTGTGTCGCGACCGCCTGCGCGGCCGGCGCGCACGCCATCGGCGAGGGGGTCCGCCTGATCCGCGACGGCACCGCCGACGTGGTGATGGCCGGCGGCACAGAGGCGGCCGTGACGCCGCTCACGATCGCGGCGTTCGCACGCATGGGCGCGCTCAGCTCACGGAACGACGCGCCCGAGCGCGCCTCGAGGCCCTTCGACGCCGACCGCGACGGCTTCGTCATCGGCGAGGGCGCCGGTTGTGTCGTGCTCGAGCCGCTGGAACGGGCACGCGCACGGGGCGCCACTATCTACGGCGAGGTCGCGGGCTACGGACGCAACGCCGACGCGTACCACATCACCGCCCCGTCACCCGGGGGTGCCGGCGCCGCCGTCTGCATGCAGCTCGCACTCGACGACGCGGCCATGGAGCCATCCG
The DNA here is from genome assembly GCA_035938395.1 of Acidimicrobiia bacterium. Classification (GTDB taxonomy): domain Bacteria; phylum Actinomycetota; class Acidimicrobiia; order IMCC26256; family JACDBD01; genus JALZAA01. The sequence continues at coordinate 5,064 of DASZGY010000144.1, forward strand.
CTCTCGGGCATGTCAACGCGCATGGCACGTCGACGCCGCTGAATGACGCCGCCGAAGCCGAAGCCGTGCGCAAGGTCTTCGGCGACGCTCCACCCGTGGTGACCTCGACCAAGGGCGTGACGGGTCACCTCATCGGGGCGGCGGGCGCGGTGGAGGCGGTTGCCGCGCTGCTCTCCGTGCGCGACGGCATCGTCCCGCCGACCGCGAACCTCGAGCGCGTGGGCGACGACATCGAGCTCGACGTAGTGGCGGGGTCGCCGCGCGAGATCGGCCCGAAGCCGGCGATCTCCAACTCGTTCGGGTTCGGCGGCCATAACGCGAGCCTCGTTCTCACCGCCGCAGACTGATCGCAGCCTCGTGACGTCGCTGTTCTCGCCGACGCCGGCGGCGTCGGTGATGGGACACCGGAGTGAGGCGGTCACGGCGGCTCTGTCCGACCTGCACGGGCGAACCGTCAGTTGGTTCCGGCTCGACGGCGGCAAGCACCGGGGCGCGATCGGCATCGCCGAGGGCGAAGCGCTGGAGCACGCGGTACGCCTCGGGATCGAGCTCGGCGTGCCGGTGGTCGGCGCCGTCGCAACGTCGGGCGCCGACGTCGGCGAAGGCGTCGAGTCGCTGCACGCGGCAGGACGCGTGGCGCGGGCCCTGAGCGACGCGTCGGGCGTCGTGCCCACGCTGGTGGCCGTGGTCGGGCCGTGCGTGTCCGGACCTGCCCTCGTGCTCGGGCTCGTCGACCAGGTCGTCATGACGACCGACGCGTTCGCGTACGTCACCGGACCCGACACGGTGACCTCGTTCACCGGTGTGCCCGTCAGCCCCATGGAGCTCGGCGGCGCGGGCGTGCACAGCTTCCGCAGCGGTGTGGCTTCCCTCGTCGTGGAGGAGGACGCAGACGCGCTCTCCGGTCTTGCCGCGATCCTCGACTACCTGCCCGATCATCACCTCGATGACCCGCCCTGGGTACCCGACCCCGACCCGCTCGACCGCGAATGCACGCTCGCCGCAGCGGCGGTGCCCGCAGCGTCGAAGTTCTCGTATGACGTACGCGACGTCATCGGCGACGTCGTGGACGCCGGCAGCCTCCTCGAGCTGCGCGCTCACCATGCGCCGAACCTCGTCACGGCGCTCGCCCGGCTCGGTGGACGGGCGGTTGGGGTGCTCGCGAACCAGCCGAGTCAGCGAGCCGGGACCCTCGACATCGACGCCTCTCGCAAGGGAGCGCGGTTCGTGCAGTGGTGCGACGCCTTCAACGTGCCGCTGCTGACGTTCGTCGACACGCCCGGGTTCGAGCCCGGCACCGACCTCGAATGGCGGGGCATGATCCGACACGGCGCCCAGCTCGTCCACGCGTACGCGGCGGCCACAGTGCCAAGGTTGTGCGTCGTGCTCCGGAAGGCGTACGGCGGCGCGTACATCGTGATGGACTCAAAGGGGCTCGGGAACGACTGGTACGGCGCGTGGCCTGGTGCCGAGATCGCCGTGATGGGCGCGTCCGGAGCGGTGCAGATCCTGCACGGCAAGCGCCTCGCCGGGATCAGCGACGAGGAGACGCGCCGCGCCGAGCACACCGAGCTCGTGCGCGAGTACGGCGATCGGTTCGCGAGCCCGCTGCCCGCCGCCGAGCGCGGGTACGTCGACGAGGTCATTGCGCCCGCCGATACCCGCCGCGCGCTCGGGGCGGCGCTGGCTCGCCTCGCCTCGAAGCAGGAGAGCCCTCCCTCCCGCCGGCACTCGAACTCGCCACTCTGAGGCAGAATCGGCGAATGCTCCTCGACGGAAGGCGAATCCTCGTCACGGGCGTGCTCAACGACTCGTCGATCGCGTTCGGAGTCGCCAAGTTGGCCCAGGAAGAAGGCGCCGAGGTCGTGCTCACGTCGTTCGGACGGGTGATGAGCCTCACGCAACGGGCAGCGAAACGCCTGCCTTCGTCGCCCGAGATCGTCGAGCTCGACGTCAGCAACTCGGAGGACATCGACGCGCTCGCCGGCCGCGTCGGCGGCCGTCTCGACGGCGTGCTTCACGCCATCGGGTTCGCTCCCGAGTCGTGCCTGGGCGGCGGGTTCCTCACCGCGCCGTGGGAAGACGTGGCCGTCGCGCTCCAGGTCTCGGCGTACTCGCTGAAGGCACTGGCCGTCGGCGCCCTCCCCCTGATGGGCGATGGGGGGTCGATCGTCGGCCTCGACTTCGACAACACGCAGGCATGGCCCGTCTACGACTGGATGGGTGTCGCCAAGAGCGCGTTCGAGTCGACCGCCCGGTACCTGGCGCGCGACCTCGGTCCCAAGGGCATTCGGGTCAACCTCGTGTGCGCGGGGCCGATCCGCACGATCGCGGCGCGGAGCATTCCGGGGTTCGAGCAGTTCGAGTCGGTGTGGGACGAGCGCGCCCCGCTCGGCTGGAACATCAAGGACACCGAGCCGGTCGCCAAGGCCTGCGTCGCGTTGCTGTCAGATCTCTTCCCGGCAACGACCGGCGAGATGCTGCACGTCGACGGAGGCTTTCACGCCATCGGCGCGTAGCACGCTGCGTGCGCGTCAGCCCTCGAGCGCCTCGGTCACCTTCGGGACGGTCGCCTTCGGGCTGACCTTGTAGAAGACGTCGGCGACCTTGCCCTTCTCGTCGACGACGAAAGCCGAGCGGATGATTCCCATGAAGCTCCGCCCGTACAAGGTCTTCTTGCCCCATGTCCCCCACGCCTGCGCCACCTTGTGGTTCTCGTCGGCGAGGAGTGGGAACCCGAGGTCGTACTTCTCTGCGAACTTCTTCTGCTTCTCCGGTGTGTCGGGGCTGATGCCCACCACCTTGGCCTTGAGCTTCTTCAAGTCGGGCTCGGCGTCGCGCAGTGCGCACGATTGCGTGGTGCACCCCGGAGTGTCGGCCTTCGGGTAGAAGTAGACGACGATCTTCTTGCCCCGAAAGTCCTTCAGCTTCACGGTTTTCCCGCGCTGGTCGCTGAGCGCGAAGTCGGGTGCGGTGTCACCGGGCTTCAACTTGGGCATGACCGCTCCTGACGGTGGTCGAAGGCGAACGCCCTAGCATGCCGCACGTGCCTCGGGTCGTGATCGTCACCGTCGAGGCGTCGCCGGCCGAGGTCGAGCAAGTCGCACGCGAGACGCTCGGGCTCCGCCGCGACGATGACGGCGCGCTCACCGGAACCTTGCTGGACTGGACGGACCCGAACGCCCGCTTGCGGGTCGAGATCGAGCCCGAGGACACGGACCGGACACGGGTCTCATTTGAGCTCGAGGGTACGCCGCGTCTCCCGTACTTCCAGTGGTTCTTCGGTCCCGTCCTTCGCCGGGGTGAGCAACGCACGTTGCAACATCGGGCGAGGCTTCTGGCGGCCACGCTCGAGGGCCGACCCCCGCCTCCGCCACCCAAGCGGTCGCCACTCCTCCCGCCGGTGCCGTTCCCCGCCCGAGCGACGGCGTTGCTGGCAACGGTGGCGGCCATCGCCGCGCTCGCGAACTTCGGCGGTGCGCTGTTCGGTCAGACCGCGGACTCGGTCACGAAGACGTTCGGGGTGTCGAACCGGGGGCTCGGCCTCGCGCTGGCGGTGTCGAGAGGAGGCGTGCTCGTCTCGCTCGTCGCAAGCGCGCTCGCCGACCGGCAGGGACGCCGGCGTCTGCTCCTGATCTGCTTCACGGGTGTCGGCGTCACCAACGCGATCTCGGCGATCGCACCGAGCTTTGTCGCGTTCACCGGTGCGCAGGTGTTGACCAGGGCGTTCGTAAACGCCACGTTGGTCGTCGCCGGGATCGCGGCCGTCGAGGAAGCGCCCGACGGCGCACGCGCCTACGCGTTGTCGATGCTCGCCCTCGCGTACGGAGCCGGTTTCGCCATCGCCGTGGTGCTCCTGCCGATCTCGGACCTCGCGCCGCAAGCGTGGCGCATCGTCTTCGCCATCAGCGCGTTGACGATCTTGTTGCTCCCGCGTCTCGCACGCAACCTCCATGAGACGAGTCGGTACGCGAATCTCGCCAACCGGACGAGGCGCCGAGGGCAGCTCCGCGAGGTCTTCGCGAGCGTCTACGGCTTCCGGTTCGTCCTGTTGGGCCTGGCCGCGTTCCTCACGAATTTCTTCAGTGCGCCGTCCGCGCAGCTCACGAACCGGTTCCTCACCGACGAGCACGGCTACTCGAACACGCTGATCGCCGTGTTCCGTGGCGTCACCGCCGGCCTCCCCGGGCTGATAGGAATCGTGATCGCGGCGCGCCTCGCCGAGACGCGAGGCCGCCGTCCGGTGGCGATCGTTGCGCTCGCCGCGGCCACCATCCTCCAGATGGCGTTCTTTCTCGGCGGCGGAATCGTGCTCTGGGTGACGGCGACGTTCGCCATCATCGCCGCCAGCTGCGCGGCGATCGTCCTCGTCGCGTTCGACACCGAGCTGTTCCCGACCGAGGTGCGCGGTACGTCGAACGCGCTGCTGCTCGTATGCGCGGTCGTCGGCTCCGCCGCCGGGCTCCTGGTCGCCACGAACCTCGATGACGCCCTCGGCGGGTTGGGGCCCGCCATCGCCGTCTGCGGCGTCGCGCCCTTGCTCGCGGCGGTTTTCGTGCTCCCGTGGCTGCCGGAACCCGCCGCTCGGACGCTGGACGAGGTCAGCCCGTCGGAGGTATGAAGCCCGATGCCCGACCGCTCGCTTCCGGGATTCGAGGCGTCGACCTTCACACACGAGGGCATCAGCCGGCAGGTGTTCCGCGCCGGAACCGGACCGGCCGTGATCGTGATCCACGAAGTCCCCGGCCTGCATCCGGAGGTGATTGCGTTCGGCCGGCGAGTCATCGACGCCGGGTTCACCGTCTACATGCCGTCGCTGTTCGGCACGCCCGGCAAGCCGTTCGGCTGGCCGTACACGATGCGGTCGATCGCGGGGGCATGTGTCGCCCGCGAGTTCGTCACGATGGCCACCGACCGGACGAGCCCGATCGTCAGCTGGCTGCGACGGCTCGCGGCCGACGCGCACGCCGAGTGCGGTGGGCCCGGGGTCGGGGCGGTCGGCATGTGCTTCACCGGAGGGTTCGCACTCGGGATGATGGTCGACGAGGCAATGCTGGCACCCGTGCTCAGCCAACCGTCGCTGCCGTTCTCCGTCGGTAAGAGGCGCAAGGCGTCCGTCGGGATCAGCGACGCCGACTTCGAGCGAGTCAAGGAACGAGCCGCGTGCGGCGCGTGCGTGCTCGGGCTTCGGTTCACTTCCGACCCGGCCGTCCCTCCCGAGCGCTTCGAGACACTGCGAAGCGAGTTGAGAGATGCGTTCATTGCGGTCGAGATTGACTCGTCACGGGGTAACCCGCATGGCATCGAGCGGCGGGCGCACTCGGTGCTCACGCGCGACCTCGTCGACGAGCCTGGTCATCCGACCGAAGCCGCGCTCCAGCAGGTCCTCGCGTTCCTGCAGGCGCGCCTGCTGGTATCGGCGTAAAACATCCGGCTGGCACCGGTGACCTCCGGCGGCGCCGGAAGTCCTATATCGCCGACAGCGAAGCGAACCTGCTCGGCATCGGCCAACCCGTGCGCTGAGCTCGCGGCTCAGGCAACGGGCGAGAGACGCGCCTCGCACACCACCGTGCCGTCTGCGCTCACGAGCACGACGGAACCGGTCGCATTGCCGGGCAGGGCAGCAACGCCACCCCACGAGCCGTGTTCCTCGCGGATGTTGACGTCGCCCAGCTGCTTCGTGGTCGACCCCGTGCGGAACTCGATTCCGTAGTGGCCCGACGGCACCCCGTAGTTGACGTTCACCACGACCGACGAAGGTCTGCCGTTCGAGACGAACACGTTCCCGACGTCGACTCCATTGGCGCCCGTCATCCGCGCCGAATGCACGTCGCTCGCCGCGGCCACGATGCGGTTCGTGTCCTGGACGCTCTCGACGACGCGCACGCCGACGATGCTCACGATCGCGGCCGCGGCGGCGGCAGCCGCGACCATGACTGCGGCGCGACGACGCAGACGCCGCCGTGGCTCTCGCAGGGCCGCGAGCACTCGTTCCTCGAATCCGGGCGGTGGCTCCGCTTCTGGGGCGAGGAGCGTCAACGCGTCGGCGGCCTCGGCCAATTCACCGACGAGCGACCGGCACGGTCCGCATTCGCTGGCGTGCTGCAGCGCCTCGGCGCGCTCGGGACCGCCCACGATCCCCAACGCCAGCTCGGGTGCGAGCTCGCGGACGTCGGCGCAGATCGACGCGCTCATCGATGCCGCCTCATTCGGCGCGCTCCTCGGTCAGCGCCGACCGGAGACGCAGGAGCGCGGTGCGGATGCGGGTCTTGGCCGTGCCGAGCGGGATGCCCTCCGCCTCGCTCACCTCGCGGGCCGTGTGACCCAGGAGTCCGGCCATCACCAACGCCCGTCGCTGCTCGACCGGGAGCTGCGCCATCGCCGCGCTCAGGCGATCGGCGTCGTCGCGCAGCGCCGCGAGCTCGTCGGGCAGCGGTCCGCCCGCGCTGAGGTTCATGGCGAGGATCGAGTCGGGATCGATCACGACCGGTCGACGCACCCGTACCGCGTCGATCGCGAGGTTGCGGGTGATCGTCAGGAGCCACGTCGCCACCGTCCCCCGGCGGGGGTCGTAGGCGCCGGCGTGCCGCCACGCCCGCACGAACGCCTCCTGGGAGATGTCCTCGGCGGCCCGCGGATCCCCCACGATCGTCACGGCCAGGCCGAATACGCGGCGCTGGAAGCGCTGGAGGAAGGCAGCGGCCGCGTCGGGGTCCCCCGTCGCCAGGCCCGCGAGGAGCGCGTCGTCCGAGACAGCCCACATAGTCAATACGCTCCGGCGTCCCACCCGGATTGGGCGCCGCTCCTCACGGTAGCCCTCGCCGGCGCCGGCGTCCCCGCTAGGTCCTGCGGAACCCGTGCCCGAAGAACCCGCCCTTCGGCCGGGCGTGGGCGTGGAAGTGGTCGGGGATGTTCCGCATGTTGTCGTCGACGTAGTGCTCGACCGTCAGCTGCTCGGCGGCGATGCGCCCGAGCTGGTCGAGCATGTGCTCGAGGTCGCCGGTGGACGGGTCCTTCCCGTGTCTGCGCCACACCACCATCGGGACCGCACAGATCTCGCATTCGGCGATCCAGCAGATGTCGTCCTCGTGGTACCACGGCGTGATCCGCGCCGCCTCGCACAGGTCGCAGTCCGCGGCCGGCGCGTCCTCGATGTCCTTCACGTCGCGACCGCCATGTGCGCCTCGAACCACGCCAGCGTTCGGTTCCAGCCGTCCTTGGCGGCGGCCTCGTCGTGTGCGTCCCGCTGGTCGCAGTGAAAGCCGTGCTCGGCTTCTGGATACCGGACGATCTCCGTCGGGAGAGGCGACGTCTTCAGTGCGTCGCGTAGCTGTTCGACGTCCTCGACCGGGATCGACTTGTCACGGTCGCCGAACAGCCCGAGCCAGGGAGTTTGGAGCTTCGAGACCTCGTCGACCAGAGGTGGGAACTGCGGGAACCGTTGCGTGACGATCCCGCCACCGTAGAAGCCGACGGCAGCTCCGAGCGGACGGCGCAGTGCGATCAAGAAGGTGACGCGCCCGCCGAAACAGAACCCGACGGTTCCGACCGACGGGTTCTCCCAACCGGAGGTGTGAAGGTGCTCGAGCGCGGCGTCCACGTCGACGAGGATGCCGTCGTCGTCGAGATGCTCGTACAACGGGATCACCTTGGAGAAGTCGGTGTACGGCGCGGTGCCACCACCGGCCCGGTGGAAGAAGTGCGGCGCGACCGCGTGATAGCCGGTGTCGGCGAACCGGCGCGTGACGTCCTCGATGTACGAGTTCACGCCGAACGCCTCCTGGACGACGATGACCGCACCGCGGGCGTCGCCGTCCGGTCGCGCTTCGTACAGCGGCATCGGTCCGTGCGCGGTGTCGAGCTCGATGGTTCGGGTGTCCACGGGTGCTCCTTAGTCTCGGGCGATGGCGTCGAGGGCGGCGCGCAGCTCGGCGACGAACCGGCCCGCCTCTTCCGGTCCCCCGCCGGTCAGTACCCGCCGCACGAGTGCGCTGCCGACTATCACACCGTCGGTCACCTTCGCAGCCGCCGCGGCCTGCTCCGGCGTCGAGATCCCCACACCGAGCAGCACGGGCAGGTCGGTAGTCGCCTTACAACGCCGGCCCATCTCGACCGCCTCGCCGGCGAGGGTCGACCGCTCGCCGGTGACGCCCATCAGCGACACGCCGTATACGAAGCCGCGCGACCGATCGCAGATGGCACGGAGGCGATCGTCGGGAGTCGTCGGCGCCGCGAGTAGCACGGTTTCGATACCGGCGGCGTCGGCGGCGTCGCCCCAACCGTCGAGCTCGTCCAGCGGCAGGTCGGGGACGATCGCGCCGTCGATCCCGGCGTCGGCCAGCTGCGCCGCGAACCGCTCGGTCCCCGCGTGGGCGACGACGTTGTAATACGTCATGATCACGAGTGGGACGCTCACGTCGAGCTGCGCGGCCTCGGCCACGATCTTCGCCGGCGTCGCGCCGAGGTCGAGCGCCCGTTGCGACGCCTCTTGGACCGTGCGCCCGTCCATGACGGGGTCGGAGAACGGGATCCCGATCTCGATGGCGTCGGCGCCGGCGCCGGCAACCGCACGCACCACGTCGAGCCAACCCGAGCCGAGCCCGCCCGTGACGTACGGCGCAAGCAGCGCGCGTCCGGCGTCGCGTCGCTCGCGGAGGTGCGCCTCGAGCCTCACGCCGGGTGCTCGCCGGTGACGCGCTCGGCGACCTGGACCGCGTCCTTGTCGCCACGGCCGGACAGCGTCACGAGCACCGTCGCTCCGGCGGGAACCGAGCGACCGGCTTCACGCGCCAACCACGCGATTGCGTGGGCAGGCTCGAGAGCCGGCACGATCCCCTCCGTGACCGAGAGCAGCTCGAAGGCGGCAACCGCTTCGTCGTCGGTCGCGTAGGGGTACTCGGCTCGGCCGGTCGCGGCCAGCTGCGCGTGCTCCGGTCCGACGCCCGGGTAGTCGAGCCCCGCGCTGATGGAGTGCGCTTCCCGGATCTGGCCGTCTTCGTCCTGGAGGAACAGCGACCTCGCGCCGTGGAGGACGCCGGGGACACCGCGGTTCACCGACGCGCCGTGCTTTCCCGTCTCGGGCCCGAGACCTCCCGCTTCCACGCCGACCAGACGCACGTGCGGCAAGTCGACGAACCCGGCGAATGTGCCGATGGCGTTGGACCCCCCACCGACGCACGCGGCGACGAAGTCGGGATCGGCACCGTCGAAGATCTCGCGGCACTGTTCGCGCGCCTCGTCTCCGACGACCCGCTGGAACTCACGCACCATCCACGGGAACGGATGCGGGCCGACCACCGAGCCGATGCAGTAGTGCGTCGTCTCGACGCTGGCGACCCAGTCGCGCAGCGTCTCGTTGATGGCGTCCTTGAGCGTCGCGCTCCCGGACTCGACCGGCACGACCTCGGCGCCGAGCAGCTTCATCCGAAAGACGTTCAGGGCTTGGCGCTCGATGTCGACGGCACCCATGAACACCTTGCACTCGAGGCCGAAGAGCGCGGCTGCCGTCGCCGTGGCGACGCCGTGCTGTCCGGCACCCGTCTCTGCGATCACGCGCTTCTTGCCCATCCGCCGAGTGAGCAGCGCCTGGCCGAGCACGTTGTTGATCTTGTGCGAGCCCGTGTGCGTGAGGTCTTCGCGCTTGAGCAGTACGCGAACGCCGAGGCGATCAGAGAGCCGCCGGCATTCGGTGATCGGGGTGGGCCGGCCCGCGTAGCTCGTGAGCAGGTCGGCGTACTCGGCTCGGAACCGGTCGTCCCCCCAGGCGGCGCGGAAGTCGCGCTCGAGGTCCTCCAGGGCCGGGACCAGCGTCTCCGGCACGAATCGCCCGCCGAACTCGCCGTACCGACCCAGCCCCACCGGCTCCGGGCCGGGGGGATCGAGGCGTACGGGCTCGCCACGAACCGGCGCTGTCATGGGCGGATTCTACGGGCCGACCAGCGGTTTCCCGGCCCCGTGTTTTCGGGGAGGCTGCACGGAACGGAGGAGGGGCGCCATGAAGAGTTCCGACACCCCACAACCTGACGGCTTCACGAAAGCCGATGCACCCGAATCAAGCTTGGTCGGGATCACACGGCGTGAGCTTGTTGACGACCTGCGTGATCTGGTTCGTATCGGCGACTTTCTCGCCCCCGAGACGCACCGTCACGGAGGCGTGGACGAGGCGGCTTCTGCAGTCAGAGAATGGGCGGACGACGACGTCGAGATGATCGCCGCGGCCGAGGACATGGCCCGGCATCAGCACCGCGACGACTCCGCCAAGATCTTTCACCGGGCCCGAGTCCTCGCTGCCTAGCCCTTTGCGTTCCGGCGATCGAAGGCCTGGAACAGCTCGACCCACTGGGCGACGCCGACGGTGTGCGCGTCGTGCCTCGACCTGAAAGCCCGAGACACGAATGCCTCGTACCTCCGGTTCACGGCGGTTGGCAGCAACGGTGGGTCGCGTCGGGTCACGACGAGGACGGCGGCGTCCACCGACGGCCGGGGCCGGAAGCACGTTGCCGGGAGCCGGCGACCACGGCGGAACTCCCACCACGGTCCCCAACGGGCAGCGAGTAGGTCCGTGGGCGGACCGTCAGCTGCGTGGGCGCGTGCGCGTGCCACCTGCCACTGGAGGATGAGGTCGGCCCGCTGCAGCCCGCTCACGGGTGCGTCGAAGAGCCGACGAAGCACGGCGCCCGTGACGCCGAAAGGGAGATTGGCGACCACGCGATAGGGATTGGCCGGGAGTGGCGCCTGCCGCGCGTCGGCGCGCAGCACCGTGACGTTGCGGGCGAACGCATAGCGTCGCGCCAGGATCGAGACGAGCTTGGGATCGAGCTCGACTGCCAGCACCTGAGCCGCGCGGCCCGCAAGGGCATCCGTGAGCGTGCCGCGACCCGCGCCGAGCTCGACGACACGATCGTCGCCAGTGACGCCGGCGTCGGCGACGAGTTGCGAAGCGAGGCGCGCGCTACCGAGGAAGTGCTGGCCGAGCCGACTCCGCCTGGCGGGTCCGGACGGTACGTGCCCGGACACGGAAGACCACGCCCATGGGGATCCCTCCGAGGTAAGCGCGCATTGCAGCAGACGGCGAACGTCTGCGCACTCGATTTTCGGCGTGGTCGGCGTCAGGCGGCGTCCGTCAGAGACTGCGTTTCGGCCGCGCTCAGCTGAAGGGCGGCGGCGGCGATGTTCTCCTCGAGGTGCGCGACCGAGCCGGTGCCGGGGATGGGCAGCATCGCCGGCGACCGGGCGAGCAACCAGGCGAGCACAACCTGATGGTCGGTCCCACCGTGACGAGCCGCGACGTCGCGCACCACGGAATGCGACTCGTGGTCCTGGATCGGTGCCCAGGGTAGGAAGGCCAGTTGCTCTTGCTCGCACACCTCGAGCACCGGGTCCGAAGCGCGATCAGCGAGGTTGTAGCGGTTCTGCACCGACGCGATCGGTGTGAGGCGCTGCGCCTCGCGGAGCTGCTGGACCGTCACGTTGCTGAGCCCGATGTGCCGGATCTTTCCTTCCCGCTGGAGCTCGAGCATGGCGCCGATCGATTCGCCGAACGGTACCGACGGGTCCGGCCGGTGGAACTGGTACAGCGGGATCTGCTCGAGCCGCAGGCGGCGGAGGCTGCCGTCGCACGCCTCCTTCAGGTGATCGGGTCGGCCGTTGGCCGGCCACCGTCCCGGGCCCGGGCGCTCGAGGCCTCCCTTCGTGGCGATGACCAGGTCCTCGGGATACGGAGCCAGCGCCTCGGCGATGAGGTTCTCGCTCACCTCGGGACCGTACGAGTCGGCGGTGTCGATGAAGTTCACGTCGAGCTCGACGGCTCGGCGCAGCACCGCCCTCGCCTGGTCGATGTCGGGCGGCTGGCCCCAGATGCCGCGCCCGGTGATGCGCATCGCACCGAATCCGAGGCGGTTCACGGTGAGGTCGCCGCCGATCGTGATGGTGCCGGCGGCAGCTGCGGTGGGACTGCTGGGAGCGGCCATGGCCGCCACACTACGGCCGCCCCGCGCGCCCGCTGGACGCGCCGTCAGGCGCCTTCGGCCTGCCAGTCGTAGGGCTGGTGACCGATACCCCCGTTGGGGCTCCCGCGGCGCTCGAGCGAGGCACTTGCCGCTCGCGCCGCCTGGATGAACCGCCGCAGTTTGCGCGGGTCCTTGCGGCCACTGCCGGGCGCGGTCTCGACGCCGGTCGAGACGTCGACGCCCCAGGGCCGGACGCGCCGGATCGCCTCGGCGACGTTGTCGGGCGTGAGCCCACCGGCAAGCAGCAGACGGACTCCGTCCAACGCGCCGCTGACTTGGCACCAGTCGAACACGCGGCCCGAGCCCGGGTTGGGCGCGTCGAGGAGCACGATGTCCGCCGGACCCTCCGAAGCCATCGAGATCGCCGGGTCGCCGGCGGCGAAGCCCTGGATGACGAGCGGGACGCGCTGCCGGACGTACACGACCTCTGCCGCCGACTCGCGACCATGGAGCTGCGCGCCTTTGAGCCCCACCCTGTTGACGATCTCGGCCACGCGCTCGGGGCGCTCGTCGCGGAAGACACCGAGCGTGAGCACTTCGTCGTAGGGCACGTGCTTCACGATGTCCGTGGCCTCGTCGACCGTGACCATGCGGGGGCTGCCGGGGGCGAAGACGAAGCCGAGCGCGTCAGCGCCGAGCGCGATCGCGAGGAGCGCGTCCTTCTCCGTCGTGATGCCGCAGATCTTGACGAACATGGCCCGCCACCGCTCCGTAGGGTCGCTTTCGCTGCCCCTCTATAGGTACCGCACCGGACGCGGGAGTTGGTGGACGGTCGAGGTCGCCACCAAGAGAACCGCGCTGCAACGGCGCGACTAGGCGTCGATGAGTCGGCCGTGCAGATAGTCGTCGTATGCCGAGAGGTCGAGGAGCCCGTGGCCGCTGAAGTTGAACAGGATCACGCGCTCCTCGCCCGTCTCCTTGGCGGCGAGCGCCTCGTCGATGACGGCCCGGATGGCGTGCCCGGTCTCGGGAGCCGGGATCTTGCCCTCGGCGTTGGCGAACTGAATCGATGCTTCGAACGTCTTGCCCTGCGGGTAGGCGACCGCCTCCATGCGCCCGCTCCGCACGAGGCTCGAGACGATCGGCGCGTCGCCGTGGTAGCGAAGCCCGCCGGCATGGATGGGGGGCGGCACGAACTCGTGACCGAGCGTGTACATGGCTAACAACGGCGTCATGCCCGCGGTGTCTCCGAAGTCGTAGTCGAACGCGCCTTCGGTGAGTGTCGGGCACGACGACGGCTCGGCGGCGACGAGCCGCACCTCGTCGTCGGGGACGAACGGGAGTGCGATGCCGCTCAGGTTCGATCCGCCGCCGCAGCAACCGATGACGACGTCAGGCCGCGCATCGCCCGCCAGCGCGAGCTGCTCCTTCGCTTCCAGCCCGATCACCGTCTGGTGCAGCAACACGTGATTGAGCACCGATCCGAGTGAATAGTGCGAGTCGTCGCGACCCGCCGCGTCGCGCACCGCGTCGCTGATCGCGAGCCCGAGCGATCCAGGGTGGTCGGGCTGGTCGACCGGCGACGGGACCACTTCGCCTCCCCAGGTCTCCATGAGGATCTTGCGGTACGGCTTCTGGTCGTACGACGCGCGGACCATGTAGATCTTGCAGTCGATCCCGAACTGCGCACACGCGTACGCCAGCGCGCTCCCCCACTGCCCGGCACCGGTCTCGGTCGTGAGGCGCTGCACGCCCTCGGCCTTGTTGTAGAAGGCCTGGGCGACGGCGGTGTTGGGCTTGTGCGATCCCGCGGGCGAGATCGACTCGTCCTTGTAGTAGATGCGCGCCGGCGTGCCGAGCGCGGCCTCGAGCCGCTCGGCGCGCACGAGCGGCGTCGGACGCCAGAGGCGGAGGATGTCGAGGACCTCGCCAGGGATGTCGATCCACTGGTCGGTCGACACCTCTTGGGCGATGAGCCCCATCGGGAAAAGCGGCGCGAGGTCGTCGGGCCCGACCGGCTCGCGAGTCGCGGGATGCAGGGGCGGCTGCAGTGGCTCCGGCATGACCGGCAGCACGTTGAACCACGCGGTCGGGATCTGCTCTTCCGACAGGACGAATCGAGTCACCGACTACCTCCTTGTCCGCACCAAATGCCGGCTCATGGCTTCGACGAGCTCGGTCGGGTCGTCGCTGCGCACGAGCGCCTCGCCCACGAGGACGGCGTCGTACCCGGCCTCGGCCATGCGCTCGGCGTCCGCGGGTGCGCGGATCGCGCTCTCGGCCACCGCGGTGACCTCGCCGGGGATGCGATCGGCCAGCCGCTCGCTCAGACCGAGGTCCTCGCCGAACGTCCCGAGGTCACGGGCGTTCACGCCGACGATCGGAGCGCCGGCGGCGAGCGCCCGGTCGAGCTCGGCGTCGTCGTGCGCCTCGACCAGCGCCACGATGCCGACCTCCTCGGCCAGCTCGCGCAGGCCCGTCAGCAACCCGTCGTCCGTGAGTGCGGCCACGATGAGGAGCACGGCGTCGGCACCGATCGCTCGCGCCTCGTACACCTGGGTCTCGTCGATGATGAAGTCCTTGCGGAGAACGGGGATCTCGACTGCGGCGCGCGCCCCTTGCAGGTCGTCGACGGACCCGCCGAAGAAAGGCCGGTCGGTCAGCACGGAGAGCGCGGCGGCGCCGCCCGTCTCGTACGCCTTCGCGACCACGGCCGGGTCGAGGCCGGGCGCCAGGTCGCCTTTCGAAGGCGACCGCCGCTTGATCTCGGCGACGACGGCAAGGCGACCGTCGGCGCGGCGGAGCTTGCTCGCGAAGTCGCGCGGCGGCGGCGCATCGAGAGCGGCGCGCCGCAGCGTTCCGCGTGCCTCGGACTCCTGGAGCAGCGCGAGCTCAGCCCTCTTGGCGGCGAGGATCTTCTCCAGCACGCTCACGGCACTCCTCTGGTCACCGTCGCAAGCTCCGGTTCCTGCGCTGACGGTCGGCGAAGCCGCCGTCATCGCGCGCCGAGTGTACGGCCGCTTAGGATGCGCGGCGTCGGCGGCTTTGCCGACCGGCGCCGCAAAGCCGAAGCCTGCGACGGCGCCAGAAGGAGACCCATGGCGATCTCGTTTCCCGACGGCTTCCTTTGGGGCACGGCGACCGCCGCGCACCAGGTCGAAGGCGGCAACTGGAACAACGACTGGTGGGCCTGGGAGCACACGCCGGGATCGGGTTGCGCCGAGCCCTCCGGCGACGCGTGCGACCACTTCTGGCGGTACCCGCAGGACATCGCGCTGCTTGCCCAGCTCGGCTTCGGCGCGTACCGGTTTTCAATCGAGTGGTCGCGCATCGAGCCCGAGGACGGCGAGTTCTCCCGGAACGCGCTCGACCACTATCGCCGCATGATCGACGCGTGCCGTGACAACAGCGTCGAACCCGTCGTGACGTACCACCACTTCACGACCCCCCGGTGGGCCGCGTCGGACGGCGGCTGGGAGAATCCGACGACCGCGGAGCGGTTCGCGCGCTTCTGCGAGCGATCGAGCGCCCACCTCGGTGACGGCGTCGGGATCCACTGCACACTGAACGAGCCGAACGTCGTCGCGCTCATGGGGTTCTATCTCGGTGTCTTCCCGCCCGGCACGAGGGACGAAGGCGCGATGGGCAAGGCGACCGACAACCTGATCCGAGCCCACCGCCTCGCGTACGACGTGATCAAGGCGGGGCCCGGAGACGCGCCCGTGGGCATGACGCTCTCGATGCACGAGTTCGCAGCCGAGCCCGGCGGGGATGCGCAGATGGCGCGGGCTCGGGATCGCATGGAAGACGTCTGGCTCGACGCGTGCCGCGGCGACGACTACGTCGGCGTGCAGACCTACACGCGCCTCCGGTTCGGTCCCGATGGGCTGCTCGGACCGGCGGACGGCGTCGCCGCGCTCCAGATGGGCTACGAGTTCTGGCCCCGGGCGCTCGAGACCACGATCCGACGGGCGATCGAGGTCGCCGGGACGCCCGTCTACGTGACCGAGAACGGGATCGGCACGGCCGACGACGACCAGCGCGTCCAGTACGTCACCGAGGCGCTCGGTCGAGTCGGACGCTGCCTCGACGACGGTCTCGACGTGCGCGGCTACTTCTACTGGTCACTGCTCGACAACTTCGAGTGGTCGCTGGGCTACCGCCCGACGTTCGGGCTCGTCGCGGTCGACCGCGAGACGCAGGCGCGCACGGTGAAGCCCAGCGCCCGCTGGCTGGGCGAGATCGCGCGGACGAACCGCTTCAACTCCTGACGTTCCCATGATGCGCACTTGAGGGACGCATAGCGTCTCTCGGATACGCATGGGTCCCGGCGCGCCTTCCGGCGAGAGAAATGGGACGATGGGTGCCGTGCAGGACCAGAAGGGGACCGTCGTCGTCGTCGACGACGAGCCCAACATCGCCGACCTCGTCGACTTGTACCTCGCGCGCGAGGGCTTCCGCGTGCTCAAGATGGGTACCGGCGAGGCCGGGCTGCAGGCGGTCAAGGAACACCGGCCCCGCCTCGTCGTCCTCGACGTCGGACTTCCCGACGTCGACGGGCTCGAGGTGTGCAAGCGACTGCGCGCCACCTCGCAGATCCCGGTGATCTTCCTCACCGCCCGCGACAGCGAGGTCGATCGGGTGCTCGGCCTCGAGCTCGGCGGCGACGACTACCTCACGAAGCCGTTCTCCCCCGCCGAGCTGGTCGCGAGGGTGAAGGCGGTGCTGCGTCGCGTCGACGGAGGTCCCGCCGCCGAGGTCATGCAGTGCGGTGAGGTCGCGGTCGACGCCGGCCGGCGCGAGGTGCGCATCGGTGGCGACCCCGTCGAATTCACCACGAAGGAGTTCGACCTGCTCCGGTACCTCGCCGAGCGGCCCGGGCTTGCGCTGTCCCGCCAGCAGATCCTGGACGGCGTGTGGGGCTACGACTGGTACGGCGACGCGCGCACCGTCGACGTGCACATCGCGCAGGTGCGCAAGAAGCTCGGCGACGCCGTCGAGATCACGACCGTGCGCGGGGTCGGGTACCGGCTGGAGTCGTGACGTCGAGCTCGGGGCAGCCGGCGTTGAAGCCGCCCGCGCGCCGCCTCGGCACCCGCCTGTTCGTCGCGATGCTCGCGATCGCGTTCGGTGTGCTCGTCCTGAGCGCGGCGGGCACGGCCGGGCTCTTCCGGCAGACCTCCACGGACTCGGCGCTCCACGACCTGCGGGCGAAGGCGCCGACGGTGAGCGACTCCGTCCAGCGCCTCTCGGCGTTCCGTTCGCTCAACCCGACCGCCGGCCAGTCGGCCGCCGAACGCCGGCTCGGCCGCAACCTGCGGTCGATCGTCGCGAACACCTTGCGCGCCGCCGACGTGAGCGTGGTCCAGGTGACGCCGACGGGCGAGATCCAGGAGGGCATCGCACCGCTTCTCGGGAACCAGGCGGCGCAGGCCGGCCTCACCGAACTGCCCGCGGGCCTCAGCCCGGGGGACCTCGACGCGAGGGCACTGCTCGCCGGCAAAGAACAGAGCGGACGCCAGGGCCGCACGGCGTTCGTCGCCGCGCCGCTCAACATCGTGAACGGGAACACGCCGGTCGTGATCCTCACCCAACAGGTGGAGACGCAGCCGCTCGGCCGGGCGGGCCCGTTCTTCCTCCTCGCCGGGGCGCTGGCGCTCGCCGT
This sequence comes from Acidimicrobiia bacterium, assembly GCA_035938395.1. Taxonomy (GTDB): domain Bacteria; phylum Actinomycetota; class Acidimicrobiia; order IMCC26256; family JACDBD01; genus JALZAA01. The sequence continues at coordinate 22,677 of DASZGY010000144.1, forward strand.
CGCCGGG
>DASZGY010000145.1:0-8681 GCA_035938395.1 Acidimicrobiia bacterium
CGCCGACGCGGTGGTTATCCGCACCCATGGCGTCCCGAACGACGACCTCTACTTCGCGCTGCAGGATCGTGTGCCGGAGGTGGTGCGGGTCGGCGACGCAGTCGCGGCCCGTCCCGCCGACCGCGCCATCTTCGACGGCCACCGCGCCGGAAGAGTGCTGTAGTTGTGAGCGACGATTCGGTCACGGTCGAGACGGCCGACGGCGTCGCCGTGATCACCCTGAACCGGCCCGACCGGCTGAACGCCTTCAGCGGCGCGATGGGCGCCGGGCTCGGCCGCGCCTACGCCGCGTGCGACGCCGACGACGGCGTGCGCGCCGCGGTCGTCACCGGTGCAGGGCGTGCGTTCTGCGCCGGTGCCGACATGGAGCCGGGCGGAGACACGTTCGCGGCGCCGCAGAGTGACGACTTCACCACCTCGCCCGTGCAACCGCCGCCCTGGGACGTGCGCAAGCCCGTCATCGCGGCGATCAACGGTCACGCAATCGGCATCGGGCTCACACTGGCGATGCAGTGCGACATCCGCCTCGTGGCCGAGGACGCCAAGCTCGGCTTCGTGCACGTCCGTCGGGGCGTCCTCCCCGACGCGCACTCGCACTGGACCGTCCCGCGTGCCGCCGGCTTCGCGCGCGCCGCCGACCTGTTTCTCACGGGACGCACGTTCACCGGCCGCGAAGCGGTCGAGCTCGGCATCGCCGGCCGCGCCCTGCCCTCGGACGACGTGCTCCCCGCCGCGCTCGACATCGCACGCGACATCGCCGTGCACACCGCGCCGCTGTCGGTCGCGTTGAGCAAGCGGCTGCTGTGGGCGAGCCCGGTGCTCGACCGCGAGGAAGTCGGCTATCTCGAAACCGAGTACCACCGCCTCGTGATGGGCACGCCCGACGCCCGCGAAGGCGTCCTCGCCTGGCTCGAACGCCGCGATCCGAGGTGGACCGGCAAGCCGTTCTGACGCGTCACACCGCGGGCAGCGGCTCCGGGCCGGGGGCGGGGAGGCCGAGCTTCGCCGCCAGCAACCGGGTGACGATGTTGTTCCTGTCCATGTCCGTCTCGGACGGCAGCAGCTCGAACTCCACCACGAGCGCGGCGATGCGCATCATCACGACCGCGAACCGCAGGCCGGCGAACACCTCGTAGAACTCGAGGTCGTGGGGCTGCCAACCGGTCAGCTTTTGGTAGCGGGCGACCATCTGCTCGCGCGTCGGGAACCCCTCGAGCCGCGGCAGACCAGGCGGCCCGCCGCCGTACGCCTCGCCCTGATCGTCCGGCGCGGGCATGCCCTCGTGGAAGTGGCGGTCGAGGAACAGCCACCACGCCAGGTCCATCATCGGATCGGCGAGCGTGACCATCTCCCAGTCGAACACCGCCAGCACGTTGCCGGCGTCGTCGAACATCTGGTTGTTGATGCGGGCGTCGCCCCACGCCAGCGCGATGTGCTGCGCGCCGGTCGGTTTGTTCGCCTTCACCCAGTCGAGCGCCGCCTCGGCGATCGGCTGGGGGCGGCCTTGCGCCGCCCACTCGAACGAGCGCTCGTAGTACGCGATCTGCTGGTCGATGCCTGTCGCGCCGTACTGGGGCTTGTCGAGGAAGTCGAGACCGAGCCGGTGCCAGTCGGTCCGGTGGATCTGGCTCAGCGCGTCGAGGCCGTTCTCGACGACCCGCGCCCGCACCGCCGGCGTCGCCTCCTCCAACAGCCATCCCGTCTGCGTGTAGGGCGGGTTGTCGGACGGGACGTGGCCCTCGACCTTGCCCATGACGAAGAACGGGGCGCCGAGGACCGACTCGTCGTCCTCGAACCAGTGCACCGGCGGGAGCGGCACGTCGGTGTGCTCCGAGAGGGCCTTGATCACCTTGTACTGCGAGTCGAAGTCGGCTTCGAGGAAGATCGTGTGCGCGGTCGGCTTCACGCGGATCACGTAGCCGGCCGATCGTGCCTCGCCGCCCTCGCGCCACGAGGCGTCGAAGAGCAGCGTCTCGTTCGAGAAGCCGGTGAACGCGGGACCGACGAGCGTCGAGATCGTCAGGTCCCGCGCGTCGGGCAGCTTGCCCGCCAGCCAGTCGCGGATGACCCCGCGGGCTTTGTCCAGATCGCGCTGCTCGGGAATGGGCATGGTCGAGTTCCTTAGAGCACCGCGCCGAGGTCACGCAACCGCGCCACCTCGTCGCCGTCGAAACCCCAGCCGGCGAGGACCGAATCCGTGTCGCCGCCCGGGTGCATCGCCGGCGCCGGCGTCGGCGCCGCGCTGCGGCTGAACCGGGGCGCGGGTGCGGGCTGGGGCACGCCGGCGAGCTCGACGAACGTGCCTCGGGCGCGGTTGTGCGGATGATCGGGCGCCTCGACCGGTGTGAGCACCGGCGCGAAGCACGCGTCGGTCCCTTCGAGCAGCGCGCACCACTCGTCGCGCGTCTTGGTCCGGAACACCTCGGCGAGCTTCTTCTTCTCGTCCGGCCACCGGGTCTTGTCGTACTGCGCGTCGAGATCAGCCTCTAGGCCGACGCGCGCCATCAGCTCGGCGTAGAACTTCGGCTCCACCGTTCCGACGGCTACGAACTTGCCGTCGGCCGTCTCGTAGACCTCGTAGAACGGCGCACCGGTGTCGAGATGGTTCGTGCCCCGCTCGCCCCAGAAGCCGCTCGCCCGCGCGCCGTAGAACGGCGTGAGCATCAGCGCGGCGCCGTCGACCATCGCCGCGTCGATGACCTGCCCGGCGCCGGTGCGTCCGCGCTCGAACAGCGCGCACGCGATTCCGAACGCGAGCAGCATCCCGCCGCCGGCGAAGTCGCCGAGAACGTTGATCGGCGGCGTCGGCTTCTCCCCGGCGCGGCCCAGCGGCTCGAGCGCGCCCGCCAACGCGATGTAGTCGATGTCGTGGCCGGCGGCCTGCGCGTACGGACCGTCCTGGCCCCAGCCGGTCAGGCGCCCGTACACGAGCTTCGGGTTCCGGGTGAGCGCGACGTCGGGCCCGATGCCCAACCGCTCCGCCACGCCGGGCCGGAACACCTCGAAGAACGCGTCGGCCTGCTCCGTCAGCCGCAGCAACGCCTCGACGCCGTCGGGCTGCTTCAGGTCGACGGCGACGGCCTGCTTGCCCCGGTCCATGGCGCTGGTCGCCGGCTTCGAGTGGTCGACGGCCCGGGCGGCGTCGACCCGGTCGACCCGCAGCACCTCGGCGCCCATGTCGGCGAGCAGCATCCCGCAGAAGGGCCCGGGCCCCAGCCCGACCATCTCCACGGCACGCAACCCCTCGAGCGGACCCGGCATTAGAACCGATTCTATTATTGGGCGGACGCACGCTCCCCGGGAGGAACCGCATGGGCACGCCAGTCATCGTCGAAGCCGTCCGCACGCCGATCGGCAAGCGCAACGGCTGGCTGTCGGAGTTGAAGGCGACGGAGGTCCTCCGCCACGCCCTGGTCCAGGTGATCGAGCGGGCGGGCATCGACGCCGGCTCGATCGAGGAGGTCGTCGGCGGCTGCGTCACGCAGGCCGGCGAGCAGGGGAGCAACGTCACCCGCAACGCCTGGCTCTCGGCCGGGAACGAGGTGCTCCCGTACACGACCGCGTGCAGCACCGTCGACGCGCAGTGCGGGTCGGCGCAGCAGGCCAACCACCTCGTGGCCGGTCTGATCGCCGCCGGCGGCATGGACGCCGGCATCGCCTGCGGCGTCGAGCAGATGAGCCACGTGCCGCTCGGGTCGAACGTCATCAACGGGCCCGGCCACTACAAGACGGAGCCGTGGCCGTACGACGACCCGCCCAACGGCCAGTTCGGCGCCGCTCAGCGCATCGCCGAGATGCGCGGGCTCTCGCGTCAGGACCTCGACGAGTGGGGCCTCGGCTCGCAGCAGAAGGCGAGGGTGGCGTGGGACGAAGGTCGCTTCGAGCGCGAGATCGCGCCGATCAACGCACCGCAGGCCGACGGCTCGACGATGAACGTGACGCGCGACCAGGGACTGCGCGACACGTCGATCGACGCGCTCTCGCAGCTCAAGCCGGTCGTCGACGGCTACATGATCACCGCCGGCAACTCGTCCCAGATCTCCGACGGCGCGGCAGCCGTGCTGTGGATGGACGAGGGGAAGGCGAAGGCGCTCGGGTTGAAGCCGCGCGCACGGTTGGTGCATCAGCTCGTGACGGGCTCGGACCCGTACTACCTGCTCGACGGCCCCGTGCTCGCGACGCAGAAGATGCTCGACCGGTCGCGCATGTCGATGGCCGACTTCGACCTCTTCGAGGTCAACGAGGCGTTCGCCTCGGTCGTGCTGTCGTGGGCGCAGGTCCACAAGCCCGACATGGATCGCGTCAACGTGAACGGCGGTGCGATCGCGCTCGGCCACCCGGTCGGCTCCACGGGCTCTCGACTGATCACCACTGCGCTGCACGAGCTCGAGCGCTCTGACAAGGAGTTCGCGCTGGTCTCGATGTGCTGCGGCGGGTCACTCGGAACGGCCAGCCTCCTTCAGCGAATCTGACGCCGCCGCCGCACATCGCCCGGCGAAACGAGTTGCTCCCAGCCGCCGAGGCGGAGAGCGCGAGTGCATCACTCGTCGACAGTAGAGGCGGCCTGTTTCGTCTCGGTTTCCGCGACGTGCGCAACCTGTGAACCGCGCCGACCGCGTGGCCTAGCGAGACGCCAGCGATCCCTGGACTGCGTCGGCGATGCGCACCACGGCGTCGTCGGCCTCGGGGAACAGCATCGGCATGCTCACGAAGCCGTGGATCATCCCGTCGTACCGGCGCGCCACGACCGGCACGCCCGCCGCCTCGAGCGCCTCGGCGTACGCCTCGCCCTCGTCGCGCAACGGGTCGAACTCGGCCGTGATCACGACCGCCGGTGGCAAGCCCGAAAGGTCGCGGGCGCGGATCGGCGAAGCGTGGTGGTGTGCACCGTCGCCGTCAGGTCCGAGATAGTGGTCCCAGAACCAGCGCATCCCGGTTGCCTCGAGGAAGTAGCCCTCGCCGTTCTCCTCGTACGACTGTGCGTCGCAGGCGGCGTCGATGACCGGGTATACGAGCACCTGGCTCGTGATCGGCGGCCCGCCCTGCTCACGCGCCATCAGCGAGACGACGGCGGCGAGGTTCCCGCCCGCGCTGTCGCCGGCGACCATCAGGCGATCGGGATCTGCTCCCAGCTCGGCTGCGTGTTCGTGGACCCACTGCGTGGCCGCGTAGCAATCCTCGGCGGCGGCGGGACAACGCGCCTCCGGCGCGAGCCGGTACTCAACGCTCACGACGACGGCGCCCAGCGCGTTGGCTAGGCGCCGGGCGAGGCCGTCGTGCGTCTCGACGGAGCAGATCACGAAGCCGCCGCCGTGGAAGAACGCGACAACTGGACGCGGCGCCGGCGCGTCGGGTGTGTAGATCCGCACGGGCACTTCGCCGGCCGGTCCCGCGATCACGCGGTCTTCGACGGCGGCCACCTCGGGCGGGTCGTCCATCGCGCCCATGACCGCGCTCAGCGCGCGGGCGTCGTCGGGCGACATCTCCCAGAGCGCGGGACCCCCGCCCGACTCGAGTTGATCGATCAGGGTGCGGGCGGCGGGTGCGAGCGGCATGGGCCAGAATGGAACCTGTTCCACGCCGTTTGTGTCAAGGAGGACAGGAGCCCCCATGACGACCGTCGCTCCCGACGCCATCTCGGCCCACCTCAACACCGACGACCTGCCGTGGGCCGTCTGGGACGAAGGCGTAGAGGCCAAGATGCTTCGGGTGTCGCGCGAGACCGGCACCTGGGTGATCATCAATCGGTTCGCACCGGGCAAGCGCATCCCGACCCACCACCACGACGGCGCCGTGCACGCGTACACGCTCAAGGGCCGCTGGCACTACCTCGAGTACGACTTCGTGGCATCGCCGGGCTCGTTCGTGTTCGAGCAGGCCGGGTCCACGCACACGCTCGAGGCCATGCCCGACAGCGAGGAACCGGTCGAGGTGTTCTTCGTCATCGAGGGCGGGCTCATCCTCTACGACGACGACGGCAACTACTTCGGGTACACAGACGCGCAGATGGCGCTCGATATGTACTACGGCGCCCTCGACGCCGCCGGCATCCCGAGGCCCACCGGCATCATCGAATAGCTCCAGTTCGACCACGCTCGGGGAATTCCTGCGCTTCCGCGTCAATGAAGTGATTTGCCGGTTGGGGCGTAGCGCCAGACCCCCGGGGTACGAGTCCGTCGGGGTAGTGGTGCTCGCGTCGCGTTCTCCCTGCCCGAGGGCGGCCGGGTGCTACTGCCCCTTCCCGGGACTGGTTGCTACGACTCGGAGCCGACCGCCGGCGGCCGGGTCGCGTACGTGCGGCCCTTCCATTCGATCTCACGCCCGCTGCGGGCGAGCGACATCGACCGGGCCAGGGTGGCAGCCCAGACAGTCACGGCGACGGGGTGCAGCGGGACCGACCACATCGGATCGCGACCGACGTGTGACGTGATCGCGCGTGTCGACAAGATGAGCCCGACCTGCAAAGCCGGGAGCGCGAGCGCGCCACCCGTCGTGAGGGCGGTGCCCAGGCGCAGGAACGGGAACAGCAACGCCGGGGCCACGACGCACAGAGCGAGAAGCGCGAGGCCGGGGCTGTAGTCCAGCCCGCCGTACGCGTTCTTGGAGAAGCCGTTCCAGATCTCCCGGAACCCGGTGTACCAGCGGGTGCGAACCAGCGTGGTCCCGTTGCGGAGCCCGACGCCGTGACCCGAGGCCTTCACCGCGCCTGCGAGGCGCATGTCGTCGACGATGTGCGCGGGCTCGGCGGCGTGGCCGCCGGCCGCGACGTACGCCGTCCTGGTGACCATGATGAACGGGCCGAGGGCGACCGCCGCCTGCGGGAACCCTGGTCGTTCGATGAGCGCGGCCGGGAGGAGTCCGAGCACCGCGTAGTTCACCATCGGCATGAGGACGCCTTCGGACACCGTGCCCGTGTCCGTGCGGAGCAGCATCGACACGAGGCCGAGGTTGCCTTCTCGCAGCTCGCCGGAGGCGCGTGACAGCGTCTCTGGCTGCAGGATCGTGTCGGCGTCGACGAAGCAGAGCACGTCGCCCCGGGCCTCGCGAGCGAGCTGCGTGCAGGCCCAGTTCTTGCCCGTCCACCCGTCCGGGAGCTCGGCGCCGCGCACGAGTCGGACGCGGGGGTCGCAGCGTGCCAGCGCGGTCGCGGCGGTGCCGTCCGTGGAGCGGTCGTCGAGCACGATGATCTCGAAGTTCGGGTAGTCCTGGGCGAGCAGCGCCTCGAGGCACGTCGCGATCGACGCTTCCTCGTTGCGAGCGGGCACCAGCACGCTCAAGAGCGGTGCACCGGCGGACCAGCGCCGTGCCGCGGGCCTGCGCAGGACGCGGACGTTCCAGACGACGAGGCCGACCTGCGCCAGCAGCAGAACGGTGAGGACCTGGCCGAGGAGGAAGGTTCGGCTCACGTGGTGCCGCCGGCTGCGCGATCCCAGCCGGTGGACGCCTCGATCTCTCGCATGCGCGGCTCGTCGAGCGCGCGTTTCACGCCGGTGAGGGCGAACAAGGCCACGACGACGCCCAGGGTGATGGCGCCCTCACCGAGCAGCATCGCCCCTGCGAGCGTCCCGACGATCGCGACGACGAGCGTCGGCAGGAACCGGCGCGTCACCGCGAACGCGGCGCCGGCGCTCGCGCCGCCCAGCACCGCCGCGGGCAGGAACAGCGCGATGCCGAACCCGCTGGCGGTGGCGACGCCCTTGCCGCCGACGAAGTGCAGCCAGATCGGGAACCCGTGACCGGCGATCACTGCGACCCCGCCCAGCAACAGCTGCCATGTGGGCCGGTCGCGCAACGCCACGGCCACCGCGCCGCCCTTGGCCGCGTCGATCAGGCAGACCGCCACTCCCCAGCCGCGGCCGACGACGTGGTAGGTGTTGCGGGCGCCGACGTTGCCTTCGCCTTCGACGCGCATGTCGACGCCGGAGACCATCCGTCCGACGATGTACGCCGCGGGGATCGAGCCGACGAGGTAGGCGATGCCGGCGATCGCGACGGCCGTGCCCACCGTTCCCATCCGTGTCCCTCCGTCGCCGGCGGTCGCCGGCCCCCGAACTTACCTCTCCAGGGCGGAGCGCCCTCGGGACACCGTCTCGTCCGTCGGCTGCTGGGAATGCCGGATGCGTGCCACACTCGACGCGGCGCGAGGAGGTGCCTGTGGACGACGACGACACCACCACCGGCGTGCTCGTCGAGCGCATCCGGGCCGCCGTCACCGCGCGCGAGCCGGGCATCCTCGAACCGCACCTGGCCAAGGATGCACGGTGGGAGAGCTGCGTCGGGCGGAAGCAGGTCATCGAGTACCTGGAGCGCGCCGCCGGGCTCGACCTCGAGATCGAGGACGTCAGCGCGCATGGCGATCGAATCGTGCTCTCGCTGCGCATCGCCGATCAGCGCGATCCTCTCTACCAGGTGGTCTTCGTACGCGACGGCAAGATCGTGGAGTTCCGCGCCGTCGCCGACGCGGATGAGGCGACGACCGCGACGCCGAGCGCGCCGCCGCCTCCGGCGCCCGACGTCGCGCCATCGGTCACGGGTATGGCGACGATCCTGCCCGTGCGCGACCTCGACACCGCCCTCGACCACTACCGGAGGCTCGGCTTTCGGGTGAGTCCCTACGACGGCGGGTACGGGTACGCCGTGCGCGACGGCGCGGACTTCCATCTGTCCGTCCATCGCGACCT
>DASZGY010000146.1:0-29464 GCA_035938395.1 Acidimicrobiia bacterium
GTCGCGCCCGGCAGGGCGACGCCGGTGCTGAACACCGGGAAGCCATGCTCCTCGAGCGCCGCGACGTCACGCACGCAGCCGTCGATCACGAGACCGGCGACGCCACGGGCCTGCGCTGCTGTCGCGAGCACCTCGCCCCAGTAGCCGCGCTCGCGCTCGATCCCGACCTCGACTGCGAGCGCGCTGCCGGCCGGCGCGCGCGAGACAGCCACGTGCACTGCGAGGTTGTCGCCCGGCGTACAACGCACCGCGAATGCGGGCGCCGCCAGGCGAGCCCGCGGCCAGACCGCCCGGATGCGGGAGGCCATCGGCCGGCCACCCGACTCGCCGAGCGTCGCTGCCCCCAGGGCCATGAGCTGGTCACCGAGATCGGGCATCGGAAGCGTCCCCGGACAATGGCGGAGGGAGAGGGATTTGAACCCTCGAGGGCGTGAGCCCCACTCGCTTAGCAGGCGAGCACCTTCGGCCGCTCGGTCATCCCTCCGGGCGGATCAACTCTACCGGCGGGTCGGCGTGTCCCGACTGGTGTCAGGGGCCCTCGCCGTCCGCCAAGTGCGTGTCGAGCCGTTCCAGCGTCTCGGTCATCGCGCGCTCGGCTCGCTTGGGCCAGCCCGTCGCCTCGATGTACAGGCGGGTGCCGAGGATGGCCTTCGACCAGTCGTACGTCTCCCGGACGCGGGTGCCGGCGTCGACGGGCTCGAGCTCGTATCGCCACCGGTGGCCACCGAAGTGCCGCCAGGCGATCAGACGGTTGTCGTCGAACTCGACGACGGTGTTCGTGATCGCGTACGGGATGCCCATGCGCATCGACATGCCGAACTTGCTGCCCAATTCCAGCCGGGCGGGCTCCTGCCCACGGGTCGACTTCACCGTGCCGGAGCCGTCGATCACGGGGTGCTGGGAGGGATCGGCCAGCACGTCGAAGATCTTCTCCGGCGGCGCCGCGATCACCCGCTCGACCGAGACCGACCTCGCCTGCTCTGTCATGCGGCGGAGGGTACCGTCACCGCCATGGACCCGGTCCAGGCGCTGGACGAAGTCGCGACCCTGCTCGAGCGGAGCCGGGGCGCGACCTACAAGGTGCAGGCGTTCCGTCGCGCTTCCGACACCGTGCGCGAGATGCCCGCCGACGAGCTCCGGGCGCTCGCCGACCGGGGCCGCCTCCAGGATCTGCCGGGCGTCGGCAGCAGCACGGCGGGCGTGATCGAGCAGGCGCTCGCGGGCGACGTGCCGGAGTACCTCGCCCGCCTCCGGGCCGAGGACGCCCCCGACGCCGGTCCGGGTGCCCCGATTCGCGCGGCGTTGAAGGGCGACCTGCACCTGCACTCCAACTGGTCGGACGGCGGCTCCGAGATCGAGCAGATGGCCCGCCACGCTGCCGAGCTCGGACACGAGTACATGGCGCTCACCGACCACTCGCCGAGCCTGAAGGTGGCCAACGGGCTGACCGCCGAGCGGCTGCGCAGCCAGCTCGAGCTCGTCGCCGAGCTCAACGGGGAGCTGGCCCCGTTCCGCATCCTCACCGGCATCGAAGTCGACATCCTCGAAGACGGGGCCCTCGACCAGGACGAGGACCTCCTCGCCGAGCTCGACGTCGTCGTCGCGAGCGTGCATTCGAAGCTGCGCATGGCCGCCCAGCCGATGACCGACCGCATGGTCGCCGCACTCGCCAACCCGCACATGGACATCCTCGGTCACTGCACCGGCCGGATGGTCCTCGGGCGCGGCCGGCCGGAGTCGCAGTTCGACTCGCAGCTCGTGTTCGGCGCGAGCGCGCATTTCGACAAGGCGGTCGAGATCAACTGCCGGCCCGAGCGCCTCGACCCGCCCATGCGGCTGCTGAAGGAGGTCGTCGACGCCGGGTGCAAGGTGTCGATCGACAGCGACGCGCATGCGCCCGGGCAACTGGAGTGGCAACCGTACGGCTGCGCCCGCGCCGCCGAGGCCGCCGTGCCGGTCGAGCGGATCGTGAACACGTGGGAGCGCGATGACCTGCTCCGGTGGACCACGTCGCACGAGGCGGCCTGATCGTTTTGGCCGACGCGGCGGCGACTCCGACGCCCGACCGAGCCGCGCACCTGCCGCCGATCACCGCCAAGGCGATCCTGTTCGGGAACGGCCCTCGCTTCGCCCGCGATGCGTTCGGGCCCGTGCTCGCGTTCTACGTGCTGTGGAAGCTGTGGGGCCTCGTCCCGGGCATCATCGCCGCGACGGTCATCGGACTGGTCGCGTACAGCTACGAGCGGAGGCAGGACCGCCCCGCGCTCGTCGTCCGGATCTCGCTCCTCTTCGTGTTGATCGAAGCGGTGGTCGGCTTGTGGACGGGCAGCGCCGAGATCTACCTGGCCATCCCGGTCGTCGTGAACGCGGGGTACGGCCTCGTCTTCATCGGCTCGACCGTCATCGGGAGACCCCTGGCCGGCGTGTTCGCGGAAGAGATGCTGCCCTTGCCCGACGAGGTGAAGGCCTCGCGCACGCACCGGCGGATCTTCGGACAGATCTCCCTCGCGTGGGGCGCGTACATGGTGTCGCGCTCGGTGCTGCGCCTGATCGTGCTGGCGGCGCTGGGTGTCGACGTCTTCGTCGCCGTCGGCTTCGTCACGGGATTCCCGATCACGATGGCGCTGATGTCGTGGTCGATCTGGTACGGCGTCCGCGGGTTCCGGCGCAGCGAGGAGTGGGGACCGGCCATCGCCGACTTGGAAGCCGCGGCGCTCGAAGCCGAGTTCGACGCCGGCGAGGAAGCGCCTGCGTAGCCGATCCTGTGTTCTGAAGGACCCGGCCTCGTCGATTTCCTCGCCTAGAAGACGCTTTCCCGCGACCCGTCGAGCCAGACGACCGCGCCTTCCCACGGGCCGAGCGCCAGCGATCCCGTGACGCGCTCGCCGTCCCGGCCGCGCACCGTGCCGATCCTCACGATCCCGTTCGCCGTCTCGAGCCGGGCCGAGTCATCAGCCAGGTTCAGCGCCACGATCATCCGCTCGCCGCGTTGCCACGCCCAGAGCCCACCCTCGGCCGCGACCCGCCGGTAACCGCCGGCGCGCAGGTCGGGAACGGCGGCCCGCAGACCGATGAGGTCGCGGCACAACGAGAGCATCGAATTCGGGTCGCGCCGCTGGTCCTCGACGTTGCACGCGGCGATATCGCCGAAGGGCAGCCATGGCTCCACGTTCGGCGCGGTGAACCCCGCGCCCGGCCGCGGCGTCCAGGCCATCGGCGTGCGCTCCGGGTCGCGGCCGTACACGGGGTACAGCCGCTTCCCCACCGGGTCCTCGAGCCGCTCCTCGGGCACGTCGGTGTCGGGCGTTCCGAGCTCGTCCCCGTAGTAGAGGAACACGCTCCCCGGCAACGTGAGGAGCATCATCAGCGCGCACCGGGTCTTCGCCGGGTCACCCTCGGCCCAGCGGCTCGGGAACCGGTACATGTCGTGATTGCCGCCCGTCCACACCGGCCATGACTCGACGGGGATGGCAGCGAGCGTCTCCTCGACGACCTTCCGCATCGCTTCCGCCTCGAAGCGCGAGTGCAGCAGCAAGAAGTTGAACGCGAGATTGAGCTCGTCGCCGGTGCCGTAGAACGAGAGCATCGCCTCGGTGTCGAACACGTGCGTCTCACCGACCAGGATGCGGGGCGGATCGTACGAATCCGCGACCTGCCGCCAGCGACGGATCACGTCGTGCACCTCGGGACGGTTGCCGTTGTAGACCTGCCGCTGGCCCATCACGCGGACCATCCAGTGGTCGTCGTCGCTCGCGGGCGGGTTGTCGCGCAGCAGCGCGTCTTTCACGACCATGTGCGCGACGTCGATCCGGAAGCCGGCTACGCCGCGGTCGAACCAGAAGCGCAGGATGCGGTCGAACTCGGTGCGCACCTCCTCGTTCCACCAGTTGAGGTCGGGCTGGTCGGCGAGGAAGTTGTGCAGGTAGTACTGCTCCGTCGTGTCGTCCAGCGTCCAGGTCGGACCGCCGAAGCTGCTCTGCCAGTTGTTGGGCGGAGAGCCGTCCGCCTTCGGATCGGCCCACACGTACCAGTCGCGTTTGGGGTTGTCGCGTGATGACCGCGACTCGACGAACCAAGGGTGCTCGATGCTCGTGTGATTGGGCACGAGATCGAGGAGCACCTTGATCTCTCGTTCGCTCGCCGCCGCGATCAACGCGGCGACGTCGTCGAGGCTGCCGAGCACGGGCTGCACGCCCGTGTAATCGGCGACGTCGTAGCCCCAGTCGGCGTCCGGCGACACCGTGATCGGATTGAGCCAGATGCCGTCGACCCCGAGCCAGGCGAGGTGGTCGAGACGGTCGACGATCCCGCGCAGATCGCCGACGCCGTCGCCGTTCGAGTCGGCGTAGGAGCGAGGGTAGATCTGGTAGAGGACGCCTTCCTTCCACCACCGATCCCGGTCGTCGACCACGGCGCGGGAGCGTACGCGCCGCGGAGGAATGGAGCGGCTCACGTCGGCGTTCGCCGTGATATGCCAGCAAACGATCACGCGAGCCCGGCGGCCACCGCCACCCGAGGGGAACGCATCGTCCACGAGGTGACGAGCTGGCCGGGGATCACGACCGACTCCGGCGAGTTCGGCGAGACCGAGTTTCTGCTCGACGGCCGGGCGATCGGGCACGTGCACGGGAGCCACATGGCCGACATTCCGTTCCCGCGTCGGGTCCGGGACGACCTCGTCGCCGAAGGTCGTACCGGCCCGCACCACGTCCACCCGGATTCCGGATGGACGACGAAGTACATCCGCACCGACACAGACGCCGACGAGGTCGTCGACCTCCTCCGGATCAACTACGACCGGATCACCGCGCGCCGAACGCGCTGACCGGCGCCGGGTACGCGGAGGGAGTGGGATTCGAACCCACGGAGGCTCGCGCCTCAATGGTTTTCAAGACCATCCCGTTCGGCCGCTCCGGCATCCCTCCGGCGGCCAGGCTAGGACCGGCGCGCCTCGACATGGTCGAAGCCGCACAGCGGGATCAGGACTTCGGGCACGGCGAACGAGCCGTCGGGACGCTGGTAGTGCTCGAACAGGAACACGAGCGTTCGTCCGACGGCGCACGCCGTGCCGTTGAGGGTGTGCACCGGGATCGTGCCGGCGTCGGTGCGGAAGCGGGTGCCGAGCCGGCGGGCCGAGTAATCGAGGTAGTTCGAGCACGACGTGAGCTCGCGGTACCGGCCCTCCGACGGCAGCCACACCTCGATGTCGTATTTCTTCGCCGCGGCCGGGCCGAGCTCGCCCGTCGCGCAGCTGACGACCCGGTACGGGAGGCCCAACCCGCTCACGATGGATTCCTGCAACGCGAGGATCGCCTCGAGCTCGTCCCAGGACCGATCGGGATGGGTGAAGCTGAACATCTCCGCCTTGTCGAACTGGTGCACACGGAAGATGCCGCGGGTGTCCTTGCCGTACGTGCCGGCCTCGCGGCGGAAGCACGTCGAGAACCCGGCGTAGCGCAGGGGAAACGCGTCCGCGTCGACGATCTCGCCGCGATGCAGCGCCGCCAGCGCGACCTCGCTCGTCCCCACGAGGAACAGCTCTCCGCCGTCGACCTCGTACACCTGGGCCCGGTCGGTGGGAAAGAAACCGGCCTCCTCCATCGCGTGCTCGCGTACAAGCACGGGCGGGACGACGGGCGTGAAGCCTTCGGCGACGATGCGGCTCGTCACCCATTGCACCAGCGCGAGCTCGAGCAGCGCGCCCTCGCGCATCAGGTACGCGAAGCGCGACCCGCTCATCTCGACCGCCGGCTCGGTCTCGACGAACCCGATGCGGACGCCGAACTCGGCGTGATCGAGTGCGGGTGCGTCGCGTGGCTCGCCGACGACGCGCAGTACCTCGTTGTCGTCCTCGCCGCCGACGGGCACGGATGCATCAGCCGGGTTCGGCACTTGCAGCAGCAGCTCCCGCAGATGCGCCTCGGCCTCGGCCAGAAGCGGCTCCCTCGTCGCGAGCTCGTCCTTGAGCGCGCTCGCCGCCGAGATCTTGGCTTCGCGCTCGTCGGCAGGCGCCCGTCCGATCTCCTTCGACGCCGCGTTCTGCCGGGCTCGGAGCTCTTCTACGTCGGTGAGCAGCACCCGGCGGGCATCGTCGGCCTCGAGCACCCGGTCGAGCAGCCCGTCGGCGACCCGCTTGCGTTCGATGCCGGCCCGGTAATCGGGCTCCTCGCGCAGCCGCCTGAGATCGATCACGTGGTGGTGTCGGGTGGAGCGACGCGGCCGCGCAGCTCGTCGACCCACTGCGCGGCCTGACGCCACGCCTTGTCGGCCTCCTCGCGACGGATTCTGGCGTCCTCCTCGCCGGCGACCGGGTACGAGCCCAGGAACTTCACTTCGGCCTGCTTCGCCGCCAGGTTCCGCAGGCAGTCGGCGACCAGCTCGTCGGCGATGTGGCCGTGGAAGTCGATGAAGAAGCAGTAGTCGCCGAGGCTGCGCTTCGTCGGGCGCGACTCGAGCTTCGTGAGGTTGATGGCGCGGGCGGCGAACTCC
Organism: Acidimicrobiia bacterium; assembly: GCA_035938395.1. Lineage (GTDB taxonomy): Bacteria > Actinomycetota > Acidimicrobiia > IMCC26256 > JACDBD01 > JALZAA01. The sequence goes on from DASZGY010000146.1 coordinate 6,490, forward strand.
TGGAGGATCGCGAGGAGCGAGCCGGGTCGGTCCTCGCGTTGGAAGCAGACCACGCTGGTCTTGTCGTGGCCGGTCGGAGCGGGGATGCCGTGGCCGACCAGCACGAAGCGCGTCTCGTTCTCCGGGTGGTCCTCGATCTCGGTGGCGACGAGGTCGAGCCCGTTCAGCCGGGCACCGAACACGGTCCCGATCGACGCCTTGCTCCGGTCCTCGGCTCGCGCCACCTGCGCGGCGGCCTCGGCGGTCGAGTTCGTCACGATGCTCTCGGCGTCGGGGAGCTTGGAGGCGAGCCAGACCCGGCATTGACCGAACGGGCTCGGGTGCGACAGCACCGTCTTGATGTCGTCGAGCGTCGACCCGGGCAGCGCGCACAGGTTCAGCGAGACGGGGAGGTCGATCTCGCGCTGGATGAGCAGATCGGTATCGAAGGCGAGCGTGTCGAGGGTGACCGTCACGGTGCCCTCGATCGAGTTCTCGATCGGCACGAGCCCGATGTCAACCTCACCGTGTTCGATCGCGCTGATCACGTCGGGCACCGACCGCCGGGGCTGGAGCTCCTGGTCGGCGAGATCAGGTTGGGTGAGGACGGCCTCTTCGGCGAAGGTGCCGTGGGGGCCGAGGAATCCGACGCGAGTCACGGACAAATCGTACTGGCGCGCTTACGGAAACCGGCTGGTTTCAGGACTCGGCGGGGAGCTGGAACAGAAGCGCGTACAACCGACCGAGAAGATCATCGGGTACCCCGTCAGGGTCGGCGAGCCGCTGGAGCTCGATGCCTTGCGACAGCGCCTCGACCGCGACCGCCATCTGTGCGGCCGGCAGCGGCAACGGCAGATCCCACTTCCTCGATTGAGTGGCGATCATCTCGGCGACTCGGCCGATTTGCTCCCGGTACCGGGGCACCAGAGAAGGCGCGTGTTCGGGGTGTCGAGCGATGTAGATGCGGCGCTCCAAGGAGAGCAGAAAGAGCTCACGCTCCTGCTGGACCGCGTCGATGAACATCCGGGCACCCGCCATCGCGCGCTGCTGTTGCGTGCCCTCGATGTTCTCGATCGCTTCGACTTCTTGCTGGAGCGGCTTGTCGAAGCGTTCGTCGAGCACAGCTTCGAACAGGTCTTCCTTACTGTCGAAGTTCGAATAGACCGCGCCTTTCGTCAGGCCGGCTTCTTCGGCGACCTCGTCGAGTGACGCGGCCACGAAGCCCCGGCGCGCGAAGACGGTGGCGGCGGCGTCGATGAGCTGGGCCCGGGTGCGCGCCTTCTTCTCTTCGCGTGTCAGCCGTTCCGGCGTTTCCTGTTGCGTCACCCGGTCAGGCTGCCACGTCCCGCTCGGGCTCGTGCGCCTGCTTCTCGGCATGGGCCTTCCGGAGCGAGGCCAGGAGGCGCTCGTAGCCGAGCCGCTTCACCAGCCAGGCCTGGGCCTCCCGCTTCCCGATCGGGGTGATCGTCGGAGGGGCGATCGTCTTCACGTCGTTCATTGGGGCCTCCATTGATACCAAGCGGTATCTGATACCAGTGAGTATCTGATACCCGTCGGTATCTGTCAACCCCTCGCCGGCACTCTCCCTTCCCCGCAGGAGGGAGACGTTCGTCACGCCTCGGCCTGGGAAGACCACCACCCCACCACCTTCCAGCTCGGTAGATGCGCCACGCCGCGCTCGACCACGCGCGGGGGACGGGATAGGAAAGAGTGCGTGACCCCCATCACCCAATCGCCCGAGTGGAAGGCGCTGCGAGACCACTACGGGCAGATCGAAGGCGCCCACCTGCGCGACCTCTTCGGCGCCGACCCGACGCGTGGGGAGTCGATGATGCTCGAGGTCGACGGCCTCTACCTCGATTACTCGAAGAATCGCGTCACAGCCGAGACCATCCGTCTCCTCGTCGCCCTCGCCGAGAGAACAGGCCTGAGGGCGCGAATCGACGCCATGTTCGCGGGCGAGAAGATCAACGTGACCGAGGACCGTGCCGTCCTGCACGTTGCGCTCCGCGCCCCCGAGGGCGAGCACATCCTCGTGGACGGGACGGACGTCGTCCCCGAGGTGCACGCGGTGCTCCGCAGGATGGCGGCATTCGCCGCCAAGGTGCGCTCGGGTGAGCACACCGGCCATACCGGGAGGCGTATCCGTAACGTTGTGAACGTCGGCATCGGCGGATCCGACTTGGGACCGGCAATGGCGTATGAGGCGCTGAAGGGGTTCAGTGACCGCGACCTGACCGTGCGCTTCGTGTCGAACGTGGACGGCATCGACATCCACGAGTCGCTGCGTGACCTCGATCCGCAAGAGACGCTCTTCGTCGTCTGCTCGAAGACGTTCACGACGCTCGAGACGCTGACGAACGCACGCACCGCCCGGGAGTGGTTGCTCGCCTCGCTGAAGGACGATGCCGCGATCGCCGAGCACTTCGTCGCCGTGTCGACCAACGCCGAGAAGGTGGCCGAGTTCGGCATCGACACGGCGAACATGTTCGAGTTCTGGGACTGGGTCGGCGGTCGGTACTCGTACGACTCGGCCATCGGTCTGTCGCTGATGATCGCCATCGGCGCCGACAGATTCCACGAGATGCTCGCCGGGTTCAATGCCATCGACGAGCACTTCCGCTCTACGCCGTTCGAGCGCAACCTGCCTGTCCTGCTCGGCCTGATCGGGCTTTGGTACAACGACTTCTTCGGCGCCGAGACACAGGCGATCCTGCCGTACAGCGAGTACTTGTCGCGCTTCCCCGCGTATCTGCAGCAACTCGACATGGAGAGCAACGGGAAGTCGGTGACTCTCCAAGGCGACCCCGTCACGTGCATGACCGGCCCCATCGTGTGGGGTCAGCCCGGCACGAACGGTCAGCACGCGTACTACCAGCTCATCCACCAGGGCACCCGCCTGATCCCGTGCGACTTCATCGGCTTCGTGAACGCCGACACGGAAGTCGACGACCAGCAGAACCTGCTGATGGCGAACTTCTTCGCGCAGACCGAGGCACTCGCGTTCGGCAAGACGCGGGCCGAGGTCGAAGCCGAGGGAGTGCCCGCCTTCCAAGTCCCGCACCGGACGTTCCGGGGCAATCACCCCACGAACACGATCCTGGCCGACAAGCTCACGCCGTACGTGCTCGGTCAACTCGTCGCGATGTACGAGCACAAGGTGTTCACGCAGGGGACGATCTGGAACATCAACTCGTTCGACCAGTGGGGCGTCGAGCTCGGCAAGGCGCTGGCGAACCGGATCGTCCCCCAACTCGAAGGTCCCGAGCCGAAGCTCGACCACGACAGCAGCACGAACGCGCTGATCCGCCGGTTCCGCGCGAGGCGCGCCTGACGCGCGCGATCGCGTCGAGCGCGTTACGGTTCCGGTCCTATGCGGCGGGTGGCGAGCATGGTGTTGCTCGTAGTGGCAGGCGTCATGCTTCCGCTGGCGATCATTTCGAACTGGGCCGGGTCGAATCTCTACGACAGCGATTCATTCAGCGCTCGCGCCGTCGAGCCGCTGAACTCCGACGCCGTCCGGCGGGAGCTCGCCCACCGGTTGACCGAGCAGCTCGTGCAGGCCGGGAACCAGCAGGCGACGAGCTTCCGTCCCGCCTTCGAGCTGGCGCTGGCAGGGGTGATCGACACCGACACCTTCAAGTCGATCTTCCGCAACGCGGTGCGGCAGACGCACAAGGCCATCCTCGAAGGCGCGCCCGGTCGCCGTGGCCTCGATCTCGGCGCGTCGTTCGCACTGATCACGAGCAGTCTCCAGTCATCGGGCGGCGGGAGCGGGAACCAGCAGGGCGCGAACGGTCTCGACAACAGCCTCACCGACATCACCGGCAAGATCGACGATCTCGGGCTGTGGGACGCCGAGGGAACCGTCGGCCAGATCACCACCGGCTCGGTCTTCATCGGGCTCGCGGCGGTGGCCGGCAGCATCCTCCTCGCCGAGGATCGCCGGCGCGCCGTCCGTCGCCTCGGCATCGCGGCTGTGATCGGCGGCCTCTTCGTCGTGGCGTTGCTCTTCGTCGCGACCTGGCTCATCAGCCGACAGATCAACGATCCCCAGCTCGCCAGCGCCATCAAGGGCGCGCTCGGCGAGGTCACGAACGACTTGCGTCTCACTGGACTGTGGATCGCGGCGTACGGGCTCGTCGTCGCGGCGGCGGCGACGAGCTCCGACCGTCGGTACACGCCGGTCGAGGTGTGGAACCGCACGCGCGGCTGGGTCGAACGACGGCGCCAGACCACGATGGGGACGATCTTGCTCGGCGTCGTCGGCCTGTTCGTCAGCGTCGTCTTCATCCAGGACCCGCTCGGCAGCGCGGAGCTCCTCATTCGGGCGGCCGCGCTGTGGGTCGGCTACCTCGCGGTCACCGAGATCCTCCGCCTCGTCCGGGCGATCACCGCGCAACAAACGGAGCGCCGCGCGATGTGGCCCCGCGTCGCGACCATCGGCGCCACGATCGTCGTGATCGCCGGTTCGGTGACGGCCGGCTTCGTGCTGACGACGCGAGGAGCGGCAAAGGCGGCCGCGGCGAGCAAGGAGCAGGTCTGCAACAGCAAGAAGTCGCTCTGCGATCTCCGGCTCGACCAGGTGACGTTTGCCGGAGTGCACCACGCAATGGCGTCCTCGGAGTACCCGGGCTGGCTCTTCGCGCAGCAGGTCGGGACGATCACGCAGCAGCTGAACGCGGGCGTCCGTGCTCTCAACATCGACACGCACTACGGGGTGCCGTCCACGGCGCGCGTCCCCGGGCAGGACACGCCGGTGGTCCTCACCGACAAGACCGCCGAGACCGTCTCGCACGCCGACGACGAGGATCCGGTAGCGGTGAAGCGCGCCGCGCAACTCGCCGCCGGCGCGCCGCAGGCCGCCAACGCTCAGCGCGGGATCTACATGTGCCACAGCAACTGCGAGACGGGTGCGGTCGCGTTCAGTAAGGGTCTCGGCGAGATCAAGCGCTTCCTCGTCAGCCACCCGGACGACGTGCTGATGCTCACTCTCCATGACTTCACCAGCCCGGCCGACACGGCCGCCGCAATCGAAGCCGCCGGGCTGGGCGATCGGGTGGCCACTCTGCAGGCCGGTCAACCACTTCCGACGCTGCGGGAACTGATCGACAGCGGGCGCAACCTGCTGGTGTTCGCGGAGCGCGGCGACCCCGGGGGTCCGCCCTGGTACCACAGCATGTACGACTGGTTCCAGGAGACGCAGTTCTCGTTCACGAACAAGAACCAGTTCAACTGCAAGCCGAACCGGGGGAAGCCCGACGCGCCGCTGTTCCTCATCAACCACTGGATCACCGTGTCGCCCCCGAACCCCCAAGAGGAAGCGCTCGTGAACTCACGCGCCGTCCTCGACAAGCGCATCGAGCAGTGCCTGAAGGAGCGCGGCCTCGTCCCCAACATCCTCCAAGTCCAGTTCGCCGAACGCGGCGACCTCATCTCCACCGTGCAATCGCTCAACGACAACCGGTTGAAGGAAGAGCGCGCCAAGGCCAACGAGGCCCAGATACCCGCCTCGCCTCCGCCCGATGCGACCTCGGCGCCGGCGTCGCCCGACGTCGGAGCGGTCACGCCGCTCCCCGAGCCCACCGTCATCACGTCGTTGACCGGCGGGAATCCGGCGGCGTTCTGCCGGGTCCTGCCGTCGGCGAGACTGAGCGTCACCGCGTGGGCGGTCGCGATTCTCCAGGGCCAGCCCACCGATGCCGGCCTCAGCGACCTCGCCTACGCGCCCCTGCTCACGCAGGACCTTCGGTCCTACACGAAGGTTGCTCCCCAGGAGCTCCAGGCCCAGGCGCAGCCGATTCTCGACCGCGAAAACGACGCGGTGGCGAGCCTGCGCGCGCTCGGGTTGAAGGACCGCGACATCAAACGGCTCGCCAGCACGGCATCCGACCTCCTCCTGGGTCCCGACAAGCCCGACGGAACGACGGTCCGCGACGAGCTGGTCAAGCAACTCGAGAAGAAGATCGACGCCCCGCGCCTGGAGCAGGCGGCGACTGACTTCGGCAACGCGCACGGCGATCCCACGTCGATCATGGACCTGGGCAGCGTCTCGAAGGAGGTCGGCGTCGCCGCCGGCTACCCGTGCGCGGCCGAGAAGCAGACGTCGTGATCAGCCGGACCGAGTGACCCGGCACTGGCCCTTGGAACGAATGATTCCGGGGTTCGACACACGTTCGTAGGCTGGTGGGCAATGAGGGTCGCGATCGCCGCCGATCACGCCGGGCTGCCGCTGCGTCCCACGATCGCCGACGCCGTCCGGGACGCCGGCCACGAGCCGGTGTTGTACGGGCCGGACACGGCGCCCCCCGAAGGTATCGACTACCCGCTGGTGGCCAAGGCGGTCGCCGACGCGCTCGACGCGACCGACGCTCAGCGCGGCATCCTCGTGTGCGGGAGCGGCGCCGGCGTCACGATCGCCGCCAATAAGTTGCCCGGGGTTCGCGCCGCGTACGCCGCTGACCACTACACCGGGCATCAGATGGTCGAGCACGACCACGTGAACGTGCTCACGCTCGGTGCGCGCGTGATGGGCTCCGCGGTGGCGGCCGAGATCGTCCAAGCGTTCGTGAACGCGATGCCGAGCACCGAGGACCGTCATCTCCGCCGCCTCGGCGAGGTGCTCGACTTCGAGCGGGAACGCAGCATGAACGCGGCGACACTGCTGCACGACGCCGGCCAGAGCCTGTGGCTCGACAACATCACCCGGTCCCTCCTCACGAGCGGGACACTGGCGCGTTACATCGCCGACCTCGCCGTCACCGGCCTCACGTCGAACCCCACGATCTACGACAAGGCGATCACCGGGAGCGTCGACTACGACGAACAGATCCGATCCCTGCTGGCGACGGGGACCGCGGGCGAGGGCCTGTTCTTCGAGCTCGCGCTGGACGACCTCACGAAGGCGGCGAGCCTGCTCCGCGCGATCTGGGACGCGACCGGAGGTGTCGACGGCTGGGTGTCGCTGGAGGTGTCGCCGAAGCTGGCGCACGACACGAAGAGCACCGTCGACGAGGCCAAGGCGCTCCACGAGAAGGCGGCGACGCCGAACCTGTTCATCAAGGTGCCGGGCACGCCGGAGGGCGTTCCCGCGATCGAGGAGCTCGTCGCCGCCGGCGTGTCGGTGAACGTCACGCTGCTGTTCTCGCGCGAGCACTACCAAGCCGCCGCCGAGGCGTACCTCCGCGGGCTCGAGCGGCGGATGGAGAGCGGGCTCGATCTCGACGTGGTGGCGTCGGTGGCGTCGGTGTTCATCTCCCGCTGGGACGCCGCCGTGACCGGGAAGCTTCCCGACGACCTCCGGGGTCGGCTCGGCGTCGCCGTCGCCGAGCGGACGTACAAGACCTATCGCGACCTGCTCGCCTCCGACCGTTGGCAGAAGCTGGAGGCGGCGGGCGCCAAGCCGCAGCGGCTCCTGTGGGCGAGCACCGGCACCAAGGACCCGAACCTGTCCGACACCTTCTATGTCCACGCGCTGGCATCGGAGCAGACCATCAACACGATGCCGGAGAAGACGTTGCTCGCGTTCGGCGAGCACGGCGCGATCGGCGACTTGCTGCCGGCCGACGGCGGCGACGCCGAGCACGTGCTCGCCCGCATCGGCTCGGCCGGCGTCGACATCGAGGCCCTGGCGGCGACGCTCCAGACGGAGGGCGCCGACGCCTTCGTCAAGTCGTGGGACGACCTGCTCGCCCGAATCGCGTCGAAGTCGGAGCAGGTGCGCACGGCGAGCTGACAGCGAGTAACCGAGAGATCGAGGACAGAGAGGGACGGCGATGCAGCTCGGAATGATCGGACTGGGACGCATGGGCAACGGGCTCGTGCGTCGTCTCATCAAGGACGGCCACGAGTGCGTCGTGTACGACCACAACGAGCCGAAGGTCAAGGATCTCACCGACATCGGCGCGACCGGCTCGTCGTCGCTGGCCGACTTCGCGTCGAAGCTCACGAAACCGCGCGCGGCGTGGGTCATGGTCCCGGCTTCGGTGACCGGACAGAGTGTCATGCAGCTCGCCGACGAGTTCGAGGCCGGCGACATCATCATCGACGGCGGCAACTCGTACTACCGGGATGACATCGCCCGCGCCTCGGCGCTCGCAGTGAAGAAGATCCATTACGTGGACGTCGGCACAAGCGGTGGTGTGTTCGGGCTCGAACGCGGCTTCTGCCTCATGATCGGCGGCGAAGAGAAGGTGGTGCAGCACCTCGACTCGGTCTTCGCCACGATCGCACCCGGCGTCGACGCCGCGCCCCGGACCCTCGGTCGGACCGGCACTCCCAGCTCGTCGGAGCAGGGCTATCTGCACTGCGGGCCGAACGGCGCCGGCCACTTCGTGAAGATGGTCCACAACGGGATCGAGTACGGGATCATGGCCGCGTACGCAGAGGGTCTCGCCGTGCTCGAGAAGGCCGACATCGGCAAGCAGAAGCTGGCGAGCGACGCCGAGACGGCTCCGCTCGAGCACCCGGAGTTCTACCAGTACGACCTGAACATCCCCGAGGTGGCCGAAGTGTGGCGGCGGGGCAGCGTGGTCGCGTCGTGGCTGCTCGACCTCACGGCGCTCGCATTGCACAAGTCGCCGCAGCTGGCCGAGTTCGCCGGTCGGGTGTCCGACTCCGGTGAAGGCCGCTGGACGGTGATGGCCGCTATCGACGAGAGCGTGCCGGCTCACGTCATCACGACCTCGTTGTACGAGCGGTTCAGCTCGCGGGGCGAGGCCGACTTCGCCGACAAGCTCCTCTCGGCCATGCGTCAAGAGTTCGGCGGGCACATCGAGAAAGGGCAATCGTGAGCACCTCCAAACGCGAACGCGCCGACGCGCTGGTGTTCTTCGGGGCGACGGGGGACCTCGCGTACAAGAAGATCTTCCCCGCTCTGTATGCGATGACGAAGCGAGGCCATCTGGGCATACCCGTGATCGGCGTGGCGTCGTCGAGCTGGAGCGTCGACGACCTCCGCAAGCGCGCCCACGACAGCATCGAAGAGCAGGGCGGCGGCATCGACGACAAGGACGCGTTCGAGACGCTCGGGAAGGCGATGAGGTACGTCGACGGTGACTACCGCGACCCCGAGACGTTCAAGTCGATCGGGTCCACCTTGCACGATGTCAAGTCGAAGCGATCCGCGCACTACCTGGCCATCCCGCCGAGCCTGTTCCCGACCGTCGTCGAGGGCCTCGGCAATTCGGGCTGCGCGAAGAACGCGCGCGTCATCGTCGAGAAGCCGTTCGGGCGCGACCTGGCTTCGGCTCAGGAGCTCAACCGCGTGTTGCACTCGGTGTTCCCGGAGCCGGCGATCTTCCGGATCGACCACTACCTCGGCAAGGAGGCGGTCGAGAACCTGCTGTACTTCCGCTTCGCCAACTCGTTCCTCGAGCCGATCTGGAACCGCAACTACGTCGAGAGCGTCCAGATCACGATGGCCGAGAGCTTCGGGGTGCAGGGCCGCGGCCGTTTCTACGAGGAGGTCGGCGCGCTGCGCGACGTCGTGCAGAACCATCTCCTGCAGACGGCGAGCATCCTGGCGATGGAGCCGCCGGTCGGCGGTGAGGTCGAGTCGCTGCGGAACGAGAAGGAGAAGGTGTTCAGCGCGATGCGGACGCTGAAGCCGCGTGATCTCGTGCGGGGCCAGTTCAACGGCTACCGGGACGAGGACGGCGTCGCGCCGCGCTCCGACGTCGAGACGTATGCCGCCGTGCGGGTGTTCGTCGACTCGTGGCGGTGGAACGGCGTGCCGTTCTTCATCCGGGCGGGAAAGAGCCTGCCGGTCACGGCCACCGAGGTGATCGCCAAGCTCCACAAGCCGCCCCAGCAGGTGTTCGACGAAGAGGAGATCGACCCCGACGACCAGAACTACCTGCGGTTCCGGCTCGGACCCGACAAGGTGGCGGTCGCTCTGGGCTGCCGGGTGAAGATTCCGGGTGAGTCGTTCAAGGGCGCGCCGGTCGAGCTGTATCTGTCCAACCAGTCGGCCGGCGAGATGTCGGCGTACGAGCGACTCATCGGCGACGCGCTGGCCGGCGAAGCCCTCCTGTTCGCGCGTGAGGACGGCGTGGAGGCGGCGTGGCGGGTCGTCGACCCGGTGCTGAGCGATCACGGCGTCGCGCACCCGTACGAGCCGAAGACGTGGGGGCCGGCCGAGGCCGACGCGCTCCTCCCGAAGGGCGAGTTCTGGCACGACCCGAAGCCGTGAGCGCAGGCACCTCGGGCGAGCTGTGGCTCGTCCGCCACGGCGAGACGGAGTGGACGGCGACCGGCCAGCACACCAGCCGCACCGACGTGCCGCTCTCGGCGACCGGGCGCGAGCAGGCCACCTCGGTCGGCGGCGTCCTCGCCGGCCGCCCGTTCGCGACCGTGCTCTCCTCCCCTCTGTCGCGCTCCGTGGAGACGTGCCGCCTCGCGGGCTACGGCGACCGGGTCGAGACCGACGACGACCTCAAGGAATGGGACTACGGCGAGTACGAAGGGCGGACCACGGCGGAGATCCGCGAGGAACGTCCCGGATGGACCGTGTGGGCGGGCTCACCCGGCGGCGAGGCCCTCGACCGCGTAGCGGCGCGGGCCCGGCGCGTCATCGACCGGGCGACCGAGGCCGTAGGCGACGCGGCGTTGTTCTCGCACGGTCACTTCCTCCGAATCCTCGGCGCCACCTGGATGGGCTTACCGCCCGACGGCGGGCGGCTGCTCTCGCTGGGCACCGCGTCGCTCAGCATCCTCGGCTACGAGCGCGAGACCCGGGTGATCCGGCAGTGGAACCGCTCGTCCGAGGTCGGCTAGGCAACGAGGATGCCCGCCGAGCCCGTCGCCACTCCGAACGCGCCGCCCGTCGCCGGGCCCTACTCGCCGGCCGTGCGCGCCGGCGACTGGCTGGTGCTGGCGGGTCAGGTCGGGCTCGATGCCGCCGCCGGTCGTCTCGCCGAGGGCGGGACCGAAGGCGAGGCGCGCCAGGCGCTGGCGAACATCACGACGGTGCTGGCCGATTGCGGCGCGAGCTGGGGCGACGTCGCCAAGGTGACCGTCTTCGTCACGGACATCGCGGATTTCTCCGTCGTGAACGAGGCGTACGGTGCAGCCGTGGGCGACCATCGGCCGGCGCGCAGCACGGTGCAGGTCGCCGCCCTCCCCGCGGGGGCGAAGGTCGAGATCGAGGTCTGGGCGCACAAGCCCGTCTGAGAGAGAGGTCGCAATGGCAGACGACGACGTGCTCGCGAACATCCAGCAGCTCTCCGCCGAGGAGCACGAGCTGTACGAGCGGCACCGTTCGGCCGGGAGCGCCCTGACGGAGGACGAGCACCGCCGGATGGAGGAGCTCCAGGTGCGACTCGACCAGTGCTGGGACCTGCTTCGGCAGCGTCGCGCCCGGCGGCAGTACGGCGAAGATCCGTCGGACGCACACGCCCGCGACGAGTCGACCGTCGAGGGCTATCAGCAGTAGCGCTACACCGCCCCCGAGGCGTTGCGCGTGAAGCGGGACAGGGTCCGAAGCTTGTTGGTGGCATCGAGCGCAGCGACCTTGTACGCCTCGGTGAGCGTTGGGAAGTTGAAGACGGCGTCGACGAGGTAGTCGACGGTCGCCCCGGTCGCCATGAGCGCCTGGCCGAGGTGCACGATCTCGGTTGCGGCCGTGCCGAAGACGTGAACCCCGAGGATGCGGCGATCGCCGGGCGCAACGAGCAGCTTGAGGAGCCCGTAGGAGTCACCGACGATCTGTCCGCGGGCGAGCTCGCGGTACCGAGCCAGCCCGACCTCGTACGGGACCTGCTCGTCGGTGAGCTCACGCTCGGTGCGCCCGACGTAGCTGATCTCGGGGATCGTGTAGATGCCGATGGGATACAGCTCGTCGAGTCGGTGGGTGGGCTCGCCGCACGCGTTGTACGCAGCCCTGCGTCCCTGCTCCATGGACGTAGCCGCCAGGGCGGGGAACCCGATGACGTCTCCGACGGCGTAGATGTGCTCGACCTCGGTCCGGAACGAGTCGTCGACCTTGATGCGCCCGCGATCGTCGGCGGTGAGGCCGGCGGCCTCGAGATGGAGGCTGTCGGTCGCGCCTTGACGCCCGGCCGAGTACACGACTGTGTCGGCCGCGATCTTCTTGCCGCTCGCCAGCGTTGTGAGGGTGCCGTCGGGGTGCGTGTCGACGGCGGCGACGGTCTCGCCGAAGCGGAACGTGACGGAGAGGTCGCGGAGGTGATACCGCAACGCCTCGACGACCTGCTCGTCGCAGAAGTCGAGCATGTTCGCCCGGCTCTCGACCACCGTGACCTTGGTGCCGAGCGCGGCGAAGACCGACGCGTACTCGACGCCGACGACCCCCGCTCCCACCACGACGAGCGAGGTGGGGATGCGCTCCAGGGCGAGCACGCCGTCGGAGTCGACCACCGTGTGCCCGTCGAAGTTCACGCTCGGAGGGCGAGCCGGACGGGTACCGACGGCGACGATCGCGTCGTCGAAGCGGATCTGCCACTCACTGGTCGTCGCGCTCGTCACCGAAACCGTGTGTGGGTTGACGAACCGCGCTGTGCCCGTCAGGAGGGCCACGTGGTTGCGCTCCAGCTGGTCGCGCACGACGTCCATCTCTCTCGCCACGACCTGGCGCGTCTCGGACCCGAGGTCCTGGACGGTGATGTCCTCCTTGACGCGGTAGCTGGTCCCGTAGTGCTCCCGGTGCCGCAGACCCGTGAGGTGCAACACGGATTCGCGCATCGTCTTGGAGGGAATCGTTCCGGTGTTGAGGCACACACCCCCGAGCATGTCGGCGCGCTCGATGATGGCGGCACGCCGCCCGAGCTTCGATGCCGCGATCGCCGCCTTCTGGCCCGCGGGTCCTGACCCGATGACCAGGAGCTCGTATTCGTCCACCGGCCCTCCTGCGGCGCCGCATCGTACGGCGCGCCCCTGACACACAGGTTGACAGGACTTGAACAGCGGATGCAGGGAGCATCACCGGCCGCCTGTCCACGGTTCCCCGGACGTGCCACGTGTGCAAACCTCGGGGCGACGGCGCCGACTCTCAGGCGCGCGCTCGGGGGAACAGTCCCGGGCCCGCCCGGTGTTGCCGGGTGAGCATCGACCCGGAGAGGAGACCCGATGAGCCCCGAACTGACGAAGACCGACGAGGAGTGGCAGAAGGAGCTGACTCCGGCCCAGTATCAGGTGCTCCGGCACGCCGGCACCGAGCCCGCGTTCACGGGCGAGTACTGGGACTGCCACGACGACGGCGTGTACCGCTGCGCGGCGTGCGGGGCCGAGCTGTTCACCTCCGACACCAAGTTCGAGTCGGGCACGGGCTGGCCGAGCTTCACAGAGCCGGCGGTCGCCGACGCGGTCGAGCTGCGTCGTGACAGCAGCCACGGCATGGTCCGTACCGAGGTCGTGTGCCGCCGGTGCGGTGGACACCTCGGTCACGTGTTCGACGACGGACCGGGGCCGACCGGCCAGCGCTACTGCATCAACTCGCTGTCCCTCGACCTCGATCGAGGCGCCGCTTCGTGACCCAGGCGGCCGGTTCGCCCGCTGCCCCCCAGCTCGTCGCGTTCGGGACGGCGCGCGGGCGGTGGGTGATCCTCGCCGCGATCCTCGGATCTGGCGTCGCGTTCCTCGACTCGACGGTCGTCAACGTGGCGCTTCCCTCCATCGGCGACGACCTCGGCGGCGGTCTCTCGGGCCTCCAGTGGACGCTCGACGGCTACCTCCTGACGCTGAGCGCACTGCTCCTGTTGGGCGGGGCGCTGGGCGACGAGTACGGCCGCCGGCGCATGTTCGTGATCGGGCTCGTCTGGTTCACCGCCGCGTCAGTGTTGTGCGGCGTCGCACCGAGCATCGGCGCACTCATCGCGGCGCGAGCTCTCCAAGGTGTGGGCGGGGCGCTCCTCGTGCCGGGGAGCCTGTCGCTCATCACCGCCAGCTTCCGTTCCGAAGACCACGGATCCGCGATCGGCGCGTGGTCGGGACTCACGGGCGTCGCCACTTCGATCGGCCCGTTCCTCGGCGGGTATCTCGTCGACGCCGTCTCATGGCGTCTCGTCTTCCTCATCAACGTCCCGCTCGCCGCCCTCGCGCTCTGGGTCACGCTGCGCCACGTGCCCGAGAGCCGCGACCCGCAGGCCGGCAAGCGACCCGACTTCGTCGGCGCTGCCACTGCGACCGTCGGCCTCGGCGGACTGGTGTTCGCGCTGATCCAAGGGCCCGCGCACGGCTGGTCACCTTTTGTCGTCGCCCTGGGGGTGATCGGCGCGGCGGCACTGGTCGCGTTCCCGTTCGTCGAGATGCGCGTGAAGTCGCCCCTCGTTCCGCTCGGCATCTTCAAGTCGCGGCAGTTCAGCGGGGCCAACGGCACGACGTTCGTCGTCTACGCGGCGCTCGGCGTTGCGCTCTTCCTCATCGTCGTAGAGCTGCAGACCGTGCTCGGCTACTCGGCCCTGGAGGCAGGGGCCGCCACCATCCCGATCACGGTGCTCATGCTGTTTCTGTCGCCCCGGGCTGGACGACTGTCACAGCGCATCGGCCCGCGCATTCCGATGACGGTCGGGCCGCTCATCGTGGCGGTGGGGCTGGTCCTGCTCGCCGGCATCGGGCCGGGCACGACCTACCTCACCGGGATCCTGCCCGGGCTCATCGTGTTCGGGCTCGGGCTGTCGCTCACGGTGGCCCCGCTCACGGCGGCGGTCATGGGCTCCGTCGCGGAGAACCACGTCGGCGTCGGCTCGGGGGTGAACAACGCCGTCGCCCGGGTCGCCGGCCTGTTGGCGGTGGCGGTGTTGCCGGCGCTCGCCGGCCTCGAGACTGCGTCGGCGGGAGTCCAGTTCAGCGACGGCGTGAGCCGCGCCCTCTACATCTCGGCCGCCCTCGCCGTGCTCGGTGCGATCAACTCCTGGATCACGATCAGGAAGTCGGCGCGCGTCGAGACGCCGCCGCAGTCGCTCTCGGTCTCGTGCCAGGACCCGTGCGTGCGGGTGCCGCAAGGCGAGGTAGACGAGGCCGCCTGACCGGCGCATGCTGACGGAAGGATGACCTTCCGTTCCCTCGGTGGTCTCGGTCTGGCGCTGGTGATGACGCTCGCCGCCCCCGAGGCTGCCGCCGGGACCGGTCCGGCGCCGCGAGGCGAGGCATATCGCGACCAGCCCCCGCTCGCCTACGTGTCGGAGGGCCGGGTCCTCGTCCTCGACGGCGAAGGCAGCCCGCCCGTGCGCGTGCCCGGTGTCGCCGATGCCTGTTGTGTCGCCTTCTCGCCCGACAGCAACTACCTCGCCTTCGAGCGGCGGGGCGACCTCTGGGTCGCCGAGCACACCGGCGGCGAGCTGCACCGCGTCGCCAGGTCGGTCGCCCGCTGGTCGTGGGCGCCGGACGGACAGGCTCTGGCCGTCGTGCGGCGGACGTCGCCCGACGGCACCGGCGGTACGGGCATCGAGTTCGTGGGCGCAGAGGACTCGGGCATCCGCACGACGCTGCTCTCCGGGCACCGGGTCCTCGACATGGCGTGGGCCGGGCTCGGCCGCCGCATCGCCGTCTCGGCCGTCCCGGCAGGTGCGCCCGGCGGCGGGGGCTCGCAGGCTCAGATCTTCATGCTCGAGGTCCCGGGCCCGTACGGCGAGGACTGCCCGGCGCTCTGCCCCGAGACGCCGCTCTCCATCCCCGTGGAGCATCCCGTGGCCGGGTCGGGACCGCTCCTGGCGGGCTGGTCGCCGAACGTGGAGAGCATCGCCCTCTGGACCGCGCCGACGAACGGCGCCACCCTCGGCGTGGTCTCACCGCGCGGCGGCGGCATCACCCCGATCGCGGGCACGCTGGTCCGGCGGTCGTGGGTGCAGTGGTCGAGGAATGGCGACCGCCTGCTCGTGGTGCAAGGGACGGCCCGCGAGGTGCGCGCCCCGCGAGCCCTGCTGTTGTGCACCGATACGACCGCGTGCCACCCCATCGCCGGGGGTGACGAGGCGGTGGCGGACCCGGCGTGGTCCCGTTCCGGCGCGATGGCCTACGTGCGCACGGATCGCCGCGAGCTGTGGATCGCGAATCGGGACGGCGCCGAGGCCCGCCGGATCGAAGCCGCCGGCGAGGGAGTCGCTGCGCCGCGCTGGCTCCCCGACGCGCGCCACCTCGTGTTCGTGCGCGACGGGCGGGTCTGGCTCGTCGACACCACCAGCTCTGGGGGGGCCGTCCCGGTAGCCGGCCCCGTGGGGCGCCACCAAGCGGCCCCGACGGCCCCGACCCACGAGCCCGTCGACCTGTCGCCCGACCTCGCGGAGCAGCTGTATTCGGTCGCCCCGTAGAAATCCTGCTCGGGCACCGGATCCGTAAACGATTGGCGGAACACGCGAGAACCCGAGATGGTTGTACGTGGGCTTCGAGGCGTATCACGGCGAGTCGCCCGGAGACCTTCGCAGAATCGCCGCACCAGAACGAATGAAGGACGGTACGTGACCCAGGTCACAAAGCGCACCGAGCGCCACGACGAGGACCTCGTCCGGGTCTATCTCGACGAGATCGGCCGCCACGAGCTCCTCACCAAGGACGACGAGGCCCGCCTGGCCCAGGACATCGACGCGGGCCGGGACGCGCGCGCCCAGCTCGAGGAGCCCGGCCGCATCAAGCGCAGCGAGCGCCGCAAGCTCGAGGAGGCGGCCGAGCGGGGCGAGAGCGCCCGGCGTGAGTTCATCCAGTCCAACCTGCGGCTGGTGGTCTCGATTGCCAAGAAGTACCAGGCGTCGGGGCTCCCCCTCCTCGACCTCGTGCAGGAGGGCAACCTCGGGCTGATGCACGCGGTCGAGAAGTTCGACTGGCGCAAGGGCTTCAAGTTCTCGACCTACGCGACTTGGTGGATCCGCCAGGCGATCCAGCGCGGCATCGCCAACACGGGCCGCACCATCCGGCTCCCCGCCCACGCCGGCGACAACCTGCTGCGCCTGCACCGGGTACGCGCCCAGCTCGAGTCGGAGCTGGAGCGGGAGCCGACCGTCGCCGAGCTCGCCCGCGAGCTGGACGTCGCCGAGGAGAAGGTGACCGAGCTGCTGCTCGTGGCGCCCGACCCCGTGTCGCTGGCGGAGCCGGTCAGCGAGGACGGCGAGACGGAGCTGGGGGACCTCGTCGAGGACCGCAGCGCCGAGTCGCCGTTCGACGCCGCCGCCCGCGCCCTACTCCCGGCCGAGGTCGAGAAGCTCCTCTCGGTGCTCGACGAGCGGGAGCGGCGGATCCTGAGCCTGCGCTTCGGTCTCGACCGAGGCGAGCCCCGCACGCCCGACGAGGTGGGCGAGCTCGTGCACCTCAGCCGGGAGCGGGTCCGCCAGATCGAGGCCCGGGCGCTCTCGCGGCTCCGTCACCCGTCGGCCGACACCGGCATCCGCTGGCTCCTGGCCAGCTGACGATCAGTCGCGCCGGCCGGCGCTCACGAGCCACACGGGACCGGCGTCGTCCGCCCCGAGCGCGACGCGCGAGACGTCGACGAACCCGACCCGCGCGAGAACCGCGTCCACGCCGTCGGGCTCGTCGCGGTTGACGACGGCAAGGCGACCGCCCGACCGGAGGACGCCGAGCAGGTTCGTGAACCCGGCGTCCGGATCAGCGAAGACCTGATGGCGCCGGCTCACGATCGCGTCGAACCGCAGCGGTGCGAACCGTTGTGTCTGCGCGTCGGCGTGGACGAAGCCGACGTGCGCGAGGCCGGCGTCGGCGGCACGCCGCCGCGCCTCTTCCAGCACGCCCAACGAGTCGTCGACGCCGAGCGCGAGGCCTGACGGCCCGACGCGACGCGCCGCGTCCAGTGTCGTGTCGCCCCGGCCACAGCCGACGTCGAGGACCCGCGCGCCCGGTCGCAGACCTGCGGCGTCGAGCAGGGCGACGTCGAGCGCCGCCGCCGTGGCGATGCTGACCGTCGACGTCATTCGGCCGTCCCCGTGTGGAGTGTCGTTGACTCTGTGTATTTGACATAGGTGTGTTTGTCAAGTAAACACACGGCATGGGTCGAGGACGTCGATTCGGAGCGCACCACCACGCCGGCCGAGGCGCTCGGTGCCGGTGGCTCACCGGGCCGGGGACCTGGGAGGTCCACGCCCGGGTCGAGCGCTTCGTCGAACCGGCGCTCCTGCTTGTGCTGCGCGACGGCGAGACACACGGCTACGACCTCGCCGACTCGCTCGCCGAGCTCGCGCCCGACGACCCCGTCGATCTCGGCAACCTCTACCGGCTGCTGCGGTCGCTCGAAGCCGAGGGCGTGGTCACGTCGCGCTGGCGCGACGACCTTCCCGGCCGCGTCAAGCGGACGTACGGGTTGACCGACGAAGGCCGGCGACTGCTCGCCACCTGGGCGGAGTCCCTGCACAAGACGGACGAGACCATCGCCGCGTTCCTGCGGCGTTACGAGGAAGGAGCTGCCAAGTGAGAACAGAGCACCGCGCGATGCGCGAAGAGTTCCGACGGATGCGCCGGGTGCACCGGGCGCGACGCAAGTACGACGACTACCGCTGGTGGAGGGGCGAAGACGACGTGACCGCGCTCGAGGAGCTCCAGCGCGACCTCGAGGAGGCGGCGGCAGACGTCGCCGAGCGCATCAAGCGCGTCAAGGTGAAGCAGGAGCTGTAACCCCGGTCCCCTCGCCGCGCGGCGCCACGATGCCGTGGCGCCGCATCGAACGGTGGAACCAGATCGTCGACACGACGATCGCGGTCCCCGTCAGACCCCACGAGACCAGTGTCTTCGCCACGAGGAACGTCGCCAGCGACTGGCTGAACAGAAGCCACAACGTCACCGCCGCGTTCGCGAGCTGCGTGAACGCCCACAGCAACGTGATCTGCAGGAAGAACCGGCGCACGGGCGCCTGCGCGAGCACGCCGCTCGGGATCGGGCAGAAGTCCCGCGCCAGTCGCTCCGCCAGCGGTCGGCGCAACGGCACGGAGAGCAGGAACGCACAGGCCACGAGGGCGGTGCCGAGCGTCGGCTGGAGGAAGTAGACGACCACGCTGCCCGACGCGATCGCGACCGCGGTTCGGGCGGTGATGGTGACCGCCGCGAGGAGAAGAATCCCGGGCACACGCTGGCCGGTGACCAGCCGGCGACCGACCGCGATGTACGTCCAACCCATGCCGATGAGCACCGCTCCCCAGACGCCGACGAAGTGCAGCGTCAGAAGGAAGAGCACGAGCGGCACGACCGTGCCCTCGATCACGTGGGGCACCGCGTGCCGCGCCAGGGTCCGGAGGCGCGGAATCTCGAAGTGCGGGATCTCGAGGCGGTTCGACATGGAGCGAAGTCCGCACTGTAGATGCCGCACCTGTGATCGCGCGGTCAGCGCCTCCGCGCCTCCCCCGTACACTGCGCCCGATGCGCTGGATCGTCCACGGCGAGCGCACCTTGTACTCGAGTCCTTGGGTCGGTCTACGTCTCGCCGACGTCGAGATCCCCGGCGGCGAGCGGTTCGACCACCACGTCGTCCGGGTGCCCAGGGAGGCGGCCGGCTGCGTCGTCCACGACCCCGAACGAGGCGTGCTGCTGCTCTGGCGGCACCGGTTCATCACCGACACCTGGGGCTGGGAGATCCCGGCAGGAGCCACCGACGACGGCGAGAGCCCGCCCGAGGCCGCCGCCCGCGAGGTGCACGAGGAGACGGGCTGGCGGCCGGGGCCGGTCGAGCACCTCGTCACCTATCAGCCGTCGAACGGACTCTCCGACCAGCGCTTCCACGTGTTCCTCGCGCGGGGCGCCGAGCACGAGGGCGATCCCGTCGACTTCGGCGAGGCCGAGCGGATCGCGTGGCGATCGCCGGCTGAGGTGCGCGACGACATCGCCGGCAACCAGGTCCCAGACGGCCTGTCGCTCACCGCGTTGCTGTTCGCACTGGCGTACGACCGGCTCGGGTCGTCCCGCTAGATCGACTCGAGGTCCGCCTGGCTGTACACGCGGAACGCGATCAACGTGCGCGTTCGGAGCACGCCCGGCTGCGCCGCAATGCTGCCGGTGACGAGGTCTGCCAGCGACTCGTGGTCCGCGACGCGGATGACGACGACGATGTCCTCGTCACCGGCGACGGAGTACGCCGCGCTCACGCCGTCGAGGTCGGCGATGTCACTCGCGAGCGCCGCGATCCGCGCCGGCTCAGCAGTGATGAGGACGATCGCGTGGACCACGGCCCGTGACTCTACGACGCTCCCGGCGTGGCAGTAGTGTCGCCGCCCATGGGTGGGGCATCGCACCGGACCGGCCGATGGGGCGCGTGCGTTGCGCTTGTCGCCGCCGTGTCTCTCACCGCGACCGCGGCGAATGCGTCCGCGACCGCGCCGGGGAAGCCGTCTCCTCGGATCGGTCACGTCTTCGTGATCAACCTCGAGAACAAGGGGTACGACGAGACGTTCGGCTCGTCGGGAGCCCCGTACCTGAGCAAGACGCTGACCTCGAAGGGACAGCTCCTCACGCAGTACTTCGCCATCGGCCACGCGAGCCTCGACAACTACATCGCCCAGATCAGCGGGCAGGGCCCGAACCCAGCGACCCAGAGCGACTGCACGACGTTCAGCGAGTTCGCGAGCACGGGCGTCGGAGAGCTCGGCCAGGAGCTCGGAGAAGGATGCGTGTACCCGACGTCGGTGAAGACGCTCGCCGACCAGCTCGACGCCGCCCAACGTACGTGGAAGACCTACCAGGAGGACATGGGCAACTCGCCCGACGAGCCGAAGACCTGCCGTCACCCGAACATCGGCAGCACCGACCCGACGGAGGCGGCGCGACCCGGTGATCAGTACGCGACGAAGCACAACCCCTTCGTGTACTTCCACTCGATCATCGACTCGCCCCAGTGCGACCAGAACGTCGTGCCGCTGGACGCGCTCGATGCGGACCTCTCCTCGGCGAACAAGACGCCGAACCTCGTGTACATCACGCCGAACCTCTGCCACGACGGCCACGACAAACCATGCGTCGACGGCCAGTTCGGTGGCCTGGTATCGGCGGACCGGTGGCTCCGCGAGTGGGCGCCGAAGATCCTCGGGTCGCCGGCCTTCAAGCGTGACGGCGTGTTGATCGTGACCTTCGACGAGGCCGAGCTCAGCGGGTCGAACAGCGACTCGTCGGCCTGCTGCGGTGTGCAGTCGACGCCGAACGCGGCGAAGCCGGGGCTGAACGGGCCCGGCGGCGGCCGCACCGGGGCGGTCGTGATCTCGCGGTTCACCAAGCCGGGTACCAAGAATGGCAAGCCGTACAACCACTACGCGCTGCTGTGCAGCATCGAGAACGCGTTCGGGCTCGACCACCTGGGCCTCGCCGGACAGCCCGGGCTCGCATGCTTCGGCAAGGACGTCTACAACCGCTGAAGCGATTGAGCAGCCCCGAGGCGCGTCGCGCTCGGTGGGTTGCCGACACAACTCGCTCAGGCCGGTCGTTCTTGGCCGTCCGGTGGAGAGAAAAAGCACGCACGTCTAGTGCGTTCGTCCGGCCCGGTGCCGTGGCTGCCGGGGCATGCGGTGCTTACGGCCCGCCGCAGTCGCTGCAGTAGCCCTGGAAGAGCACTTCCCGGTTGACCATCCGGTAGCCGAAGCGCTGCGAGCGTGGCAACTCGAGCGCGTCCAGTCCCTGCGGATGCACATCGCGCAGGTCACCGCATTTGAGGCACACGAGATGGTGATGCCCGTCCTCGGTGTTGGGGTCGTAGCGGGTAGGCCCGTCTCCCGCATCCACCTGCTGGACCTCGCCCATCGACACCAGCTCGTTGAGCGTGTTGTACACCGTCGCCAGGCTGACCTCGGGGAGACGTTCCCGGGCCCGCTCGAGCACTTCCTCTGCAGTGAGGTGGACGTGCTCACCTCCCATCGTCTCGGCGATGACCCGTCGCTGCGGCGTCAAGCGCCAGTGCAGCGCTCGGAGGCGGTCGAGAAGCGGCGTCGAGGTCACCCGCCCATGTATACCCGCCGAGGCCGTCTAAGAACAGTTCTAAGCCAAGCCTTGAGCCATTCCAGGTCCAGACCTAAGGTAAGCCGAAGGTCGAGAACAACACCGAGAGGAAGCCGATCGGAGGCAGGAGCCGGCCGGTGCGGGCGGACGGCAGAAACACGACGCAGGGGGGAGTCATGAGCGATGACAAGGAGCTGGGCTCCGACAAGGTGACCGCTTGCACCCGGGCGTTCGAGAAGATCGACGCGCAGGTTTTCGCCGGCCCCGGGAGGGGGGCCACGCGGTCCGAGGCGGCGGCGAGCGATCGGTGGGGAGGGCCGTCGCCCGGCACCGTGGAGGCGTACCGCCGCATGTTCGACCTCGTGGTGAAGCACGAGCCAGCCCACAGCCGGCGATGAGCCGGCACCACCGCCGGATGTACCGAGTGCCGCGGCGACCAGTCTCGTGCGACGGCTGAGCGTGCGACACCAGGTAAGCAACACGGTCGTGGCGTCCAGAGCCCCAACGTCGAGTGGAACAAGCCATCAGAAGAAGACAGCGAGACAGGAGGAGGACCGACGTGACTGAACGCGGTAGCGAAAGCGAAAGCCCCGAAATCCCCTCTCCCACTCCCAAGGTTACGCGGCCCAGGTCGAATCGGGACTGGTGGCCGGATCAGCTGGACCTATCGGTTCTCCACCAGCACTCGCCCGGGTTCGATCCGATGGGCGCGGACTTCGACTACGCAGCGGAGTTCAAGGCCCTCGACGTCGACGCGCTGAAGCGGGACATCTTCGGGGTGATGACGACGTCGCAGGACTGGTGGCCGGCGGACTACGGCCACTACGGGCCGCTTCTCATCCGGATGACGTGGCACGCCGCCGGCACGTACCGAATCGCCGATGGTCGGGGCGGTGGAGGCGAAGGCGCTCAGCGCTTCGCCCCCCTCAACAGTTGGCCTGACAACGCGAGCCTGGACAAGGCGCGCCGTCTGCTTTGGCCGGTCAAGCAGAAGTACGGCCGAAAGATCTCCTGGGCTGATCTGATCATTCTCGCCGGCAACGTCGCCTTGGAATCGATGGGATTCAAGACGTTCGGCTTCGGCTTCGGCCGAGAGGACATCTGGGAACCCGACGAGATCTTCTGGGGC
>DASZGY010000147.1:0-13437 GCA_035938395.1 Acidimicrobiia bacterium
CTGCCGAACGGCCTTCGGGTACGGGCCGAAGACGCTCCACCAGGTCCTCCGCTTCCAGCGCGCGTTGCGCCTGGCGCGCGCCGGCGGGCGTCTGTCCGACGTGGCCGCGGCCGTCGGTTACGCGGACCAGGCCCACATGGCTCGGGACACCCGCCGCCTGGCCGGCGTCCCGATCACCGAGCTGCTCTGAAAACCTGGCGTCGTCAGCCGTCACGTGCCGCCTGTGTCCGATCTGTTCAAGACGCCGGGAAGGTCCACCCGCATCATGCAGGGACACGCCGCCGCCCATCCACGGAGACGCCATCACATGCCTGTTCAACCCGCTGCCATTGGAATCGTCGTCGACGACATGCCCCGCGCCCTCGCGTTCTACCGAGCGCTGGGTATCGACCTGCCTCCCGAAGCCGATGAGCAGCCGCACGCGCAGACAGCGCTGCGTAGTGGTCTGCAGCTCATGTTCGACACGGTGGACGAAATCCGCTCGTTCGACCCCGACTGGCAACCGCCGCCGAACGGCCTTCACCGCATGGAGCTCGCGTTCCAGCTCGACACACCCGCCGAGGTCGACGACCTCTACGGCCGGCTCACTTCGCTCGGCTACCACGGGCACAAGCAGCCATGGGACGCCTTCTGGGGTCAGCGCTATGCGATCGTGCACGATCCCGACGGCAACCGCGTGTCCCTGTTCAGCCCGAACACTTGAGCCCGGTCGGCGCGCCGAGTCGGCTGCGCCTTTTTCCGGCGCTACTCGGGCCAGTCGAGCTGAGACTGGGGAACGCGCGTGGATCGTGCGTGCGGCCTCGGCTTCCAACCGGGCGTCAGTGTCTCCGCGCGGGGAACGGAGGACGCGCTCCGCGAAGACGACGAACGTCTCAGCGATCGACCCGGTCGGCCTCGCCGTGCGAGGCTCTGAACCGATGCCGAACGAGTCGGAGGATCTCGCGGACGTCCCGCCCGAGGAGTTCGTGGCCGCGCGGGACGAGTTGGCGAAGCGCCTGAAGGCCGACGGCAACGCGACGGAAGCGGCGGAGGTGAAGAAGCTCCGCAAGCCGACCGTCACGCGGTGGGTGGCCGATCAGGTTCGCCGGCACCACGCCGAGGACGTCGAGGCGCTGCGTGCCGCGCTGAGCAACGTGGCGGCGGCGCAGGAAACGGCGATCACCCGAGGTGACCGCGGCGCGCTGGCGGAAGCGACCGCGCAGCGCCGGGACGCGATGACGGGGTTGGGACGCGCGGTGGATGAAGTCCTCGCGGCCAACGAGCGTCCCGGACACCATCGCGACGAGGTGGTCGGCGCCATCGAAGCCGACGTCACGACCGAAGTCGCATCCCGCGGCACCTTTGGCGTGCGCGACGACCTCGAGGTTCCCGAGCGACCGGCCAAGAAGCCTGCGCGCGACCGCGTGGCCGAGCGACGCGAAGCACAGGCTCAGGCCGCCGTCGAAGCGGCGGAGGCCCGCGTCGCCCGAGCCCGAGAGGAGCTCGAGAGCGCCGAGGCGGCGCTGCAAGCGTTGCGCGAGCGACGGGGCTGAGGGGACGGCAGCAGAGAAGGCAACTTGACCGACCGCACGGATGGTCGACCATGTTCGGCAGGCTCGCTGATTTTCTCGACTCATCCCCCAACTTGCGGAGGTAACCATGGGAAAGATCGTGGTCACAGAGTTCGTCTCGATGGACGGCGTCATCGAAGACCCCGGTGGCTCCGAGGACTACGAGCACGGAGGTTGGAGCTTTCAGCTCGACCGGGGCGAAGAGGGAAACAAGTTCAAGGTCGACGAGACGATGGCGACCGATGCGCTCCTTCTCGGACGCGTGACGTACCAAGGTTTCGCGGATTCCTGGCCATCGAGGGAAGGAGAGTTCGCCGACAAGTTCAACAACATGCCCAAGTTCGTCGTGTCGACGACGTTGGACAAGCCCGAGTGGAACAACTCGACCGTCATCCGCGGGGATATCGCAGAGGAGGTCGGCAAGATCAAGGAGCAGTTCGCCAACGACGTCGCCGTCCACGGCAGCGCGCAGCTCGTGAACACGCTGAAGGAACACGACCTCGTCGACGAATACCGGTTGATGGTGTTCCCGGTCGTCCTCGGGAAGGGAAAGCGCCTGTTCAGCGACGGGGGAAATCTCATCCCCCTGAAGCTCTCGGACGCGAAGCAGGTCGGTCCCGACGGCGTCATCATCCTCACATATCAGCGGGCCCCGAAGTAGCTCGTCTCAGGCGCGCCGGCCCCAGAAGAGGATGCGCTTGAACGTGTAGAGGTACGGCTCTCGCTCGCCGATCACGCCCAGCAACCGGCGCCGATAGCGCTCGACGAACAGCTCGTAGAGCTCGTCGTTCAGACGCGTCCGGAAATACGTGAGGTGGGTTCCCTTGACCCACTCGACGACATCGGCCGAGGAGGCGAGGTGATGGACGTACACCTGCAACCGGACGTGTTGCTCGCCGAAGCCCAGCTGGTCGAGGAGCTCGGCGTACTCCTCGGGTGCGAGGACCCGCGTCGCCGGATCGGGCGGCGGGTCGTCGGCGAAGATGTCCACGAACGGCGCTTCGCCGGCGATCTCGATTCCGACCGTGTGCGACGGATGATCCGCGTTGGCCGGGACTTGGACTGCGAGCTGGCCTCCGACCGGTAGCGCCTTGGTCAGTCGGGCGAGGAGGCGGCGGTGGTCGGGGAGCCAGTGCAGCGCCGCGTTCGAGAACACGACGTCGTACGGCGCGGGTTCCCAGGTCGCGATGTCGCCTTCTTCGAAACGAAGCCCCGCGCCGGCGAAGGGTCTCGCTCGTTCGAGCATGCTGGGTGAGCTGTCGATCCCTATCGTCTCGGACGCGCCCAGGCGAAGGTGCAGCTCCTTGGTGAGCTCACCGGTGCCGCACCCGAGATCGACGACCCGACCGCCGGGACACGGCTGCACGAGAGCCACGAGATCCCAGAACGGTCGGGTTCGTTCGGCCTTGAAACGCTCGTACTGATCCGGGTCCCATTGCGTCGCGCCTGAGCTCGTCACGCTGTTCACCCCGCCATTCCGTGGAAGCATGCAGCTATGGGGATCCTGCCTGATTCGGGACGGGCGGCGGAGCGACTCGACCAAGAGCGGATCGGCTGGCTCACTACGGTGACGCCGAGTGGCCGCCCGCAGAGCTCACCGGTGTGGTTCGTCGTTCTCGACGACGCGATCTACATCCAGAGCCAGCGCGAGGCGGGCAAGCTCGGCAACATCCGGGCCAATGGCAACGTGAGCTTCCATCTCGACGGAGACGGCGACGGGGGCGACATCGTCACGATCGACGCCGACGCCGAGATTCTCGACGCCACACCGCCGAGCCTGCTCGATGGCTACTCGGAGAAGTACGGGCGCGTGATACGGGAGCGCACTCGGAGCACGCCCGAGGCGATGCTCGACGAGTACCCGACGACCGTCCGCCTCATGCCCCGTCGCGTCCGGACCTGGTAGGCGCGCGCTTTCGGGCCTTCCAGATCTGCTCGGCAGGCCAGCGGCGCGCCCAGTCGTGCGGCGCGAAGTCGTCGTACGTCGTCGTCGCGTCCTCCGGCGGTCGCAGCTCGACGAAGTCCTCGACCGAGAACCCGTGCTCGCGAAACAGGCGGAACCAGGCGCTGTGCGGGAGCTGGAAGTCGACGGTGCCGTCGCCGAGGTCCAGGCGTCCGAGGCCGAAGTACGAGCGGTGCAACCTCGTGTCCTGCCGCTCGTGCCGTTCGTCCCACGTCAGGTACAGGAGCGGGGTCGCCTGGCAGAAGGCGAGCAGGCCGCCGGGACGGAGCAGGCGCGCGACCTCGGGCACCGTCACGCGGGGATCGCAGAAGCTCATCGCGCCGTGGTCGCAGAAGACGACGTCGAACGACGCGCCCCGGAATGGGACGGCCTCCCCGCTGGCGGCGACAAGCGGGACGGCAACACGCGCCGCATCGCGATTCGCGACTGCGTGCTTCAGCTGCCCGAGTGACTGGTCGAGCCCGACCGGCCGGGCCCCCTCTGCCGCCAACGCGACCGACCACTGCCCGGCGCCGCAGCCGAGCTCGAGCACATCGAGGCCGGCGACGTCGCCGAGGACACCCAACTCCGCTTCCGGGATGCGCCACGCGCCCCACGCCAGAGCGCGAGCCGTCAGATCCCCGCCGTGCACGGACTGGTAGTCGTCGGCGTCGTCGTCCCAGAACTCGCGGTTGTGGCGCTCGTGCGGATGGCCCTCGCTCACGCAGAGTCGATGAGCTTCTCGCGCGCGTCTCGCTGCTTCTTCCACTCGTCGAGGAAGGCCTTGCGTCCCGCCTTGGCCGCCGAACCGGCCGACCGCACGTTGGCGTCGATCTCGTCGGCGAGGGTCGAGAACGCGTCGCCGATGCCGTCGACGGCCTCCTCCATCTGCTTGGCGGCGTTCTTCCACGCGTCGCCGCTGGCGTCGGCGGCCTGGTCGAGCTTGGCCCGCGTCTCCGCCTGCCGCTTGCGGAGCACGTCGATCGCCTTGTCGAAGCGATCGCGAGCGTCGGCTCCGGCCAGGTTCGCCTGGACCTTCAGCTCGTCGATCTGCTGCTGGAGCTTCTCGAGTGCTTCGCGGGCCTTCGCGCGGTACTCGTCCTGCGTGGCCATCGTTGCTCCTCCTGCTGAACCGGCGTGGCGTCTCCCACGCTACGCCGTGTCTGCCGCGAGCGGTACCGTGCGCACGCACAGCAGGGAGGACGAGATGGCCGTCACCGATGCGCGTATCGATCTGAAGTTCGTCGACGCCGACGGTCACGTGCTCGAACATCCCAACAAGATGCTCGAGTACGCGCCCGAGGAGTACCGCGACCGCATCTGGCACATCGAAACCGACGATGACGGCAACGAGTGGGTCGTCTGGGACGGCAGCCGTGATCCCGCGAACTACTTCGCGCTGGCAGGCGCCGGGGGGATGAGCACCGAGGAGCAGGCGAAGATCGCCGCCGGCGAACGCAAGTACACCGAGCTCCGACCGGGCGCGTTCGAGCCCGCACCGCGCGTCGCCGACCTCGACACCGAACGCATCAGCCAGACCGTGCTCTACCCGACGACGCTGCTCGGGATCGCGGGCGTAAAGGACCTCGATGTCGCAGTCGCGCAGTGCCGCGCGTACAACGACTGGCTCGCCGACTTCTGCAGCCACGCACCCGACCGCTTGTTCGGCATCGCGATCATCCCGCAGCAGGACGTCGAGGCGGCGACAGCGGAGATCCGGCGCGCCTCGAAGACGCCGAACCTCGTGGGGACGTTCATCCGGCCGAACCCGGTCGTCGAATGGCGGCACTTCCACGACCGCGTCTACGACCCGATGTGGCAGGCGGCGTCCGATGTGGGTTGGCCGATCGGGCTCCACCCCTACCTCGCCGGCGACGTGCCCGGCGCGGTCGAGGGGCTCCGGCTCAACAAGGTGCAGTCGGAGGCGTCCATCCTCCGGTACCAGTCCCGGATGAACATCCGGAACATCTTCTACACGCAGGCGATCGGCAACCCCGTCGACATGATGACGAGCCTGGCGTTCCTGCTCGCCGGCGGCGTGTGCGAACGGTTCCCCGATCTGCACTTCATCGTGCTCGAGACGAACGGCGGTTGGATCACGCCGTGGATGGAGCGACTCGATCACAACGCCAAGACGTTCCCCTGGGACGTCCCCGACTGCAAGCTTCCGCCGTCCGAGTACTTCCGCCGGCAGTGCTACATCAGCTTCGACGCCGACGAGGAGACGTTGGCGATCGCCGCCGAGTCGCCCTACGTCGGGGCGGACCGGATCATCTGGGCGTCCGACTACCCGCATCCGGACGCGAAGTTCCCGGGGACGGTCGACGAACTGCTCGAGAACATCGGGAAGCTGGACGCCGAGGCGCAGCAGGACATCGCCTGGCGCAACGCGCAGCGGCTGTACAAGCTGCCCTGAGCAACGCCGGGCGCTCAGCCCTTCGGCAGCACCACGAAGGCGATCGCGACGAAGTGCAGGACCAGCGCCACCAGCACGAACACGTGGAAGAGCTCGTGGTAGCCGAAGACCTCGGGCCAGGGGTCGGGTCGCCGGGCGGCGTGGATCACCGCGCCGACCGTGTACGACACGCCGCCGAAGAAGATCAAGAGGAAGCCGACGACCCCGAGCGACGTCCAGAGCTGGGGGACGCCGATGACGGCGACCCAGCCCAGCGTGATGTACACGGCGGTCACCCAGCCCTTCGGTGGCCGGTACCAGATCCATTCGAGCGCGATCCCGGCCAGGGCGCCGAGCCACACCGCGGAGAAGACGACTGCGCGCACCACGCCTGAGAGGGCGAGGAGCGAGATCGGCGTGTAGCTGCCCGCAATCAGCAGGTAGATGCCGGTGTGGTCGAGCTTGGTGAGCACGCGGGCCTGCTCGGCCGACCAGGTTCCGCGGTGCAGGAGCGCGCTTGCGCCGAGCATCCCTGACACCGAGAGCGCGTAGACCGCGGCGGCCCAGGTGGCGACGCCGCGCGGCGCCGTCGCGACCAGGACGGCGCCGGCGACGAGCGACACGAAGAGGCCGTAGTAGTGCGACAACCCGCGGTAGCGGGGTTTGACCGCGATGGCCTCGACGACGGAGGCGTCGCGCACGCGCCGCTACTGAGGGTCTGCGGTGGTCGAGTCGGCGGCCCGCTCGGCCCGGCGGGCGAGGCCGCGCGCCTCGAGGCTGCGGGTCCACGGGGCGAGGAAGACGCCCGCGACCAGCGACGCGATCGCCACGGTGAGCACCGCGGCGCCGAGGAACAGAGCGACGATCACCGTCAGCAGGAACACGACGGCGGCGTCGATCACCCAGTGGACGAGCAACGGCCGCGGGTCCCGGGGTGGGAGCGGACGCGGCGCGTCGTCGTCGGCCAAGGCGGCCTACGCGGTGGGGGACAGGTCCGTGATCTTGACCTGCCCTTCGCGCTCGGTCTTTGGCCGCTTTGCCGTCGCGTGCGGCTCGACGTCGACGCCGACGGCCTCGGCCCGCAGCGCTCCGACCGTGCATCGTTCCCGCGGACGGTAACGGAACGGGTCGTACGAGAAGAAGCCCATCGCGTTCAGGTGCGTCATGCGGTCGATCTCGTCGTCGGTCAGATCGGTGCCGGCGAAATCGTCCGCCAGCCGCTCGGGCGCACGCGGCCACGTCGTGTCCGAGTGCGGGTAGTCGATCTCGACCGTGATGCGGTCGACGCCGATGTCGCGGGCCATGCGGGCTCCGACTGCGTCGGAGATGAAGCACAGCACGACGTGCTCCATGAACACTTCGCTCGGCATCTTCGAGCCGAAGTCGGCGCCCGTCCACGCCTTGTGCACGCGGTAGCTGTGGTCGAGGCGCTCGAGGAAGTACGGGATCCAGCCGATCCCACCCTCGGAGAGCGCGACCGTCACGTCGGGGAACTTCTTGAACACCGGTGAGTGGATGAGGTCGGCGGCGGCCTGCACGATGTTCATGGGCTGCAGGACGATCATCACGTCGATCGGCGCGTCGGCGGCCGTCGTCACCAGCTTCGACGACGAGCCGATGTGCATGCAGACGGTGGTCCCCTCGTCGGAGCACGCCGCCCAGAACGGGTCCCAGTGGTCGGAGTGCAGGCTCGGCAGCCCGAGCGGCTCCGGGTTCTCGGGGAACGTGACTGCGTGGCACCCCTTCTTGGCGACGCGGTGGATCTCGCCGGCAAGAGTCACCGGATCCCAGATGGTGGGCACGGCGAGCGGGATGAACCGACCCGGTTGGGTGCCGCACCATTCGTCGATGTGCCAGTCGTTGTACGCCTGCGCCAGCGCCAGGGCCGCTTCCTTGTCGTCGAGGGCGGCGAACAGCCGGCCGGCGAAGCCCGGGAGCGACGGGAAGTTGAGTGAGCCGAGAACGCCGTTGGCGTTCATGTCCAGGATGCGCTTCTCGATGTCGAAGCACCCTTCGCGGATCTCGTCGAAGCTGGTCGGGTCGATCCCGTACTCCTCGGGCGGACGGCCCGCGACCGCGTTGAGCCCGATGTTCGGCACTTCGAACTCCAGGAACTGCCAGACGTCAGTGCCGTCGTCCTTGTGGATGACCTTGGGCGCGAGGTCCCGGTACTTGGCGGGAAGGTGGCGCTCGAACAGGTCGGGAGGCTCGACGACGTGGTCGTCGACACTGACGATGATCATGTCCTCGGTGCGCACCGCGTCCCCCTTCGTCGTCTCGCTGTCGTCAGCGTACCGTGGCCGCGAGAGCCGGACTCATGCCCCATGCGAGCTGAGGGCGCGACCATGACGGGCATGCCCGAGACGGTGGTGCTCGACGTCCGGGGCATGTTGCGGGCGAGTGAAAAGACCGTCGTCGATGTCGTGCTGGGCCGCCGCCCCGGAGTGCTGAGCGTCGAGGCAAATCCCGTGGCACAGAACGCCACGGTCAGGTTCGACCCGTCGCAGACCTCGGTCGAAGAGCTGCGCGACTGGGTCCGCGACTGCGGCTATCACTGCGCCGGTCAGTCGGTGCCGCACCATGTCTGCGACCCGCTGCTCGAACCGGGCGCCCCGACAGAGCCGCCCATGGATCACGCGGCGATGGGAGGCAACCACGGCGCGCACGACGACGTGACGATGGCGTCGATGGTCACCGACATGCGGAACCGTTTCCTCGTGGCCGCGCTCTTCTCGATTCCGATCGTGATGTGGTCGCCGATCGGTCGCGACGTCCTGAACTTCTCGGTCGCGGCGCCGTTCGGCCTGCGGGACGACGTGTGGTCGCTCCTGCTGAGCCTCCCGGTGATCTTCTATTCCTGCTCGATCTTCTTCGTCGGCGCGTTCCACGCCCTGCGCGCCCGGACGCTCGACATGATGGTCCTGGTGTCGGTGGCGGTAGGCGCCGGCTGGCTCTACTCGGTCGTCGTTACCCTCACCGGCGGCGGGGACGTCTTCTACGAGGCGGTGTCGGTGCTCGCCGCGTTCGTCCTTCTCGGCCACTGGTTCGAGATGCGAGCGCGCGGCGGGGCGAACGACGCCATCCGCACGCTGCTCGACCTCGCCCCGCCGACCGCGGTTGTCCTCCGAGACGGCGAGCCCGTCGAGGTGCCGACATCAGAGGTCGTCCTCGGCGATCTCCTTCTCGTGCGCCCCGGCTCGAAGATCGCAGTCGACGGCGTGGTCGAGGACGGCGACAGCGAAGTCGACGAGTCCACGGTCACCGGCGAGAGCCTTCCCGTCCACAAGGAGCCGGGCGCGACGGTGATCGGCGCGACCATCAACAAGAACGGCACGCTGCGTGTCCGGGCGACCAAGGTCGGCGCCGACACCGCGCTGGCCCAGATCGTCAAGCTCGTCCAGGAGGCGCAGAACTCCAAGGCGCCCGGTCAGAAGCTCGCCGACCGGGCCGCCTTCTGGCTCGTCCTCGTCGCGCTGATCGGCGGCGCGCTCACGTTCCTCGCCTGGTTCTTCCTGAGCGACCGGCCGACGCAGGACGCGGTCCTGTTCGCGATCACGGTCGTCGTCATCACGTGCCCCGACGCCCTGGGGCTCGCGACCCCCACCGCGATCATGGTCGGCACCGGGATGGGGGCGAAGCGCGGCGTCCTGTTCAAGAACGCGCTCGCCCTCGAGTCGGCCGCGCGCATCGAGGTCGTCGTCATGGACAAGACGGGGACGCTCACCAAGGGCGAGCCGGAGGTGACCGACGTCGCCGTCGACGGCACCGACGAACGGGAGCTCCTCCGGCTGGCCGCTGCGGTCGAGCGCGAGTCCGAGCATCCGCTCGCCGACGCCATCGTTCACCGCGCGGACGCGAACGAGGTGCCGCACGCGCCGGTCGAGTCGTTCGAGAGCGTGCCCGGGCGAGGCGCCGTCGCGACCGTCGACGGTCGACGCGTGGCGGTCGGCAACCTCCGGCTCATGGAGCAGCAGCAGATCGCGCTCGGCCCGCTTGGGGAGCGCCGCACCCAGCTCGCCGACAGCGGCCGTACCGCGGTGCTCGTCGGCGTCGACGGCCGCGCTGCCGGCGTGATCGGTATCGCCGACGCCCCCCGCCCGACCGCGCAGCAGGCCGTGTCGACGCTGCACGATGCCGGAGTCGAAGTCGTGATGCTCACGGGCGACAACGAGGCCACGGCGCGCCGCATCGCAGAACAGCTGGGTATCGACACCGTGATCGCCGAGGTCCTGCCGGGCGACAAGGCGGCGAGAGTGCGTGAGCTCCAGCAGGGGGGCCGCAAAGTCGCGATGGTCGGAGACGGCGTCAACGACGCGCCGGCGCTGGCGCAGGCCGATCTCGGCATCGCCATCGGTGCCGGGACCGACGTCGCGATCGAGACCGCCGACGTCGTGCTCATGCGATCCGACCCTCTCGATGTCGCGATCGTGCTCACCATCGGTCGGGGCACGCTGCGCAAGATGCGCCAGAACCTCGGGTGGGCGATCGGGTACAACGCGATCGCCATCCCGATCGCCGCCGGGGTCTTCGAGCCCGCCTTCGGGCTCGTGCTCCGCCCCGAGATCGCCGCGCTCTCGATGTCGGGCTCGAGCCTCATCGTCGCCGTCAACGCAGTGATGCTCAAGCGTCTCCACCTTCCGGCGCCGCCGTCCGTCGGCGAGGAAGCGCACGAACGCGCAGTTGAACCACTCTCCGCGACAACGCCGTAATACGGTTGAGACGTCATGGCACGTCAATCCAATCTGAACGCGACCCGGAGTGATTGGGCCGCGTTCGCACGCTGGTGCGTCGGGCGCGGTGAGACGGCGATCCCGGCCGCTCCCGCGTCGGTCGTCGACTACATCCAGGACCTCGTCGTCGGCAACGAGGCCGCGACCGTGCCGCGGAGCGTTGCCGCCATCCGTGATTGGCACCGGGCGTCGGGGCTCGCGACACCCACGGACGACGAACGCGTGCGTCTCGCGCTCACGCGTGCGCAGTGGCACCAACGGCGGGCACCGGGACACACGGTGCCGCTCGACGCGTCCGAGCTCGCATCGATCCTCGCCGCAATCCCGGTCAACCTGGTCGGAGTGCGCGATCGCGCCCTGCTGCTCGTGGGATACGTCGCGGGTCTCCGTCCCTCGGAGCTCGTCTCGCTGGACGTGTCGGATCTCACGGTCGTCGACGAAGGGTTGGCCGTCACCTTGATGCGCGGCCGCCTCGTGATCCCGTACGGCGTCGAGCCCGACCTGTGCCCGGTGCTCGCATGGCAGGACTGGGAGGCTGCGGCCGGGCTGACGGCCGGGCCGGCGTTCCGTTCGGTCGATCGCGACGGGCGACTGGGTCTGACGCGCCTCGGCGAGAAGGCGATCACCCGCATGGTGCAGCGCGCCGCCGAGCGAGCCGGGCTCGACGAGTCGCGCTATTCGGCGCTGTCGTTGCGGCTCGGCATGCTGGCGTCGGCGCGACCCGGCTGAGGCGTCAAGCGCTCCGAGGAAGACCACTCCACGCGACGACCGCACCGGCGGCGTCGACCAGCTTGCGGGTCAGGGACGTGTCGACGGGGACGTCGACGATCGTCACACCGGGCTCGCTCACGGCGGCGCGGAGTTGCTCGAGGTGTTCCTCGGCGCGGCGGTCGGGCCCGCTCGCGCCCCAGACGTCGATCGCGAGCGCCGTTCCAAGCTCGGTCGCGAGCTCGAGCACTCCGAGCGTGGTCGGATCGAGTGGCTCGGTTGTCACAGCGATCGTGGGGATGCCCCGCAGCGCCGCCACCAGCCCGAGGGCGGCGGCGATGCCGGGCGTCGCGATCGCGGGGACGACGACCGATCCCGGTTCCGTGGTCGGGAACGTGCGCGCCACCCAGAGCCCGGCGATACCGGGGTCGGCAACGACGACCCCGCCGGCGGGGGAGGCGGCGCGCACGTCGGCGACGGCGCGGGCAGGGTGCAGCGGGACACGGTCGTCCGCGTATCCCGGTTGTGCGACCGCCGACAGGCGTGCGTAGAGCTCGTTGGACGGGATCGGTTCGTTGCTCGGCGTTGCCTGGTCGGCGAGCCGTCCGAGTGCGGTCGGGGGGATGTCGACGAACGGCGCACGAGCGAAGCGCTCTTGGGGGGACTCGGCGAGGTCCGTCCCGGTGGCGACGATGGCGTCGTAGCTCGCGAAGTCGAGCAGCTCGAAGTCGCGTGCCTGCAGTCCGCACGTGCCCATGTGGTTCGGGCTGTCCCACGGGAGCACGCCCTTGGCGCCCCAGGTGTTCGCGACGGGGACGTTCGCGGCGGCGGCGAAGGCGCGCAGCCCGTCGACGCTCCGGGTGGCGACGACGCCGGGCCCGGCGAGCACGACGAGGCGCCCGTCCGGGAGCACGCCGCCCTCACCGGCCGTGTCCTGGTCGGGATCGAGCCCGAGCGCGTACCCCATCGCGGCCGGGACCTCGACGCGATCGAACTCGTCCGCGATCGATCCGACGTCCCTTTCCTCAGCCCCGGCTCGCAGCAAGATGCCGACGGTGTCCATGCGGTCATCGTCTCACGGTGGCTGGACGGCCCGGCGATACAGTCGCAGCCCCATGGCGGAGCGCAACCTCTATCTCCACGAAGTGATCGACATCGTGGGGGAGGGCGCGATGCGCTACATGGAGCACACGGTCGGGTTCAACGCCGATGCCGCCGCCGACCGTGGCCTCGAGCTCCTTGGGACCTGGTACACGATGGGCTCGACCGGTCGATGGCCACAGGTCGTCAACATGTGGGAGTGCGTCGACGGGTGGTCGGGGTGGCGGCGACTCATGGAGGCCACGAACCTCCGCCGCACGAGAAATCCCGAGCTCGTCGAGTGGTGGCAGGAGGCGCTGAAGGCGCGCAGCGGCGGGTTCGACCGCCTGCTCGGTGCCGCGCCCGGCTGCCCCTCGCTCGCCGATCTCCGCGCCGATGCCGTGAGCGGCTCGGTGTTCGTGCACGAGATCTCCGAGGTGCAGCCGGGCGCCGCGCTCGACTACCTCGCCGCGGTGCTCGAGACCCGTGCGCCCCTGCTCGCCGACCACGGCCACACGCTCGTGGGTCTGTACGAGGTGCTGATGAACGACGTCGAGGTCGTGACGATCTGGTCCAGCGATCCCGCCGGGCACGAGGCGCTCATGCGCGCCGCCGACTCGGGGAACGACGAGCGTTTCACCGCGTGGCGCCACCAGGCGCGAGCCGCGGGGCGGACGCGCTGGCGAGAGGAGCTCATGACGCCGCACCCTGACACCCCGTTGTCGCGGGGCGACTCGCTGTGAGCCCGGCGCCGGTGTCCGGCCCGCTGGTGGGCCTGCGCGTGATCGAGAGCTCGCTGCTCGGTCCGGGCGAACTCACCTCGTTTCTTGCCGACCTCGGCGCCGACGTGGTGAAGGTCGAGCCGCCCCAGGGTGACTACGTGCGCGAAATGACGTGGCCGATCGTCGAGGGCGAGTCGCTCATGCACCTCCACATCCATCGGGGGAAGCGCAGTGTCACGCTCGATCTGCGCAACTCCGACGCGCTCGAGGTGTACAAGGACCTCGTCCGAGGCGCCGACGCCGTCGTCGA
>DASZGY010000148.1:0-49720 GCA_035938395.1 Acidimicrobiia bacterium
CTGGTTTCGCGTCCCGGTCCACGTGAAGGCGGCGAGAGTGTGCCCGTCGAGGAGCGGCGCGTCGCGTTCGGTGACGCGCACGAGGTGGTCCTCGTGCACCGTGAGATGGCGCACGCTTTCCGGGACGCCCTCGACTTCAGCCCGCCATCCCGGTCCGCCCGGCAGCGAATCGACGGCGGCCGGGTCCGCTTCGTACATCCCGTGGTACACGACGGTGAGCGCGGGGCCGGCGGCTTCGAGCGCGCGCGGCGACGTCGGCGGCTCGCCCTCGTCGAGCACGGTCCCGAACGCGAGCACGGCGCACCAGTCGAACTCGGGTTGCCCGGAGCCGATCGTCATGACGCCGTCGCCGAGCTGCTTGGCCACCTGCAGCCCTCTCGGCCCGTTGGCGGCCACGAGGATCGGCACGTCGATCGGCCGCGGGGGCACGAACCCTGCCGGCGGGATCATCTGCATGACCGAACCGTCCACCTCGACCTGCTCGCCGGCGAGGAGGGCGCGCAGCTGGCGCAGGTACTCCTCGACCGCTGCCCACGGCAATGGCTTCTGGCCCAGCGCCATGCGACCCGTGAACCCGGTGCCGACGGCGGCGACGGTCCGGCCGGGCGCGAGGCTCTCGAGCGTCGCGATGGCCATCGCCTGCGCGAGCACGTGGCGAAGACTGGGGATCAGGACCGCGGGGCCGAGCCCGATGCGGTCGGTGCGCTCGGCGACGCGCGCCAGCGTGACCCACACGTCGGGGTACAGCGCCGGCGAGTCGTAGAGCCAGGCGCGTTCGTAGCCGAGCGATTCTGCGATCACCGCGTGCTCGATGACATCGGGCCCGGGCGGGAACGCGCAGGACACGTCCATGGGGCTACGTTCCCGCCAGCTCGCGGCGGAGCTGCCCGAGGCCCATCGGGCCGAGGTTCAGCGCCCGGGCGTGGAACGCCTTGAGGTCGAACGCGTCCCCGGCTTGCTGTCGGGCCGCATCGCGCGCCGCGAGCCACACGCGCTCGCCGATCTTGTAGCTGATGGCCTGACCGGGCCAACCGAGGTACCGGTCGACTTCGCTGCGCATGAAATCCTCAGGCATTCGACCGCTGCGCTCCATCGCGAACGGCAGCGCGAGGTCGGGGGTCCACGTCTCGCCGGGGTGGTACCGCTCGTCGGCCGGGATCGACAGCTGGAGGTGCAGCCCGATGTCGATGACGACGCGCGTGGCGCGCAGCGCCTGCGCCCGCAGCATGCCGAGCTCGTATGCCGGGTCGTCGAGGTAGCCGAGCTCGCCCATGAGCCGCTCGGCGTACAGCGCCCATCCCTCGGCGTGACCCGACCAGCCTGCCAACGTGCGCTGGAAGCGGCTCAGCTCGCCGGCCAGGTAGCGGACCTGCGCGATCTGGAGATGATGACCGGGAACGCCCTCGTGGTAGCAGATCGACACCTCGCCCCAGAGCGGGAAGCGCGTCTTTCCGAGCGTCGGGTACCAGGTACGGCCGGGGCGGCTGAAGTCCTCCGAGGGGCCCGAGTAGTACATCGCGGCGGCGCCGCCGGGCGGAGCGATCATCGCCTCGACCCGCTTGACCGGGTCGGGGATGTCGAAGTGCACGCCGTCGAGCTCGGCGATCGTCGTGTCGAGCAGGTTCTGCAACCACCGGCGGAACTCGTCGACGCTTTCGATGGCGCGGTTGGGATCGGTCTCGAGGTAATCGATGACGGCGTCGAGCGGCTCTCCCGGAAGGATCCGCTCGGCGACCTCGCCCATGGCGCGTTCGATGCGGTGGAGCTCGTCCCAGCCCCAGGCGTAGGCCTCGGCGAGGTCGAGCTCCATCCCGTTGAAGACGCGGGCGAGCAGTCCGTACCGCTCCGCGCCGACTGCGTCGCGTTCGACGGCGTGCGGCGCGTATTCGTCGGCGAGGAACCGGCCGAGCGCGGCGTACGCCTCGGTGGCCCGGGTCGCGCGGTCGACGAGCGTGTCGCGCAACACCTGGTTCTCGATACCGCCCTCGTCGTAGCGGTCGACCAGCGTCAGGAAGAACGGACGCGCCTCGCCGTTCACTCCACTCCACGTCTCGGCTTGGCGCGTGCACTCGACCGCTTGACGACGGGCCGCCACGAGCCCCTGGCGCACGCCCTCGGCGAGGCTCTGTTGGTACGACTCGAGGCCTTCGGGCACGAGCGCCATGCGGGCGGCGATCACGTCCCAGTCCGCCGCGGTGTCCGTGGGCATCATGTCGAAGCACATGCGAACCGCTTGCACGGGGCTGGCGATGACGTTCAGCTCGCGGAGGTGCTCGCCGGTGTCGTAGAGCTCGATGCTCGTCTCGAGGGCCTCGCGGAGCACG
The DNA here is from genome assembly GCA_035938395.1 of Acidimicrobiia bacterium. Taxonomy (GTDB): domain Bacteria; phylum Actinomycetota; class Acidimicrobiia; order IMCC26256; family JACDBD01; genus JALZAA01. The sequence goes on from DASZGY010000148.1 coordinate 2,325, forward strand.
TCGGCGGCGATGCGATCGCGGTCGCCTTCCGGCGGCGCGGCCGTCAACGCCCGGAGCGTCGCCCGGCTGTGCTCGTTCCGTTCCTCATACCCACCGGGCGAGAAGTCCGTCATCTCGTCGTCGTGTCCCGCCAGTCCCTCGAGGGTGGCGGACACCGGGTCGAGGGCGGCGAAACGGTCGACGAACCGGTCGGACAGGTCGTAGATCTCCGACATGCGCGCACTGTCTACTCGATGCGGCAGTGGGGGAGCGCCCGGCGCCGCGGACGATCAGTCCGCACGAGGTGCGCGGCGGTACCGTCGCGGCGACGGCGGCTTTGCCGACCGGCGCCGCAGAGCCGGAGCTTGCGACGGCGCCCGAGGAGAGAGTGATGAGTGGCGAACGCACACGGCGGGAGACGGACAGCCTCGGCGAGGTCGAGGTGCCGGCCGACCGGTACTGGGGGGCGCAGACGCAGCGGTCGCTCCATCACTTCTCCATCGGCGACGACCGCATGCCGAAGGCCGTCATCCGGGGCATGGCCATCCTCAAGAAAGCAGCCGCCCTCACCAACCAGGACCTCGGGAAGCTTCCGGCGGAGGAGGCGAAGCTGATCGTGCAAGCCGCCGACGAGATCATCGACGGCGAGCACGACGACGAGTTCCCGCTGTACGTCTGGCAGACCGGAAGCGGGACGCAGACGAACATGAACGTCAACGAGGTGATCTCGAACCGGGCCATCGAGCTCGTCGGCGGCGAACGCGGCAGCAAGACGCCGATCCACCCCAACGACCATGTGAACATGTCGCAGTCGTCGAACGACACCTTCCCGACCGCGATGCATATCGCCGCCGCCGAAGAGGTCGTGCACCGCCTCGTCCCGTCCGTCACGGAGCTGCGCGATGCCTTGGCCGTGAAGGCCGAGGAGTTCCGCGACATCGTCAAGACGGGGCGCACCCATCTCCAGGACGCGGTGCCGCTGACGCTGGGGCAGGAGTTCGGCGGCTACGTTGCCCAGCTGGATGCCGACCTCGAGCGCATCCGGCTCGCGCTTCCCGGCTTGTACCAGCTCGCGATCGGAGGAACCGCCGTCGGGACGGGCCTGAACGCGCCGCCCGACTTCGACGAGCGGTGCACGGCCAAGATCGCCGAGCTGACGGGCTTGCCCTTCGTGCCGGCCCCGAACAAGTTCGCCGCCCTCGCCGCCCACGACGAGCTCGTGTTCGCCAGCGGCGCGCTCAAGACCCTCGCCGTCTCGCTCATCAAGATCGCCAACGACATCCGCTGGCTCGCGTCGGGCCCGCGCGCGGGGTTGGGCGAGCTCATCCTCCCTGAAAACGAGCCCGGCTCGTCGATCATGCCGGGCAAGGTCAACCCCACGCAGAGCGAAGCGATGACGATGGTCGGCGCGCAGGTGATCGGCAACGACGCCACGATCGGGTTCGCCGGCTCGCAGGGCAACTTCGAGCTCAACGTCTTCAAGCCCGTCATGATCTTCAACTTCCTGCACTCGGTCGACCTCCTCGCCGACGTGTGCCGCACGTTCCGCGAGTTCGCGGTCGAAGGCGTGCAGGCGAACCGCGAACGCATCGCCGAGAACCTCAACAACTCGCTGATGGTCGTCACCGCCCTGACCCCGCACATCGGATACGACAAGTCCGCGGAGATCGCCAAGCACGCGCACAAGCACCGCAAGACGCTGCGCGAGTCCGCCGTCGAGCTGGGTCATCTGACCCACGAGGAGTTCGAGCGCCTCGTCCGCCCCGAGAAGATGGCGAGGCCCGACGACGGCTGAACGGCCGTTCCCGACGGTCGGCAATACTGGGCCTCTACTCGACGAGGAGGAGCAATGGCGATCTACGACGCGGACGTTGCCGCGCTCGACGGCGGCCCGGCCGAGCTCGGCGACTACGAGGGCAAGGCGCTGCTCATCGTGAACGTGGCGTCGCAGTGCGGGCTCACGCCCCAGTATTCCGGCCTCCAGGAGCTGCACGAGCAGTACGCCGACAAGGGCTTCGCCGTCCTCGGCTTTCCCTGCAACCAGTTCGGCGCCCAGGAGCCCGGCTCCCCGGACGAGATCGCCGCGTTCTGCGAGACGAGCTACGGCGTGACCTTCCCGCTGTTCTCGAAGATCGAGGTCAACGGCGACGGTCGCCACGCGCTTTACGAAGAGCTCACCGCGCACGTGGACGACGAAGGCGAAGCAGGCGACATCCAGTGGAACTTCGAGAAGTTCCTGGTGTCGCGTGACGGCGAGGTCGTCCGTCGGTTCCGTCCGCTCACCACGCCCGACGATCCCGCGCTCGTGAGCGCGATCGAGGAGCAGCTCGAGGGGGAGTGACGCCCCTCGCCGGCTAGGACGCGGCCGGTGCCGTCGCGCCCTCTGAGGGGTGAGCCGTGAAGTCCAGCTGCTCGCCCTCGGCGAGGGGGAAGTGGCAGGCGGCGAAGTGGCCGGGCCGGACCTCTTCGATCACAGGCTCTTCCTCGGCGCATTTCTGCTGCGCTTTCGGGCAGCGGGTCCGGAACCGGCAGCCGCTGGGGGGCGAGACCGGCGACGGGATCTCCCCGCTGAGCGCATCGCGCTCGCTCGGCCGGACGGCGGGGTCGGGCTCGGGGATCGCCGCGAGCAATGCCGCCGTATAGGGGTGCACGGGGTGCTCGTAGAGCTCGTCCGGCTGCGTGATCTCGCACAGCTTCCCGAGGTACATCACGGCGACGCGGTCGCTCACGTTCTTCACCACGGCGAGGTCGTGGGCGATGAAGACGAGCGTGAGCCCGAAGCGAGCCTTCATGTCCTGCAGCAGGTTGAGGATCTGTGCCTGCACCGACACGTCGAGGGAGGAGACCGGCTCGTCGCAGAGAATCAACTTCGGCTCCGTGATGACGGCTCGGGCGATCGAGATGCGCTGGCACTGCCCGCCGGAGAACTCGTGCGGCCGGCGACCCCGCGCCTGCTCGGGATCGAGACCCACCGCATCGAGCACGTCGTCGGCCCGCTTCTGGCGCGAGGACTTGTCACCGATGCTCCAGATCTCGAGACCTTCGGCGACGAGGTCGCCGATCTTGCGCCGCGGGTTCAGCGACGAGATGGGGTCCTGGAAGATCATCTGCATCCGGGGCCGGACCTGGCGCAACGCCTCGCCCTTGAGCTTGGTGAGCTCCTGGCCCTCGAACAGGACGGTGCCGGAGGTCGGCCGCGGCAGTTGGATCATGGCGCGGGCGGTCGTCGACTTCCCGCATCCGGACTCGCCGACGAGTCCGAGCGTCTCGCCCTCGAGGATGTCGAGGCTGACGTCGGAGACGGCGTGAACCTTCAGCCCCGAGCGCCCGACGGGGAACTCGACCACGATGTGCTCGGCGTGGAGCAGCGCGCCGTCGGCGGGACGGAGGTGTGCGGTGCCGCTCCCCGCCACGTCAGCCGACCTCCGCCGCGCTCGAATTGGGCAAGGCGGTCGCCGCGCCGTCGCTGCCGACCGCGGCCGGCAGGCCGGCAGCGCGGTTGCGCTCGAGGGCGTCTCGACCTTCGGGTGTCCCGACGGGGAACCAGCACGCGAACTTGTGTCCCGGCACGTCGCTCTCGCGCAGGGGCGGTTCCTCTTTCACGCACTTGTCCTGCGCGTAGGGGCACCGCGGCGCGAAGCGACAGCCGACCGGCGGGTTCACGAGCTGCGGCGGACGCCCCGGGATGACGTTCAGCCGCGTGTGACTCCTGTCGGACAGCTTCGGGATCGATCGCACGAGCGCCTCGGTGTACGGCATCTTCATGTTGCGGAACAGCACCGACGTCGGCGCCTTCTCGACAATCTTCCCCGCGTACATCACTGCGATCTCGTCGGTCCGGCCCGCGACGACGCCGAGGTCGTGCGTCACCAGGATCATGGCCATGAACCGCTCGCGCTGCTGCTCCTGCAGCAGATCGAGGATCTGCGCCTGCACCGTGACGTCGAGCGCAGTGGTCGGCTCGTCGGCGAAGAGCAGCTTGGGCCCGCACGCGAGCGCGATCGCGATCATCACCCGCTGGCGCAAGCCGCCGGACAGCTGATGCGGGTACTCGGCGAGCCGGCGCTTGGGCTCGGGGATCCCGACCGACGTCAGCAACGCCTCGGCAAGCTCCGTCGCGTACGTGCGCGAGATGTCGAGGTGGTAGAGGAGCGACTCGGTGATCTGCTTCCCGACTTTCATGACGGGGTTGAGTGACGTCATCGGGTCCTGGAAGATCATCGCCATCTGCGAGCCCCAGATGTGGCGCATCTCCTCGGCTGACGCGTTCCCGATCTCTCGGCCCTCGAACTTGATCGACCCCCGGCGGATCACGTGCTTCTTCGGCAGTAGACCCATCACGGAGCGGGACAGCACGGTCTTGCCCGATCCCGACTCGCCGACGACGCCCAAGGTGCGGCCCCGATCCAGCGAGAAGGAAACATCGTCGACGGCGTGGACGACACCCCGGGGCGTCTCGAAATGTGTCTCGACGTTCGTGACTTCGAGCAGGGGCCCTTCGACCGACTCGGTGGGGAAGCGCTCGGTGATGTCGGCCCGCTCGTGTCGCCGCCAGCGGATCAAATCGCTGCCTCCCGCACGTCGAAGCGGGCCCTGACGACGTCGGCCAGATAGTTGAGCGCCAGGATCGTGAAGAAGATGAACGCAGAACCGACGAACACGACGTGCGCCGTGATTCCCTGCGTCAGGAAGTCGCGGCCGTCGTTGATGATGCCGCCCCAGCTCGGATCGGTGATCGACAAGCCGATTCCGAGGAGCCGCAAGGCGGCCTCGGCCGAGATCACGACGGCCACGCCGAGCAACGCGATCGAGAACATCGCCGGGAGGACGTTCGGCAGAACTTCACGAGTCATGATGCGCCAGTTCTTCGCGCCCTGGGCCCGTGCGGCGGTGACGAACTCGCGCTCGGACCACACCAACGTGTTGGCGCGCGTGATGCGCCCGAGAACCGGGACGGAGATGATGGCGAGCGCGATCACCAGGATCCACAGGTCGGGGACGCGGCCGCGGAGCACGGCGGTCAGCGACAGCGCGAGCACGAGCGCGGGTATCGCCAGCATGATGTCCAGGAACGCGACGATGACGGAGTCGACCCTGCCGCGGTAGTAGCCGCCGATCAGCCCGAGCAGCCCACCGACCAGGATGCCGAACGCGATGGCGCCGAAGCCCACGATCAGGGAGTTGCGGGCGCCGTAGACGGCGCGGGAAAGCAGGTCGTGGCCGTTGCGGTCACCGCCGAGCAGGTGACCCTCTGCGAACGGCGTCGTCGTGCCGCCGCCGGGTGTACTGATGGTCGCGAACGGCGCTTGGGCACGCTGGATCGACGTGAACGTCTCGTTGGGGCCCGCGATCGGAAGGATCGGCGCCGCGATCGCGGCGACGATCAGCCCGACCAGCCACACGAGGGCGAGCCACGCGCCGAACCCGAGGCGCCTCTTCCTCGTCGGCTGTACGCCCGCCGTGACGCCGGCGATCTCGACGGTGAACGCATCCGCGACGAGACCCGTCGTCTCCATCTCGTCGGCGAGGGCGGTCCCCGCGGACTCAGGCGGCTGCGACTCGGGCATGGCGGATCCTGGGGTCGAGGACCGAGTAGACGCCGTCGACGAAGGCGTTGAACAACACGAACGCGACGGCGATGAGTGCGACGTAGGCCTGCACGGCCGAGTACTGGCGCGTTCCCACGGCGGTGACGAGCCCGAGCCCCATGCCGGGAAGCTGGAAGATGAACTCGATGACCACTGCGCCGCCGATCAGCGCGCCGAAGTTCAGCGCCGCCGCTGTCAGCAGGGTGAAGCTCGACGGACGCAAAGCGTGCCGCCACAGGATGCGCCGATTCGTGAGGCCCTTCGCCTTCGCCATGGTGATGAAGTCCTCCTGCAGCGTCTGGATCATGTCGCTGCGCAGGAGGCGCATGTAGATGGCGATCTGTGCGATCGCGAGGCTCAGCGCGGGCAAGAACATGTGCTTGATGTGCTCGGCCGGATCAGTGCCGAACGCCACGTACTGCTGGGTCGGGAACCACCCGCCTTGCACCGCTAAGTAGAAGATGAACACGAACGCGATCACGAAGGGCGGGATCGCGATCGCGCCGAACGCGACTGAGTTCGCGATCTTGTCGAACCAGGTACCGGCCTTGTAGGCGGCGAGGATCCCGAGCGGGATCGCGAACAACAGCGCCAGGAATTGCGCGTAGAAGATGAGCTGCAGCGAAACGCCCAGCTGCTTGCCGATGGAGTCCTTGACGGGAAGGTTCGTCGAGTAGTCCTTGCCGAAGTCTCCTCGCACGAAGTCGAAGAGCCAGTCCTTGTATTGCACGAGGAACGGCTTGTCGAGACCGATCTCCTTGCGGATGGGCCGCAGCTGCGCCTCGGTCGCGAACGGCTTTTGCGTTCGCGCCGGGTCACCCGGCGTCAGATGGAGCAGGGAGAACGAGAAGAACGTGACGACCAACAGGACCACGATGAGCTGGAGCAGCTTCTTGCGCCCCGCGCGCGTCCCCACCGCGAGCGCCAGCACCCCGAGGACGCCCAGGATCACGAAGAGGATCAGCAGGATGCCCAGAATCGTTCCCAGCGCGTCCAGCATCGTCAGGCCGATTCCTCCGTCGCAGTCGGCTCGAGCTCGCTACGTCTCGTTCTCTCGTCCCCCTCGCGCTCCTACTTGCTGACCCAGAGGCCCATCACCGGCTGGACACTCGCGATCGGCACCCCGCGAGCTCCGCCGTCGCCGGCTGCGTTCGGGCCGGGCAGGTCGGGCCCGACGAAGCCGTTGACGTTCGACTTGCCCGCGAAGGCCCACAACGTCAACCAGCCCCAGATGTTGTAGGCGTTCTTGGCGAACTGCTTGCCGATGTCCTCGTAGAGGGCCTTGCGCTTCGCCGGGTCGGTCTCGGACCGCCCCTGCACGAGATCCTGGTCGATCTGTGGGTCGTTGATACGCCCGAAGTTCACGAGGTTATGGACCGGCGAGCCGTCCGCGTTTTTCTGGGTGCTCTTCCACCAGACGTACAACGTGTCGGGGTCGCCGCCCGGGAAGTTGCGCCAGAGGATCGCGTCGAACTGTCCGGCGTCACCGCCGCCCAGGGCGTAGTTGATGTACTGGCTCTGCTCGATGGGCGGGCGAATCTCGACCGAGATGCCTTGCACCTTCTCCACCTGGGCCTTCACGGCGGCTGCCAGCTGCTGCGTGCTCGGATCCGGCGTCGAGTCGAGCGTGAAGTGCAGCCCGCTCTGGCCCGTCTCCTGGTCGTACTTCTTGACGTAGTCCTCGGCCTTCTTGGGATCGTACGTCGGGAAGCCGACATTCTTCTGGTACCCCATTGTCTCCGGGGCGTACGGCTGGTCCCAAGTCGGGCTGACCCCGTTGTTCGACAGCTGGTTCAGCGCGTTGCGATCACTGGCGTACGCGACCGCAAGCCGCGCGTTGAGGTTGTTGAACGGGGCCTTCCCGGCGTTGAGCATCGTGTGGGCGAGCTCCGCGTCCCGCGACGTCTCCAGCATCTTCACGGTGCCGGCCTTGGCGTCATTGCGCAGGCCGGTGATCTGCTGACCGTCGGTCAGGTGAATGAGGTCGAGGTCACCGCCCTTCAACCCGTTCACGCGCTGCGAGACGTCGACGACGGGCCGGAACGTGAGCTGGTCGAGGTAGGGCAGCTTGTTGCCGTCCTTGTCCTTCTGCCAGTAGTTCTGGTTCTTCGTCACCGTGAGGTGGTCGTTCGGCACCCAGTCCTGGAACTTGAACGGTCCGGTCCCGATCGGGTTCCGGGGGCACGTGCTGTCGTCGTTCAGCTGCGCGGGCGCCGCCATCCCCAGCCGGCCGGTCGACCACAGTGAAGACGGGAAGGCAACCCACGGCACCTTCGTGGTGACGCGGACGGTCATGGGGTCGACCACCGAGATGTCCTGGACGTCCGGGAACACGAATTGGAACAGCACGCCGTTCTTGAAGCGGTCGAGGTTGAGCTTGACCGCGTCGGCGTTGAACGGCTCGCCGTTGTGGAACTGGATGCCGTCGCGGAGAGCGATCGTCCACTGCGTGTAGTCGGCGTTGTGGTCGATCGACTTCGCGAGGTACGGGACGTAGTCACCCTTGTCGTTGGGAACGGTGAGCGTGTCGTAGATGGCCTGGAACACCTGGATCCCGCCCGCCGCGAGCTGCGCCGTCGGCGGACAGAAGCCGCCGAGGGTTTCGGCCTCGAGGCCATAGGTCAGCGACCCGCCCTCGACGGGCTTGCCGTTGTTCTTGGGGATGTTGGTCTGTGCGCCTTGCGTGCCGCCGCCTCCGCCGCCGCCCCCACACGCAGCCGCGATGAGGGCCACGCACGCCCCCACGGCCACGACCCGAAGCCACCGCTTGCGCGCCAGGTGCCGGTACGAATCGCGCACGTCTCGCCCCCCAAATCCATCGGGACTTCCGCCCCGCCCCGTCCACGAAAGCCCCAGTCGGCTTGACCAACCAGTCAGTGTGACGGCCGACACTCTAGAGCCGGTCGGGGCGTTGTCAATCGCGGACCCGCCCTGACCAGGGGATTCGAGCCTCGACGCACCGCGACGCGGGTACCGTGCCCGCGCGTGCGGTGGCTCCGGGTGACGGGTACGTGCGCGATCCCGCTCGACGAGCTCGAGTGGCGCTTCTCGGGCCCGGGAGGGCCCGGGGGGCAGCACGCGAACACGTCCAACACGCGTGTCGAGGTGCGCTTCGACGTGGAGGGGTCGCCGTCGCTCACGCCGTCGCAGCGCGCCCGGCTGCTCGACCGCTTCGGCCCCGTGGTGCGGGTGGTCGCGGCCGATACGCGGTCCCAGGCCCGCAACCGCGAGCTGGCGTTGGCGCGGCTCCGTGAGCGGCTCGCCGACGCGCTTCGTACCCCGCGGGCACGCCGGTCGACGGCGCCGAGCAAAGCGGCCCGCCGCCGCCGGATCGAGGCCAAGCGGCGGCGAGGTGACCTCAAGCGCCAGCGGCGAATGCGGCCCGGGGCGGAGGACTGACCCGCGTGGAAGCAGTCGTCAAGATCGCGTGGTTCGTCGCCGGGCTCGCCCTGGTCGTCGTCGTGCTCGACGCCGCCGTCCGCTCCCTCGTGCTCCCGCGGGGCTCGGTGGTCTCGCTCACGCGGATCGTCTGGGTGAGCACCCGGCGCGTCTTCAACCTGCTCGCGAGCACGAGCAAGACCTACGAGGGTCGCGACCGGATCATGGCGCTGTACGCACCGCTCACGCTGCTCGTCCAGCCGGCGGTCTGGCTGGCGATGGTGATCGTCGGCAGCATGATGATGTTCCACGCGCTCGGTGTCTCGAGCTGGCGGTCAGCGTTCAGCGAGAGCGGCTCGTCCCTGTTCACGCTCGGCTTCGTGCACCCGCGAGACCTGCCCACGACGGTCCTCGCGTTCACGGAGGCAGCTCTCGGTCTTGGTGTCCTCGCGCTCTTCATCGCGTACCTGCCGAACATCTACAACGCGTTCTCGCGACGCGAAGTGCTCGTCGCGAAGCTCTCGGCCCGAGCGGGCACACCACCGTCGTCGATCGATTTCCTCGTCCGCGTGAGTCGCATCGACGAGCTCGGGAAGCTCGACACCGTGTGGGGGCAGTGGCAGGACTGGTTCGCCGAGGTCGAGGAGACCCACACGTCGCAGGGGTCATTGGTCTTCTTTCGATCACCGCGGAGTGACCGCTCGTGGGTGACGGCCGCGGGAGTCGTGCTCGATGCGGCGTCGTTCGCGAACTCCACGATCGACATCCCACGATCGCCGTACGCGGCATTGTGCGTGCGCGCCGGGTACTCGGCGCTGCGCGCCATCTCGGACTTCTTCAGCATCCCGTACGACCCGGACCCGCAGCAGACCGACCCGACGAGCATCGCCCAGGAGGAGTTCGACGACGCCTGCCGGCAGCTCGCGGACGCCGGAGTACCGCTGAAGTCCGACCTCGCTCAGGCCTGGGTCGACTTCAACGGGTGGCGGGTGAACTACGACTCGGTGCTGGTGGGCCTGGCGGGGTTGACCATGGCGCCGTACGCGATGTGGTCGTCCGATCGGTCGCTCCGGCGCGTGCCCCTACCGCCGATCACGCGCCGCGGCCGCCGCCGCCGCCGCTTTTGAGCCCCGGTCGACGGGGTCGGCGGGCACGTCGGGACGGCGCGCCCGGTGCGCGCTGTGCAGCCAGGCGAGGAACCGATCGACGCCGTTCACGACGTTCTCGGTCCGGACCGAATGGAACACCTCGAAGGCGTGGGACGCGCCGGGGATCTCGGCGAACAGCACCGGTTTGCGTGATACGTCGCGGAGGGCGGCCACGAATCGGCGCGCCTGCTCCACGGGAACGAGGTTGTCGCTCGTGCCGTGGATCACGAAGAAGGGAGGAGCGTGCGGACCGACGTGCGCGATCGGCGAGTACTTCACGAACCGCTCCCGGTCCTCCTCGACGGTCGCGCCCGCGACGCGGCGCGCGAACCAGTGGCCGATGCGCTCTCCACGCGCGCCAGCGCGGTCCCTGGGGTCGAACACCTCGGCGAGGTCGTACACCCCGTAGAACGGCACGCACGCGGTGACGGACGTGTCGGCGTCTTCGAAGCCGGGCTGGAACTCGGGGTCGTCGGGCGTGAGGGCGACGAGCGCGGCGAGGTGGCCACCGGCCGAGCCGCCGGTCACGACGACGAAGTCGGGATCGCCCCCGTACTCGCCGATGTGCTCCCGGATCCAGCGGAGCGCCAGCTTGCAGTCGACGAGCTGATCGGGAATCGACACGCGCGGGCTGAGCCGGTAGTTGGCGGCGACACACACCCACCCCTCGGCCGCGAGGTGCAGCATGAACGGGAGGGCTTGCTGTCCCTTGTCGCCGACCATCCAGGCGCCGCCGTGTAACTGGAGGAGGACCGGCGCGCGGTGCGCGCCGCCCTTCGGGCGCCACACGTCGAGAAGGTGACGCCGGCCGCCGCCCGGCGCGTACTGGATGTTCTTGACGCGCTTGACGCGACGGTCACGCAGGTAGAAGGGGAGCAGCAGATGTCGTCGTGACCCCCGCCGCGCCAGGCGCTCGGCGAGACCGGGCGCGATCTCGGAGCGGTAGTTGGGCCCCAGCCCCTCGCGCAGCGCGTCCTCCATCACCTGCGCCGAGCGACCGGACACCAGCTGGAGCCCCAGCAGACCGGCCCAAGACGCGAGCGCGACGACGAGCCCGACGATCCCCGCCCACGAACCGAGCGCCCCGAGCCAGACGAACAGGACGGTCGCGGCCACCTGCCAGGCGATGTGGAAGACGGCGAGCTCCGAGGTGAACCAACCCGCGAAGAAGCTCAGCGTGAGGAGCTGCCAGCGGCGCGACGGCCGGTACGCGTTGAACGTGAACCAGGCGCCGACGAGGCTCACGGCGAGATAGGCCCAACCCATCCACACATTGTGCCGCGCCGTCGGCCCCTTGAGGACCACGAGCCGCCCCCGTACGCTGCGCGCACAGACCTTCGATCGGAGCGCGAATGCAGCGGCTGACCGGCCTCGACGCCGCCTTTCTCGCGCTCGAAACGCCGTCGACGCACATGCACGTCATGGCGACGATGGTTCTCGACCCGTCTGACGTTCCCGGCGGCTTCACCGTCGAGACGATGCGGAAGCTCATCGGCGAGCGACTGCCGCGCCTCGAGCCGTTCCGCCGGCGCGTGGTCGAGATCCCGTTCGGCGTCGACAACCCGGTCTGGATCGAGGATCCCGACTTCGACCTCGACTACCACGTCCGGCGGGCTGCGCTGCCGGCGCCCGGCGGCCTCGACGAGCTCGCCGAGCTCACGGCCGAGATCGCCGGGCGCCCGCTCGACCGCCGCCGTCCGCTCTGGGAGCTGTGGGTCGTCGAGGGTCTCGAGCACGGGTACGTCGGTGTCATCGCCAAGATGCACCACGCCGCCATCGACGGCGTGCTCGGTGTCGACCTCATGACCGAGATCTTCGACCTCGAGCGCCACCCGGAGCCGAAGCCCCCGGCCGAGCACGAACCGACACCCGAGCGGGTGCCGTCCGACGCCGAGCTGCTCGTCGGCGCAGTGACCTCGATCGCTCGCCAGCCCCTCCGCGCGTACCGCGCCGTGCGCAACCTCACGAGCTCCGCCGTGCGTGTGATCCAGCGACTGCGCTCCGAGCCGGTGAGCGCAGGTGTGCCGTTGACGGCGCCACCGAGCGCGCTCAACGGGATCCTGACACCGCACCGGCGCGTGGCGTTCGCGTCCGTGCCGCTGGCGGACGTGAAAGAGGTCAAGCAGGCGTTCGGCGTCACGGTGAACGACGTCGTGCTGGCCGTGTGCGCGGGAGCGCTGCGCCGGTATCTCGAGATGCGCGGGCAGGTGCCCGACAAGGCGCTCCTCGCCGCGATCCCGGCGTCGGTCCGTACGCCGGACGAGCAGGGCGTGATGGGCAACCGCGTTTCGGCGATGTTCGCGACGCTCGCCACCCAGCTCGACGATCCGGTCGACCGCCTCTTCGCCGCCCGAGAGGTCATGAGCGGAGCCAAGCAGGTGCACGAGGACATCGGCGGCAACACGCTGCACGAATGGGCCGAGGTGGCGGCGCCGGTGCTGTTTTCACGCGGCATACGTCTGTACGAGCGGCTCCTCGAAGGCCGGCATCGGCCGATCATCAACCTGATCGTCTCGAACGTCCCCGGCCCGGCGTTCCCTCTCTACTGCGCGGGCGCGCGCCTCGTGAGCCTGTTCCCGCTCGGCCCATTGCTGGCCGGGACCGGGCTCAACATCACCGTGCTGAGCTACCTCGACTCGGTGGGCTTCGGGCTCATCGGATGTCGCGAGATCGTCCCGAACATCGGGGCGATCGCGGCGGCGGTACCCGACGCGCTGGCCGAGCTCCTGAAGGCCGCGCACGACCGGTAGCCGGTCGGCGCACTCCAGTCAGCGCAACGGCGCGAAGAGGTCGTCCTCGCTCGTCCCCGGCGGTGCCCCACGGCGGATGAACCACTCGTAGCCGAACCCCTCGCGGAACGTGTCGGGCGGCAGCTTGAGGAAGAACGACGACTCCTGGATCTGGCTCCCGTGCGCGGCCATCGCGGCGCGCTTGACGTCCAGGAAGTTGCGGACGTCGACCGTCGTGGTGATCGCCGACTCCGGTGAACCGAAGGTGTTGTCGTCCGGATCGGGGAGGTCGGCCGGGTCGATGTCGCCGGGAAGCTCCGTGTTGCCCTGGGCGATGCCTTCCTGCAACAAGCGATAGATGTGGTCGCGGTTCATCGTGGACTCGTAGACGACCGGGGTGTCGGCGAGCTCGGCGGCTCGGGCGCCGACGCGATGCACCTGGATGTGATCCGGATGCCCGTACCCGCCATGGTCGTCGTAGATGGTGAGCACGTCGGCGCGTTCCTCGTCGAGGATCTTCGCGAGCCGCTTTCCGGCTTCGTCGACGTCGGCGGTCCAGAAGGAGCCCTGCGCGTCGTTCTCCGGTGTCCCCATCATCCCGGAGTCGACGTAACCGAGGAACTCGACGCGTGACACGCCGAGGATCTCGGCGGCCCGCTGCGTCTCCCGCACCCGCCGCTCCGACATCTTCTCGCCGGGCTCGAGCATCTCGTGGCCATAGCCGGCGTGCTCGCCCCGGGTCGCGACGACGAGCACCACGCGGTGTCCTTCCGAGGCCGCCTTCGCCATCACGCCCGCGGTGGCGATGGCCTCGTCGTCGGGGTGGGCGTGAAAGGTCACGAGCGTGTGCGCCACGGGGGCATCCTCGCGCGTTGCAGAGACGTCCCTCGCGCTTGACCGACCGGTCGAGTTTGCCCGCGAGCCCACCGGACGTCGGTACCGCTATGGTCCCCCGCGGAACCTGACGTTAGAGTTAGCAAACTTTCGATTCGCCTTGGTGTTCTGGGGGGTTACCGATGCGTGGTCGTCGTGCGATGGCGGGGCTCGCGAGTCTCGTAATTGCCGCAGGGTTGCTCGCGGCTGTGGGGCCGGTCTCGGCGGGGGCCGACACGCCCAGCCAGCAGTTCCCACCGGTGGATCAGCCCGGGGTCACCAGCACCCAAATCAACGTGGGCGGGGTGGTCGCGAAGACCAACCCGCTCGGCGGCGACTACGCCGCCGCCTTCGACGGCGTGCAGGCCTACTTCAACATGGTCAACGCGTCGAAGGACAAGGGCATCTACGGGCGCAAGCTGAATCTCTCGTCCAAGCGCGACGACCAGGTCGGCATGAACCGCCAGGAGGTCCAAGGCCTGATCTCCGAGGACAACGTGTTCGCGGTGCTGCCGGTCTCGACCCTGCTGTTCACCGGAGCCGACCTGCTCGGCCAGTCCGGCATCCCTACCTTCGGCTGGAACATCAACGCCGAGTGGGGCTCCGAGCAGGCGCCCGGGCCGCCGAACCTCTTCGGCGAGAAGGGCTCGTATCTGTGCTTCACGTGTGCGAGCCAGACAGTCCCGTGGTTGGTGCAGAAGCTGCACAAGAAGAAGATCGGCCTGCTCGCGTACCAGGTCCCGCAGTCGGCCGACTGCGCGAAGGGAGTGCAGGCGACGTTCGACAAGTATCCGTCGGCCAAGGTCGAGTTCGTCGACACCAGCCTTGCGTTCGGCGTGACCGACCTCAGCAATGACGTCTCGCAGATGAAGGACAAGGGCGTCGACATGGTGACGACGTGCATGGACAACAACGGGACCCTCACCCTGGCCAAGGAGATGAAGAAGCAGGGCCTCAACGCCGTCCAATACCTTCCGGACGCGTACAACCAGAAGTTCATCTCGGACAACGCCCCGTTCTTCCAGGGGTCGTACGCCCTGACGTTCTTCACGCCGTTCGAGGTGAAGCAGAAGCCCCAGGGTCTCAAGGAATTCCAGACGTGGATGAAGAAGGGCGGCTTCGCACAGAACGAGAACTCGATGGCGGGCTGGATCAACGCCACCCAGTTTGTTCAGGGGCTCAAGGAGGCGGGCCCGGACTTCACGCGCCAGAAGGTCGTCGACGCGATCAACGCGGAGAAGAACTTCACAGCCAACGGGCTTCTCGCCGGGATCGACTGGAGCGTCCAGCACATGGCCGACCAAGCGCAGGGGTGCAACGTGTTGTCGAAGGTCGACAACGGGAAGTTCGTGCCGTCCTTCGGCCAGCCGGGCAAGCCCTTCGTCTGTTTCCAACTGAATCCGTTGCCCGACAAGTTGCAGTCGCAGCCCACCGTCAAGGGGTGACGGTGGGCTCGGCCGTCCCGAGCCCGAACGGGAGACCGCCCGCGTGAGCGACCTCCTCAACTACATCATCCTCGGGATCCCGTTCGGCTGCGTCTTCGCGCTCTTGGCCGTCGGGCTGGTCCTGACGTACAAGACGTCGGGCGTCTTCAACCTGGCGTTCGGCGCCCAGGCCTTCGTGTCGGCGGCGGTCTTCTACAACACCGTCACCAACCACGACTGGCCGCTGCTCCCGGCGTTCATCCTGTCGGTGTTCATCGTCGCGCCGCTCGTCGGCCTGATCCTCGACCGCGCGCTGTACCGGCACCTGCGCACGGCGCCCGCCATCGCCAAGCTGGTGACGTCGATCGGCCTCCTGATCGCGATCCCGGAGATCGTCAAGCTCCTGCCCGACTTCGACTTCCTCCAGAGCTCCGTGTTCAACCCGCCGACCATCTGGCCGAACCCGTTCGCCTACTACCACTTCGGCGACTACGTGCTCGACGGGAACCAGGTCGCCACGATCGTCTCGACCGGGGCGGCGGTGCTGTTCCTCACCGTGCTGTTCCGCTACACGACGATCGGCCTCCAGATGCGAGCCGTCGTCGAGAGCCCTCGCATGACCGAGCTGGCCGGCATCAACGCCGACCGCGTCAGCGCGTTCTCGTGGATGCTGTCGAGCGCGTTCGCCGGCCTCGCCGGGGTGCTCCTCGCGCCGCTGTTCGCCCAGTTGGCGGCGCCGAACTTCACCATTCTGCTGATCGCCGCGATCGCGGCGGCCGCCTTCGGTCGCCTGACCAGCATCCCATTGGCGTTCTTGGGCGGGATACTCCTCGGCGTCGCGCAGGGGGTCCTGGGCGGGTACCTCCCGGCCGACAGTGTCCTGTCCAACGGGCT
Source organism: Acidimicrobiia bacterium (assembly GCA_035938395.1). Lineage (GTDB taxonomy): Bacteria > Actinomycetota > Acidimicrobiia > IMCC26256 > JACDBD01 > JALZAA01. The sequence goes on from DASZGY010000148.1 coordinate 18,338, forward strand.
GCGGCCATCGCTGCCGTTCGTCGCGCTGTTCCTGCTGCTCTTGTTCTGGCCCGGCCTGCGCCAACGCCGCGAGATCGTCGACCCGCTCTCCGGCGTCGACCCGCCGCCGCCGAGCCTCGCGGCGGGGCAACGGATGCGCTTGCTCACGTACACCACATGGGTGTTGGGCGCAGTGGTGATCCTCGCCGGCCTCTATGTCGCGCTCTTCGTCGTCAGCAACTTCTGGCTGCTCATCATCACGAGGGCGGTGATCTTCTCCCTCATCTTCCTGTCGATCACGGTGATCACCGGGATGGCGGGCCAGATCTCGCTGTGCCAGGCGTCGTTCGCAGCCGTGGGCTCGTTCGGCACCGCCCAGCTGGCCCAGCGCTTCGACATGCCGGTGCTCCTCACGATGGTCATCGGGGCGGCGATGGCAGCGATCGTCGGTGCCTTGCTCGCGATACCGGCACTGCGGCTCGGCGGCATCTTCCTCGCGCTCGCCACGCTGGCGTTCGCGCTCATGTTCGAGAGCATCTTCGTGCCCCTCGACTGGGTGAGCGGGGGTGTGCTGCCGACGAAGGTTCCGCGCCCTCCGCTGTTCGGGAGTGATCGAGCCTTCCTCTTCCTTGCCCTCGGCCTCCTGCTCGTCATATCGATACTGGTGATACTCGTGCGCAAGGGGACGACGGGCAGATATCTCGACGCGCTGCGCGGCAGCGAGACCGCCGCCACCTCGATCGGCATCAACCCCGCCCGGGCGCGGGTCATCGCCTTCGCTCTCTCCGCGGGCATCGCCGGCCTCGGCGGCGGGCTCCTGGCGATCCAGGAGAACCAGGCGAACTACACCGCGAACTTCGGCGTGCTGTTCGGGCTCCTCTGGCTCGTGATCGTGGTGACGATCGGCGCGCGCACCGTCGAAGGCGCGGTGCAGGCGGGCCTCGCGATCGCGTTCGTGCCCGAGATCCTCAAGGCGCTGGGGCTGTCGCCGGCCTACCAGTTCATCCTCTTCGGCCTCGGTGCCGTCACGTACGCGAAGCACCCCGAAGGCATCCTCGAGTACAACAAGCGGAGGTCGCTCGAAACCGTGCAGCGCTTCCTCACCCGCGGTCGTCAGCCAACCGACGGTGAGAGCGGCGGTGTCGTGCGTACGCGGCCGCAGCCCGCGCCGGTCGCGGCCGGGAACCCGGGGAGCGACCGGTGAGCCTGCTCGAGGCGACTGCAGTGTGCAAGCGCTTCTCGGGCATCACCGCGCTCCAGGACGTGACGCTGACCGTCGAGCCCGGGGAGCCTGTCGGGCTCATCGGTCCGAACGGCGCGGGGAAGACGACTTTCTTCAACTGTCTGCTCGGTCTCCTACGGGCAGACAACGGTCGCGTCGTTTTCAACGGGCGCGACATCACCCGGATGGCTGTTTACAAGCGCGCCCGGCTGGGCTTCGGCCGCACGTTCCAGCGCATCGAGCTGTTCAGCGGCATGACCGTGCGCGACCACCTGCTCGTCGCCGAGCGAGCGCGCCTCGGCACGGGGCGGTTCTGGAAGGACGTGCTCAACCTCGCCGGCCCGACCAAGGACGAGAACCGTCGCGCCGACCACACGCTCGAGTTGCTCGGCCTGATGGACGTCGCCGACAAGCCGATCGAATCGCTGAGCCTCGGCCGGGCCCGCCTGGTCGAGATGGGCCGCGCGTTGATGACCGAGCCGATGCTCCTGCTGCTCGACGAGCCGTCGTCCGGTCTCGACCAGAGCGAGACGATGGAGCTGGTCGGCACGTTGCAGGAGGTGCAGCGCGAGCGGGGCACGGCGATCCTCCTTGTGGAGCACGACGTCGAGATGGTGCAGGCCTTCGCCTCCCGTCTCTACGTACTCGACTTCGGGGTCATCATCGCGTCGGGAGCCACAGCCGAGGTGATGGACGACGAAGCCGTCCGCAGGGCCTACCTCGGGGAGCTGGTGTGAGCGCGGCCGCGCCGTCACCGGAAACGGCCACGCCGTCCCGGCCACTGCTCGAGCTACGCGACGTGGAAGCCGGGTACGGCCCCTTCCGCGCCCTCTTCGGTGTGTCCCTCGCGGTGCGCGAGGGCTCGGTGCTCGCGCTGCTCGGGTCGAACGGCGCCGGGAAGACGACGGTGGCGCGCGTCTGCTCGGGGCTCATCAGGCCCACGGCGGGGAAGTTCTTCTTCAACGGAGAGGACGTCACGCGGCAGCGCGCCTACCGATTGGCGCGCAAGGGCATCGCGCAGGCCCCGGAGGGACGGTCGGTGTTCGCGTCGCTCACCGTGGAGGAGAACCTCCTGCTCAGCCTGCGCCGCTCGTTGGGCCGGTCGCGCGCCTCCGGCGGCCTCGCCCGCGCCTACGAGATGTTTCCTCCCCTGAGCCGGCGTCGCCGGCAGGTGGCGGGCACCCTCTCGGGCGGGGAGCAGCGGATGCTCGCACTGGCGCGGGTGCTGGCGAAGCCGCCCCGGCTCTTGGTCTGCGACGAGCTGTCGCTGGGCCTGGCGCCGATCGTGGTCGACGAGGTCTACAAGACTCTCACCACGATCCGTGACACCGGGACGACCCTGCTCATCGTCGAACAACACGTCGGTCACGCGCTCGGCGTCGCCGACGACGTCGCCGTGCTCGTCAAGGGCCGCGTCACCTACGGCGGGTCCGTCGCCGAGATGGGCGACCTCAGCGAGTGGCTCCTGCCGACAGGGGAGTCACACGCCCCGTCCGTGAACGGTCAGTAGCGGCTGGCGCTCCCGCCGAAGAGGCCGGCGTGGGTGACGGTGGCGAGCGTGTCGAGCATCTCGTCCCGGCTCACGTCCACCTGGCGGGACAATACGTAGTAGTTGAAGCGCTCGATCATGGCGACGACGGCCAGCGCCGCGATCTGCGGATTGATGTCGGGTGACGACGAGCGCCGGATGCGTCCGGTCAGCACCCGAGAGAACTCGGTGAGCACGTCGGTCCCGAGCCGGCCGAATTCGCTGCCGCCGATCTCGGCCTCCGTCCACGCCCGGATGATCGGGCCGTAGTGCTCGTACACCTCGACGAAGCGCGCGAGCCACGCTCGGAGCTCGGCGCGGCCCTCGGGCCCGGGATCGATCGGCGGGAGCGAGTCGGCCAGCGAGATCATCTCGCCCGCGACCTCTTGGGCCAGGGCGCGGAACAGCTCTTCCTTGTTGGAGAAGTACAGGTAGAACGTGCCGTGGGAGGTCTTGGCGAGCTTGACGATGTCGTCGACACGTGCTGCGTGGAAGCCGCGCTGGGCGAAGATCTCGACTCCGGCGTCGAGCAGCTTGCGCATCGTCCGCCGGCCCCGTGCCCGCAGCTCCCGCCCCTGGGCGGGAGTACCCAGCTGTACGCCGGTCGTGTGCGTGCGCCCGTCGCCCGTCGCGCCACCGCGCCCGGAGTTGTTGGTGCGACGCGGCGCAGCGGGACGGCCGCGGCTCGCTTTCTTGGACCGGGGCACTGATCTCAGGCTAGGCGTACCCGACACGCGTGTCACCTTTCGTCGCGGTGCCGGGTACGCTCCGGACCCGCTGGAAACAGCCACTCCGAGGAGGAGGTGCGATGACGAGCTTCGTGACCGCGCCCGCGTTCGAGGACCTGTCCGTCGGCGACGAAGCGCCGCCGCTCGTCGTGGAGAACATCTCGCGCACGCATTTCGTGCGCTACGCCGGCGCGTCGGGTGACTTCAACCCCATGCACCACGACGACACGGTTGCAACCTCCATCGGGAACCCGTCCGTGTTCGGCCACGGCATGTTGACGGCCGGGCTCATGGCGAGAGTGCTCAAGGACTGGTTCGGACCGGCCGCGCTCCGCCGCTACCAGGTCCGATTCTCCAAGCAGGTCTGGCCGGGCGAGACACTCACGTGTACGGCCATAGTGACCGGCCTGCGCGACGCCGACGAGAGCGATGTCGGCCTCGTCGACGTCGAGTGCCAGGTCGTCAACCAGGACGGCGAGGCGAAGCTGACCGGTGCCGCGACCGCCGCCGTCCCGAGGCGAGGCTGATCCCGGTGGGGCTGCTCGACGGGCGCGTCGCGATCGTCACCGGGTCGGGTCGTGGCATCGGCCGCGAATTCGCGTTGTGCATGGCCAAGGAGGGTGCCCGGCTCGTCGTGAACGACGTCGGTGTCAGCCTCGACGGCCGGGGGACCGACGAGGACCCGGCCGCCCAGGTGTGCAAGGAGATCGAGGCGCTCGGCGGTCAGGCGATCCCGAGCTACGACTCGGTCTCGGATTTCGACGGCGCCGGGAGGATCGTTCAGACCGCCGTCGACGCGTTCGGCCAGCTCGACATCCTCGTGAACAACGCCGGCATCGTGCGCGATCGCACGCTGGTGAAGATGAACGAGGAGGATTTCGACTCGGTCATCGGCGTGCACCTGAAGGGTTCGTTCAACTGCGGCCACCACGCTGCTGTCGTCATGAAGGACGCCGGCTACGGGCGGATCATCAACATCACGTCGTCCGCCGGCCTGCGGGGCAACTTCGGCCAGACGAACTACGGCGCCGCCAAGGCGGGCCTGATGGGCATGACGTTCATCTGGGCGCTCGAGCTCGGGAAGTACGGCATCACCGTCAACGCCGTCGCCCCCGCCGGCGCCACCCGCATGACCGCCGGACTGTTCGAGCGGACCGGAGAGAAGCCGCCCCCCGAGCAGAACCCGGCGCTCAACGCGCCGCTCGTCGCGTTCGTCGCGTCGGAACGCGCCAGCCACGTGAATGGTCAGATCCTGGGCCGAACCGACTACGCGTACACGATCTTCCAGCATCCCAAGCAGATCGCGTGGATGTGGCGGGACGGCGGGTGGGAGCCGGAGCAGGTCGCGGACCAGTTCGACCAGGTCCTGGGCCAGCACCTCCAGCACGTCGGCATGGTCATGCCGCACGGCATGGAGTACGGCGAGCAGAAATAGCGCACGTGCCGATACCGCTCGGCGTCGTCGACATCGTCTACGCGCCGCGCCCGGTCGAGGAGCGCGCCGAGCTCGCGGTCGCCGACGGCTTCCGGCACATCGACGTGCTCGTCGACATGGACGCCGGGACGCTGCCGTTGCCCGTCGGCTGCCCGACCGCGTTCCCGAAGCCGCGCCCCGAGTGGTGCTCCACGCCCGCGCCCCGCGCCGGGCCCGGGATGTGGGAGCGGACGGTCGCCTGGTTCCGGGCCGCGCCCGGCGCACTCCTCGAGCCGTGGGCAGGCTCGGTGGTGAACTCTGCTGACGCGTGCCGGGCGATGATCGGCGAGGTGCCCGGCTTGCGGCTGCTCGTTGATACCGGCCACGTGGCGGACTGGGGCGGCGACCCGATCGAGCTGCTGCCGTACGCCGATCACGTCCAGTTGCGCCAGGGGCGCCCGGGCGCGACGCAGGTGCACGCCGACGATCCCGCCGGCGTCGTCGACTTCGCCTCGGTCGTGGGCCGCCTCGGCGAGCTCGGGTACCCCGGCCGCCTCAGCGTCGAGTACTTCGACCTGCCGGAATTGGGTTGGCCCCTCGCCGATCCCCGCGCCTGGGCCGTCGACCTCGCCGCCCGTGTGCGTCCGCTGCTGCGCTGACCCGTCAGGCCGATCCCGGCCACGTGTGCATGACCAGGCCCGGGTGTGGGAGGCCCTCCCACACGACGACGCGGCCGGGGATGGCGTCGGTCGCGAACAAGGTGCGCCCGTCGGGCCCACCGAAGCAGCAGTTCGTCGTCACGCCGTCGCCGTCGAGCCCGAGGAAGTCGAGCTCGTTGCCCGCCGGATCGACGACGCGCACGCCGTGGTCGACGGTGGCGGCGACGTAGTAGTTGCCTTCCGTGTCGATGCAGAAGCCGTCGCCGCCGCCACGCCCGAGCTTCTCGACGATCCACTCGCGTTCGCCCTCGGGCAGCAGCCGCTGCAACCCGCGCCCTTCGATCACGACCAGCGTGCCGTCGCGGTCGAGCGCGATGCCGTTGCAGTACGTGAAGCCGTCGGCGACGACGCGCAGCCCGCCGTCGCGCGAGTACGACATCACCCGACCGGCGGGCTCCGGGGGCAGCGGGAAATGCGGCGGATCGGTGAAGTAGAGGGTGCCGTCGACCGCGACGACGAGGTCGTTGGGCGCCTGCAGTCCGTCATCGGCGAGGTAGCGGACCTCGCCGTCGAGCGTCGCGAGCTGCAGGCCCGGTGTCGCGGGGTTGTACGGGTAGTCGACGGCCAGGGGCAGCTTCGAGAAGTCCATCCCGCCGTTCTGGGCCACGAGGAAGCTGCCGTCGGCGGCGAGCGCGGCGCCGTTCGCGCCGCCGCCGGTATCGGCGAGCACCTCGGTGTGGTTCCGCTCCGGCCAGACGCGGTAGAGCGCGCCGGCGGCGACGCTCGTCACGACGAGGGTCGGTCCGCCGGCGATGCCGTCGGGAACCCACACGGGGCCTTCGCCGAACACGATCCCGTCGACGACGACCTCGGCCCGCATGGCGAAAAAGCCTACGCGCGTTCCCTGACATGCGTATCAGGGAACGCGCCTACGATCGCTCGCACCGAGAGGAGGTGGGAAGTGGCACGAATCACGGTTCTCGACCCGACCGCGGCGCCCCCCGACGTCGATCCCGACCCGGGACCCGACGCCGGCGATTTCGCCGGCCGCATCGTGGGGATCCGCTCCGATCGCACGTGGCCGTCGTTCGAGTGGGTGCTCGACGAGTGGACGCGCGAGCTGACCGCCGCCGGCGCAAAGGTGCAGCCGTGGCGCGCGGGCAACCGGATCGGCGACGACGGTGTCCGGACGTTCGCCGAGCTCGACGACTTCGCGACCGACGTCGATATCGCCGTCGTCGGCCTCGGCAACTGAGGCTCCTGTACCTCCTGGAGCGTGCACGACACCGTCACGGTGGCCTCCCGGGGGAAGACGGCGGTCGTCGTCGTAACAGCGGAGTTCGAGCATCTGGCGCACACCATGGCCGCCAACGCGGGGCGGGCGGGTTTGCGCGTCCACGTGCTGCCGTACCCGCTCGAGTCGCGGCCCGAGGCCGAGGTGCGCGAGATCGCGCGCGAGCACTGGCCCCGCCTGCTCGAGACGCTCGGAGTGGGGAAGTAGCGAGATGAGCCACGAGCACAGCGAGATCGCGGGGCGGGTCGACTGCGGCCCCGAGGGGTGCGAGCTCGACTGGCTGACGAGCGCCCGCCTCGAGGTGGACGACGATCCCGTCGCCTTCCAGAAGCTCGCCACCGACGCCGGCTGGGGCGACGGCCTCCCGCTCGTCCCGCCGACCGAGGAGCGTGTCCGCGAGCACCTCGTGGCGTCGGGCCGGTTCCCGGACGAATGCCTGGCCGAGCTCCCGCCTCGCAACGGCCGTTGCACGGTCGAGAAGATCGCGGTGAACGCGGTGTTGGCCGGCGCGCCGGCGGAGTCGATGCCTTTGCTGAGCACGGCGATCGACGCGATGGCCGACCCTGTGTTCAACCTGTTCGCGTTGAACACGACCACGTCGTGCGTCGTGCCGGGCGTGTTCGTGAACGGCCCGGCGCGCCACACGCTGTCGATCCCGTTCGACGCCGGCTGCTTCGGCGGTGCCGCCGGGCCCGCGCCGGCCATCGGCCGGGCGCTGCGCCTGGTGATGCGCAACGTCGGCGGTCAGGTCGTCGGCGTCACCTCGAAGAGCGTGTTCGGGCAACCGGGCCGGGTTGCGGGCATCGTCGTCGGAGAGTGGGAGGAGCGTTCGCCGTGGACGCCGCTGGCCGAGCGGCGCGGCGTCGGCGGGAGCGCGGTCACGGTGCACGGGTGCACCGGGACGATCGACGTCGCCGACATCGTCGCCGACAACGGCCGGGACCTGGTCGAGATCATCGGCACGTCACTGGCGTTCCCCGGCACGAACGCGTTCATCGGCGCCCACCACGGAGCCGAGATCCTCGTCTGCCTCGCGCCGCCGTGGGCCGACCTCATCGCCAAGGCGTACCCGGACGTCGAGGACGTCCAGGAGCGGCTCTGGGCGCACGCAGCCCTGCCCGTCGACCGATGGCCCGCGCCCCACCGGGAGAAGGCAGCCGAGAACGGCCGGGTCGACGAGGACGGTCGGGTGCACCTGGTTGCGAGCCCCGAGGACATGTTGGTCATGGTGTGCGGCGGCCTCGGGAACCTGCACGCGCTCGCCCTGCACAGCTTCGGTCCGACCCGCGCGGTCACACGCCCGTTCTGACGTAGGTTTCGCGCGTGGCGGTGCGTGTCATCAACCAGCTCGGACCGAAGGCCGCGGAGGCGATGCAAGCCGCGGTGCCCGACATCGAGGTCATCGACGCCGGCGCCGACCCCCTGCCGTCCGACCTGCGCGCCGACGTCCTCTTCGGTGGGTGGGGGCCCAACACCCTCGAGCACGCGCAGCGTGTCGGGTGGGTGCACCTCGCCGGCACCGGCATCGACAGCTTCCCGCGCGAGCTGTTCGATGGACGGACGGTGACGAACGCACGCGGCGCATCGGCGATCCCGATCGCGGAGTTCGTGCTGGCGGGCATGCTCGCCTTCGAGAAGCATCTGCCCGAGACGTGGATCGAAGAGCCGCCGGAACACTGGAACTTCGCTCCGCTGGGCTGGCTCAACACGCGCACCCTCGGCCTGGTTGGGCTGGGCGGCATCGGCGTGGCGATCGCCGTGCGGGCGCTGCCGTTCGGCATGAAGGTCCGAGCGCTGCGGCGTCGCCCCGAGCCGAGCCCGCTCGAAGGCGTCGAGGTGGTCGGCTCTCTCGAGGAGCTCCTGCCCGAGGCGGACCATCTGGTGCTCGCGGCTCCGGCGACGCCGCGTACGCGCCACCTCATCAACGCCGAGTCGCTCGCGCTCGTCAAGCCGGGTGTGCATCTCGTCAACATCGCCCGCGGCGCGCTCGTCGACCAGGATGCGCTCCGCGTTGCACTCGACGACGGTCGCGTCGCGATGGCCACGCTCGACACGGTCGACCCGGAACCGTTACCCGAAGGGCATTGGCTCTACTCACACCCGAAGGTGCGGCTCAGCGCGCACGTCTCGTGGGCGTCACCCGCCGGCATGGACCGCACGCTCGAGATCTTCCTCGACAACCTCCGCCGGTACGCCGCCGGCGAGCAGGTGCTCCACGTCGTCGACGCCGACGAGGGCTACTAGGGAGTGGCCCGGCTGATCTATTCGGCGATCACGTCGCTCGACGGCTATGTCGCAGATGAGAGCGGCGAGTTCGGCTGGGCCGAGCCGGACGAGCAGGTACACGCGTTCGTGAACGACCTCATGCGGTCGATCGGCACGCACCTGTACGGGCGCCGCATGTACGAGACGATGGTCGCCTGGGAGACGATGGACACCACCGGGCAGTCGCGCATCATGCAGGACTTCGCCGCGCTCTGGCGTGCGGCGGACAAGGTCGTGTACTCGAGAACGCTCGAAACGGCATCGAGCGCCAAGACACGGATCGAACGGGACTTCGACGCCGACGCGGTCCGCCGGCTGAAGGCGTCAGCCGAACACGACCTGCTCGTCGGTGGCCCGGGGGTCGCCGCCCACGCCTTCGAAGCCGGATTGGTCGACGAGTGCCACCTGTTCGTCGTGCCGTTCCTCGTGGGTGGAGGCACGAGATCGCTCCCCGCCAGGGTGCGCGAGCCCCTCGACCTCCTGGACGAGCGCCGTTTCGACGCCGGCGTCGTGCACCTCCATTACCGCATCAGGACCTGAGCTACCGCCAGGGCTCGCCGTAGCGCCCGCGGAACGTCTTCTCGGCGACCGGGGCGCGGCGCGGTGGGCCGAGTTGCTTCGCCGGCCGGCCGAGCGGCACGACGCCGAGCGGTCGCACGTGCTCGGGGAGAGCGAGCAATGACCGCAGCTCGTCGCCGAAGACGGTGGTGATCGTGGTCAGGGCGGAGCCCAGCCCGAGCGCGTGCGCGGCGAGCAGCAAGTTCTGCACCGCGGGCCAGACCGACGACTCGAGCACGGCCTCGACGCATCGCGACGCGTCGCCGCAGACCACGACGAGGACGGGCGCGTCGGCGATCCCGCCCGTCGCGCCCGCTTCGACCTTTGCGAACACCTCCGGGCTCAGCCGCGGCCGTGAGAAGTCGCGCCCGCCTCCTTCCCACGCTTGCCGGTTGAGCTCGCCGATTCGTCCCCGTGCCGTGTCGTCACGCACGACGACGAACACCCACGGCTGCGTGTTCTCGGCGCTGGGCGCGTACGTCGCGGCTTCGAGCACCCTCTCGACGAGGTCGTCGGGAAGGGGGTCGGCCGTGAATGCCCGGTGCGCGCGCTGCGTTCGGACGACGGCGAAGAAGTCGGGTGACTCGGTCACGCCGACCGCTCGCCGAGCCGACGGAACGTGTTGACGTACATGATCCGCAGCTCGGGCGTGTTCGCCCACCCGTCCCATCCCGCCGTCCCGGGCTCGCCGATCCGCTCGGAGACCAACGGTGTCATGGTCCGGAACGCCCGCTCGGGCTCCTCCGTATCCATCTCGTAGAGGTGCATGAACCGGGGGTCGCCGCCGGTCACGTTCTCGTACGGGGTGATCATCGAGTAGCCGGGGACGCCGGCCTCGGCGATGTGGCGGATGTGCACGAAGTCGGCCCAGTCGCGGAGCGCCTGCGACTGGTCCGGCTGCCGCGGGCTGATGAGCACGAGCATGAGTCCGAGGGTCGGGCGGCCGGTGAGGCACCCCTGGCCGGGGCGAGCCGTGCGCCGGAAGTGGTGGCCGGCGACGCCGACGGGCGTCGACGGGGCGGTGAACCCGCCGTCGACCTCGTACACGCCGAGCAGCGTGAACTCGGGGAGCTTGCGAGGGAGATCCGCACGATCCCGGCACGCGTTCTCCCACCACGTGGCGCGCGCGACATTGCCGTCCGCAAGCACCTCGCCCACCCGCGTCGCCGCGTATTCACCGCCGGGCGTGTCGCACATCTCGAGGTACAGGAACGGCGTCTCGCGGTCCTCCACGGCGGTGATCCTACGTGGCGAATTCGGGCGCGAGACCGAGGAGCGCGCACGGGTTGTCGCATGCCATACGACGAATCGCGCGTTCGTCGAGACCCTCTGCGAGCAGCGAGTCGGCGAAGTCCTGGAAGCCCGGCGCGGGACGCACGTTCGCCTTCTGCCCGTAATCGGTGGCCAGGGTGCACCGTTCGGCGCCGATCGTGCGGGCCGCGCGCGCGATCTCGCCTGGAGAACGCGTTGCCAGTGTGCCGAGACAAGTCAGCGCGCACAGTTCGATCGTGGCGCCGAGGTCGGCGAGCTCGATGCATTGCTCGACGGTGAGGTTCGGTCCGGCCAGCTCCTCCATCGCGTGCGTGACGAGCACCTTGCCGCGCCGCCCGAACGCCTTCGCCACCTCGAGGTGCTCGGGCCAGGTCACGTGCCCGGTGGCGAGAACGGCATCGTGCGCGACGACGAGGTCGAGCACCGCGTGCGTATCGGGTGACAACGAGCCGTCGTCGTCGACGACCGACAGTCCAGGGCCGGGGATTCCGAGCTGCTCACCGATCCCGTTGAGCTGGTCCTGCCGGCTGGTGAGGGTCGGCAGCCAGACGATCTTGGCGCCGATGCGCAGGGCCGTCTCGACCGCGGCCGGGTTCACGCCGCCGACCTCGCGGTCGCAGCAGATGCCGCCGAACACGCGCACTCCGTCCACGACCCGGTCGACGATGGCGGCGAGCGCGGCCGTCGGGTAGTCGTGCGACTTCAGGACGACGGCAGCGTGACGTGCGGCGGCGGCGTCACGTGCCGCGTCGAGCGCGTCGACGGACCGCTCGCGGTGCGCGTCGGGCCCGAAATGGCAGTGCAGGTCGGCCGCGCCGGTGAGATCGATCGTGGCCATCTCAGTCGTCGAGGCGGAAGCCGATCTTCATCGAGACCTGGAAGTGCCCGACCTCGCCGTTGTCGATCCACCCCCGGATCTCGGTCACCTCGAACCAGTCGAGGTTGCGCAGCGTCTCGCCGGCGCGTGAGACCCCGTTGCGGACGGCCTGCTGAAGGCTGTCGGTCGAGGTCCCGACGACCTCGGTCACGCGGTACGTGTGGTCTGGGTGAGTGGGCATCCAGCCTCCCGGCAGCGAGTCGACGGAAACGCACACGCTACTAACGTGACTCGCATGTCAGGAATGGGACCGGAGCCATGACGCGCCGGGCGGCTCCGCCGCCGGGCCAGGCGCCGATGCCGGCGCTGAACGCGGCCGCACTGCTGCGTCGAAACGCGACCGACGCCGCCATTCGCGACCGGCCGGCGGTGAAGTTCGGCGACCGCGTTTGGACGCACGGCGAGTACGTCGACGAGGCGCGGCGCTGGGCCCAGCTCTTTCTCGCCCGCGCCCCAATAGGCCGGGCGTTGCACGTGGGTGTGTTGCTCGACAACACGCCCGATTATCTCTTCGCGCTCGGCGGCGCCGCGCTGACAGGTGCAGCGGTCGTCGGGCTCAACCACACCCGGCGCGACGCGGCACTCCTGCACGACATCGAGCACACGCACGTGGGGTTGATCGTGACCGAGCCGCGCCACGCGCCGCTGCTCGAGCCGATCATGGGACGCCTGCCGACCGAGGCCGACAATCTGCTCGTCTCCGGCCGCTTCGTCGACGGCGGCGACCCGGCGCCGAGTGTGGGCAAGCCGCTCGAGGATGCGCTCGCCGGCGTCACCGCTGCGGATCCCGGGCTCGATCCGGACCCCGACACGCTGTGGGGGCTCATCTTCACGTCCGGCACGTCCGCCGCGCCCAAGGCCGTCATCTGCAGCCAGCGCAGGTTCATGGTCACGGGCAACCGGATGGGCATGATCATGGACCTCGGGCCCGACGACGTCGGCTACGTGTGCATGCCCCTCTTCCACTCGAACGCGTTGATGGTCGGTTGGGCGCCCTCGATCGTGTACGGGGCGTCGGTGGGATTGGGCCGCCGTTTCAGCGTCTCACGGTGGCTCGCCGACGTCCGGCGCTACGGCTCGACGTATTTCAACTACACGGGGAAGCCGCTCGCGTACCTCCTGGGGACGCCCGAGCTCCCGGACGACGCCGACAACCCGCTCCGGGTCGCATTCGGCAACGAGGGTTCACCCGAGGTGGTCGAAGCGTTCTCGCGTCGGTTCGGCGTGGAGGTCATCGACGCATACGGAGCGACCGAGGGCGGCGTGGCCGTCGATCGCGACGCCGCGGAACGCGCCGGCGCGCTCGGGAAGGTCGTGCCCGCGGTCAAGGTCGTCGACGACGATGGCAAGGAACGGCCGCGCGCCCGCTTCGACGGCGACGGCCGGCTCCTCAACGCCGACGAATGCGTCGGCGAGATCGTCAACACCGCCGGTGCCGGCCCCTTCGAGGGCTACTACAACAACGTCGAGGCGAACGAGCGGACGCTTCGTTTCGGCTGGTACTGGACGGGCGACCTCGGGTACCTGGACGACGACGGCTATCTGTACTTCGCCGGACGCAACGCCGACTGGCTGCGCGTCGACGGCGAGAACTTCCCTGCCGGGCCGATCGAGTCGGCGTTGAGCCGCCACCCCGACGTGGTGCTCGCAAGCGTGTACGGGGTGCCCGACGACCAGGCCGGGGATCAGGTCATGGCCGGGCTCGTGCTCCGCGACGGCGCGGTGTTCGATCCCGCCGCCTTCGCGGCGTGGATCGACGCCCGGGACGGCATCGGTCCGAAGTGGCGGCCGCGCTACGTGCGCATCCTGCACGACCCACCGACCACCGGGACCAACAAGATCGTCAAGCGCAGCCTCGTCCACCAGAAGTGGCGCGCCGACGAGGTCGGCGGCGACCCCGTATATGTGCGCGCCCGTGGTGAGTCGGCCTACCGCGGGTTCACTGCCGAGGACGAGCGCGAGTTGCACGCGTCGTTCGTGCGCTACAAGCGCGACCGGTTCTGGGACCTGTAGTGGACCTCAGCTTCACCGAGGAGGAACGCACCTTCGCGGCCGACGTGCGCGAGTGGCTGACCGGGAACGTCGAGCACCCGCCGCCCTTCGGGTCGATCGACGAGGAGGTGGCCTGGGGGAGGAAGTGGCAGGCGAAGCTGGCGGCCGGACGCTGGGTCGGCATCCACTGGCCGGCTGAGTACGGAGGACGCGGCGCGTCGCCGGTCCAGGTCGCGATCTTCAACATGGAGTATGCACGCGCTCGCGCCGTCCAGCCGGTCAACCGGGTCGGCATCAACCTCGCCGGACCCACCCTGCTCGCGCACGGGACGGACGAGCAGCGCCGGCGGTGGCTCCCTCGGATCCTCACCGCCGAGGAGATCTGGTGCCAGCTGTTCAGCGAGCCCGGTGCCGGGAGCGATCTCGCGTCGCTGAGCACGCGCGCCGAACCCGTGGACGACGGCTGGGTGCTCAGCGGCCAAAAGGTATGGACGAGCTACGCGCGCCACGCCCGGTGGGGGATCTGTCTGGCTCGAACGAACGCTGACGCCCCCCGGCATCGGGGTATCTCGTATCTGGTCGTCGACATGGAAGCGCCCGGCATCGACGTCCGGCCGCTGGTCCAGATCACCGGAGAGGCGGAGTTCAACGAGGTGTTCCTCGACGAGGTGTTCGTGCCGCGGGACCACCTCGTCGGTGAGGTCGACCGGGGCTGGGCGGTCGCGAGCACGACGCTCGCGCACGAGCGCGGCACGTCGTTCCCGTTCAAGGAACAGGTCGTGCACGAGGTGTTCCTGGACGACTTGTACGCGCTGGCCGCCGAGCGGCGTGAGCTCGCCGAGCCCGAGGTCGCCGACGCACTCGCGCAGACGTTCGTCGAGTTGCGCGTCCTCCGCTTGCACAATTGGCGCACGCTGTCCCGGCTGGCGCGCGGCATCGATCCGGGTCCCGAGTCCAGCTGGGTGAAGCTCGCCTGGACCGACATGACGCAGCATCTGTCCGACGGTGCGCTGGGCGTGGTGGGCGAGGCGGCGCCGTTGTGGTTCGGCGCCACCGACAACCCCGGGGCCGGCAGGTGGCAGCGACAGTGGCTCTGGAGCAAGGCGGCTTCGATCGCCGGTGGCACGTCGGAGGTCCAACGCACGATCATCGGGGAGCGGTTGCTCGGCTTACCGCGCGAAGGGGTTCGAAACTGATGGTCAAGGCAGTCGGGCTCGATCACGTCGTCATGAATG
This sequence comes from Acidimicrobiia bacterium, assembly GCA_035938395.1. GTDB lineage: Bacteria > Actinomycetota > Acidimicrobiia > IMCC26256 > JACDBD01 > JALZAA01. Next base: position 33,361 of record DASZGY010000148.1, read on the forward strand.
TCGCCGACGTCGAGCGGAGCCTCGCGTGGTACTGCGGTGAGCTCGGGCTCGAAGGCCTGCGCGTCGCCGAGTGGCGGCGCGGCGAAGTGTTCTTCCCCTCGTTGCGGCTCGACGCCACGACGATCATCGACCTCCTCCAGACCGAGCGAACCGGACAAAACGTCGATCACGTCTGCCTTGTCGTCGAACCGACCGATATGGACGCCGTCGCCGCCTCGGGCCGTTTCGACGTCGTCAGCGGGCCTGATCAGCGGTGGGGAGCACGAGGCGACGGGAGGAGTCTCTACGTGCTCGACCCCGACGGAAACGTCGTGGAGCTGCGCCACTATTCGTGACCGGGGGGTCGAAGCGGCTCCCGACCTTTGGTACCGTTTCGAACCGTGCTCAAGCAGTGGGCAATGTCAGGTGCTCAAGAAGCGGGTGCAAAGGAAGAAGTTAGTAAGGGGTACCACGTTGGCTGCAGGCACCGTGAAGTGGTTCAACTCGGAGAAGGGCTACGGCTTCATCTCGCGTGAAGAGGGGCCCGACGTTTTCGTTCACTACTCGGCAATCCAGATGAATGGGTACCGCACGCTCGAAGAGGGGCAGCGCGTCGAGTTCGACGTCGGACCGGGCAAGAAGGGCGAGGAAGCCCAGAACGTCCGGATCATCTGACCCACCCGCTCACTCTTTCCCCGTGGCGCAACCTCCAGCCCAGAGGGTGACGCGCGCCATCGGCAGGTAGTTGGACGTCCGAGTCAGATCGAGTACAGCGCCCGGCAGCTCTCGCCCGCGATCGTGGCCTGCTGCTCGGCCGTGAGACCGGTCATCGCCTCGCGCAGCTCCTCCGTCACGCCGGGGAACTTCGCGTCGGGATGCGGATAGTCGCTCGCCCACACGATCCGCTCGGCGCCGACGAGCGGCGAATTCGCGCTGAACCCGAGCGCCGACTCGTCGGGGTCGAAGCTGATCCAACACTGCCGCCGGAAATACTCCGACGGGTCGTGCCGCAGCCACGGGACGTCCCACGTGAAGATCTCACGATGATGATCGAGACGTTCGAGCCAGGGCACGATCCATCCGCCGTTCGCCTCGAGGAAGACGATGCGCAGGTCGGGGAAGCGCTCGCACACGCCGCCGGCGAGGAGGAACGCGGCCGTGTTCATCATGTCGAACGGGTTCGAGATGGCTTGCGTGAAGTACACGTTGTCGATGTTGATGGTGTCGTCGCTGGCCGGAAGCGTGGCGTTGCCGAGCCGGTTGATGCGCAGGCCGAGGCACGCGCCCGGGAGGTCGGCCGTGAGGAACGGATGGAACCCCACGGCGAGGTTGGCGTCTGACGCCGCTTGCCACAGCGGGTCGTACACCTCGTTGTGCATCGGCTTCCAGTCTTCGCTCGGGTTCGGGCGCAGCATGACGCCGACGATGCCCGGCTTGGCCCCGACGCGGCGGATCTCGGCCGCGGCGCGTCCGATGTCCTGCTGGGGGACGATCGCCACGCCGTACAGCCGACCATCGCCGTCCTGGACGTGGTCGGAGAGCCAGTCGTTGTAGGCCCGGCACTGCGCGTCCGCGAACTCGGCGTCGCGAAGCCCGCCGATGCCGAGCAGCATCGTCGGGTAGACGATCGCTCGTCCGATGCCATCGGTGTCCATGTCGGCGAGACGAGCCTGCGCGTTGTACGCCGCCGGCCGCACCTCCGTGTAGCGAAGCTCGCCCCGCTGCGCCCGCTCCCGTTCCTCGAGCGTCATCCCGGCCGTCCCCGCCAACGCCAGGCCGTTGGCCGGCAACCGCTGGCGGTCGTAGATGCACCACTCCGTGCCATCGGCGTCGGTCTCGATGTGCCAGATGCGGTCGGCGAGATCCCTCGGCGCGTACTCGAGCATCCCGTCCGGATGCTCGAGCACGTGGCCGTCCGAGTCGACGAAGTCCAGCGGCGCGGTCGCGGTCATCGAACCCCCCGGTTCGTGCGGAACTGAACGTGACTCTAGAGGAACCGGCGGATGAGCCGCTCCTTCACACGACTTGGTTAGACGTGCTGGAGGACACCGCGCAGGTCGGGGATGACGACGGCGCCGTCCGCGTCCAGGTCCTCGGGCGCGGTCGGATCGGGCCAGTGGCCGTCGCGGGAGAGGTACAGCGGCGTCATGCCCATCGCGCGCGGGCCCGCGACGTCGGGGCCCCAAGTGTCACCGACGAACACGCACCTAGCCGGCTCGACCCCGAGCTTCGTCAGCGTGTGCTCGAAGATGCGCGGGTGCGGCTTCCGTGCGCCCGCCCACGCCGACGACACCTGGACGTCGACCAAGTCGGCGAGGCCGGACTCGTCGACGGCCTGGGTCAGGTCCCAGTCCCAGTTGGAGCAGATGGCGAGGCGCAGCCCGCGTGCTCGGAGGTCAGCGAGCACACCCGGCACCTCGGGGTACGCCTCGAGCACCCGGGACGACGCACCCGCCCGCAACTTCTCGAGGATCATCTCGTACTCGCCCGGATGCACGTCGGTCTCGGCGAGCATGCCGAGCAGGCGCTCGCGCTGCCACGTCATGTAGTGGTCGCGGCTGCGCGACTGCTCGAGGTGCTCGATCCCGTCGATGCCGTCGTTGAACCAGCGATTCCGAGTCTCGACGGGAAGCTCGTAGCCGTGCTCGGCGAGCACGTCGTCGGCCGAGATCCAGTGCGTTGCGCGCGCCAGCGTGCCGTAGTAGTCGAGGAGAACCGCGGCCGGCGCGTCGTCGGGCATGCCGCGATTGTGCCAAAGCAGTAGCGTCCGACCCATGCGGATTCGGCAGGCCTTCCTGCTCGTCGCGATCCCGGTTCTCGTTGTCGGTGTACTGGCCGGCCCGTCGTTCGCCGGCTTGAAGGCCGAGAAATCGAAGGTCAAGAAGATCGCGGTGACGAGCGCGGCGTTCGGCAACAACAAGGCGATCCCGAGCGGATTCACTTGCGACGGCTCGAGCGCGTCGCCGCCGCTGAAGTTCGGAGGCGTCCCGAAGGCGGCCAAGGACGTGGCGCTGATCATGACCGACCCTGACTTGCCGGGTGGTGGCACATTCGTGCACTGGGCGGCGTGGCATCTTCCGAAATCAGGAGTCCCCGAGCAGACGTTGCCCGCGGGGATCGTCCAGGGGAAGAACTCGATCGGCAACGCCGCCTACGCCGGGCCGTGCCCGCCGGCGGGATCCCCGCCCCACCACTACATCTTCACGATCTCTGCCGTCTCGAAGCAGATCACCCTCGCGCCGGGCGCAACCGCCGACGAGCTTCGTACCGCGATCAAGGGCAACGTGCTCGCGCAGGGCAAGCTGACGGGGACGTACCAGCGCTCGACCGGCGCACAATGACGCTGCCCCGTTCAGGGCGCTGAGCCCGGGCGCAACGACGCCTCGATCAACCCCGGGAGGTTCAGCTCACCGGCCCGAGTCTGCGCGCCGGCCGCCAACGCTCCCTCCATGCGGGCATCGAGCTCGGGATCGCCGAGCGTGAGATTGAAGCAGTGCGCCTCCTCGAGCAGCCCGTCCTCGAGCGAACCACTGGCCGCGTCGACGGCCCGCTTCGCCAGCTGCACAGCTTGTCGGGGGAACGCCGCGATCCGCCGCGCCAGCCGGTCGACGAACGGTCCGAGCTCGGCGGGCGGGAGCGCACGGTTGATCCAGCCGTACCGCGCGGCGAGCTCGGCGTCGAAGTCGTCGCAGCCCAGCACGACCTCGAGCGCCCGGCTCCTGCCCATCAGGCGCGGGAGGCGCTGGGTGCCGCTCCCGCCGGGGAGGATGCCGACCGCGACCTCGGGCTGGCCGAGGATCGCCCGGCCGATCGCCCCGAACCGGAGATCGAGCGAGAGCGCGAACTCGCTCCCGCCGCCGCGGGCGCGCCCTTCGAGTTGCGCGATCGTCACCTGCGGGAGCGTCCGCCACCGCTCCATGAAGACGTGGATGAACTCGAGCTGCTGCGGCCGGTCGGTCCGGTCGCGCGGCAGCGCCTGGATGAGGCCGAGGTCGGCGTGGGCGATGAAGAACTCGGGATCGGCGCTCCGGACGACCACGGCACCCACCTCGGCGTCGTCGGCGAGCTCGCCGGCGAGGTTCGCGAGGGAGCCGATGAGCACGGCGTCGAACAGGTTGACCGGGGGATGGTCGAGGGTCACGAACGCGACCCCGCCGTCGACGTCGACTCGCAGACCATCGTGCTCGTACGCGCCCATGGGCCCCCTCCGCGCTCGGGCAATCGCCGGACGGGCCCAGCCTGGCAGGAGCAGGAGCCGGGCGCGCCGGGTGACGTTCCTCGAACGGGCGCGGCGGGTATGGTCTACCGACTGGTAGGTAGGTCCAGAAGCGGGCCCAGCCCCCCTTGAGCGCACTCCCGCCGGGAGAGTCGCGGGAGGTTCCATGGAACAGGCAATCGCCCGAGACTCGAGCGAGCGGGTGAACGTCCGTTCGTCGATCCCCTTCTTCCTGCTGCAGCTGCTCCCGCTGCTCGCGTTCGTCACCGGCGTCACGACCACGGCCCTCGTGCTGCTGGCAGTCACGTTCTTCGGCCGGATGTTCTTCATCACCGCCGGGTATCACCGGTACTTCGCGCACCGCAGCTACAAGCTCGGGCGGGTGGCGCAGTTCGTGATGGCCTTCGGCGGTGGGACGGCGTGCCAGAAGGGCGTGCTCTGGTGGGCCGGCCACCACCGGCGTCATCACCAGTTCGCCGACACCGAGCGCGATCTCCACTCGCCCCGTAAGGGCTTCTGGTGGAGCCACGTCGGATGGATCCTCTGCGACAAGTACTCGGCGACCGACACGGACGCGATCAAGGACTTCGCCCGCTACCCGGAGCTGCGCTTCCTGGACAAGCACGACTGGATCCCGATGTGGGCGCTGGGCGTCACGTGCTTCCTGATCGGCGGGTGGAGCGGCCTCATCATCGGGTTCTTCCTGTCGAACGTGCTGCTGTGGCACGCGACGTTCACGGTGAACTCGTTGGCGCACGTCTTCGGTCGCCGCCGGTACGACACGCCCGACACGAGCCGGAACAATCTCCTCGTCGCCCTGCTGACCGGCGGTGAGGGCTGGCACAACAACCACCATCACTACCAGTCGTCGGCGCGGCAGGGATTCTTCTGGTGGGAGATCGACGTCGTCTACTACGTGCTCAAGTTGCTGCAGTTCGTCGGCATCGCACGCGACCTGCGCCAGCCACCCCCGCGGGTGCGCAAGCCGCAGCTCGCGCCCGTCCCCCGGAGTGACGACGTCGAGACGCGGGAGCCCGCGTCGGTCTAGGCCGAACGCAGCGGTTCGAGACCGGCCAGGGCACGGCTCGCCCGCATCGCCAGCGCCACGATCGTGAGCGTCGGCCCGTAGCCCGTCGACGTCGGGAACACCGACGAATCCGTGCACAGCACGTTGTCGACGTCGTGGAGGCGCTGCCACCGGTCGAACACGGTGGTGCGCGGGTCGTCGCCCATGCGGGCCGTTCCCATGACGTGACGCGAGATCGGCGTCGGGTTCATCGCCTCGAACTCGGTTCCCGGTCGTGGCGGCGACGTCACCCAGAACGCGTTGTCGGCGCCGGCGTCGCGCATGACGGCTTCGAAGCGTGGTGCCCAGTGCTCGGCGCACGCGATCTCGTGGCGGTGGGGCGCGTACGTCACCCGCCCGGCCGGCGATCCCCACACGTCGCGCACGTGCGGGTCGAGGTCGACGCGGTTCGTGGCCTGGGGGAGATCCTCGCCCTGCATCGTGAACACGGCCATGCGATCACGCAGGGTCGATTCGACCATCAGCTGCGAATGGAGCTCACCGGGCGGCAGGTGGATCGCCTCCGTGATGGGCTGGCCGGCGCCGCCGTGCTCGACGATCCCGCCGCGGAAGTAGGGGAGGCCGGCGTCGCGCGCGGCGTTGGACGCGGCGTCGTCCGGGACCATCGGATCGTCCATCAGGTGCGTCACGGCCCGCCCTCGGTGCGCGTGCAGCCGGAACGGGAAGATTCCGAGCACCAACGTCTGGAAATGGAACATGAGGAAGCGGCCGACGACGTCGGGATTGCCGATGCCACTGCGCAACAGGAGGCGCGGGGTCTCGAAGGCACCGGTGGCGAGCACGACGAAGGGAGCGGTCACCTCGTGCGCGGTGCGCTCGCCGTCCAGGTAGCGCACGCCACGAGCCCGGCGGCCGGTGCCGTCGACGAGGACCTCGCGCACATACGACTCGGGACGGATCTCGCAACGGCCGGTGCGGAGCGCGCGCCGCAGCGGGGCGACCGGGTCGCCCTTGGCGTCGATCGGGCAGCCGAAGAACCCGCAGAAGCCGCAGTTGTTGCACGCCGGGCGGCCGTCGTATTCGACGCTGTTCACGCCGGTTGGCGCGCGGTACGGGTGGTAGCCGAGACGCGTCGCCGCCTCGCTCGTGAGCACGGCGCAGAACATGTCCGGCCCCGGCGGCATCGGGTACGGGCCCGACCGCCACGACGCGAACGGGTTGGCGGTGTGGTCGCCGGCGACGCCGACGGCGCGCTCGGCCTCGGCGTAGTACGGCTCGAGCTCGTCGTAGTCGAGCGGCCAGTCGACGACGTCGGCGCCCTCGATCGGTCCGAGCTCGGATCGGGCCCGGAAGTCGATCTCGCGGAGCCGCGGCAGCTTGCCGTCGGCGTGGAAGCCGCCGCCGCCGACCGTCGACGGGAGGTTGTTCACGTCGCCGGTGAAGATGCGATCGCCGTCCTCCACGGAGCGGCGGAACGTGCGCGGCTCGAGTAGGGGATCAGGGCCGAGGAAGTGTCGCTGCAGGAACTTGAGCTCGTCGCTGCTGATCTCGCCGCTGGGCGCGTACGGCGGCTCGAGATGCAAGAGGTGGTTGCGGCCCTTCTCGAACACGATCACCGACCACCCCGCCGCGGTCAGGATGTCCGCCGCCGTGGCCCCGCCGGGCCCACTCCCGATGATGACGGCGTCGCAGTCGTGGTCAGTCACGGCCGCGCACCTCGTCGTCCGTGTAGCCGCGTGGTTGGACGTCCCCCGGGAACCCGATCGCCCGCCACCCGCCCAGGTCACGGTTGCCCCCGTACTCGGGGGCGCCGTAGGCCCCCTCGCATGCGTGCCCGTACAGGAGCTGCTTGAACTCGGGAACGGCGTCGAGGCGCGCGTCCTGGTCGGCGGCGGGGAGCGTGGCGAAGTCGTCGCCGAGGGCGACGATGCCGTCGCGGTACTCCTGCTGCCAGCCGGTCACCGGCCCGTTCAGCTCGCGCTCGGCGAGACCCTGCGATCCCTCGATACGAGTGCGCCACGCGAGGTCCTCGAGGGGCGAGAGAGGCAGGAACTCCCCGAACGACGCCTCACCGCCGTACCGTCCCGAGAACGGCCCGCCCGCCCAGACGCGGGGCGGATAGACGGCGAAGGCGCCGAGGAGCCCGTCGATGTAGTCGGCGACGCCGAGGGCGGTGGCGCCCGGGTGCCCCTCCGCCGCCGGAATGAGCCGCTCGCAGGCCGCCTCGACGGTCGCGTACGACTCAGGATCGAAGTAGAGAAGCAATTGCCCTCCTTGGGCGCCGTCGCAAGCTCCGGCTTTGCGGCAACGGTCGGCAAAGCCGCGGTCGCCGCGCGCGGAGGCTACGAGACCGTGAGCTCGTAGTTGCCCAGGTCGTCGAGACGCGCAGTCGCGCCCGGCGGCAGGACCACGACAGTGAACGGCTCCTCGACGAGCGCCGGCCCGCGTACCTCGACGCCGGGACCGAGCAAGGAGCCGTCGTAGACGGGTGCGTCCACGAACCCCGATCCCATGAACTCGGGCCCGAAGTACACCCGTCGCTCGCCCCGCCGTGCCGCCTTCGCCTCCCGGACTGCGCCGAGCGGCGCGAGACGCTCCGGCTTCGGTGTGTAGCCGCGGGCGACGAGGCGCACGCCTCGCAGCAACGGCTGCTGGTTCCGGAAGCAGAAGCCCCGGTCGGCTTCGTGCTGGTCGTGGAACCGTTCGGTGAGGTCGAGGAGCCCGGGCTCGTCGAGCGCGTCGCCCTCGGGGACGGGCACGCTCATGTCGAAGTTCTGGCCCGGATAGCACATCTGCGCGAACAGGCCGACGTCGACCTGCGTCTCGGCGAGCCCCGTCGGGTCGAGCTCCTTGCGGGCTTCGTCACGCAACTCCGACATGAGCGTGTGCACGCGCGCCAGCTCGACCTGCGACAGCGGTACGACGTACGCGCGCAGGAGATCGACGACGTAGTCGGCGACGAGCACGCCGAGCGCGGAGAACGCCGGCGCCGCCTTCGGGACGAGGATGCGGTCGATACCGAGTTCGGTCGCGATCGCCCACGCGTGCACGGCGCCGTTGCCGCCGTACGCGATCAGCGCGAGCTCCCGGGCGTCGGCGCCGTGCGAGGCCAGCACGCGACGCGTCGCGTTCGCCATGTTGGCGTTGACGATGCGCTCGACGCCCCACGCCGCCTCGACGACGTCGAGGCCGAGCGGCTCGGCGACGTCGCGCCGGATGGCGTCGCGCGCGCCGTCGACGTCGAGCGTCATGCGGCCACCCGCGAAGCCTTCGAGGGGGAGGTACCCGAGGACGGCGTCGGCGTCGGTGACGGTCGGCTGCGTGCCGCCGCGTCCGTAGGAGACCGGTCCGGGCGCGGAGCCGGCGCTCTCGGGACCGACGAGGAGCGCACCCTGACGAACGCGGGCGATCGACCCGCCGCCGGCGCCCACGCTCTGGACGTCGACCATGGGCAAGCCGATGTAGTACCGGTAGCGCCAGTTCCAGTCCGTCTTGATCTCGGGCTGCCCGTCACGCACGAGGCACACGTCGAAGCTCGTGCCACCCATGTCGACGGCGATGAAGTCGTCGACCCCGGCCTTGCCCGCCGCCAGCGCGGCGCCCATCACGCCGCCCGTCGGGCCGGACGCCAGCACCGACACCGCTCGGCGGGCGACGTAATCGGGCGGCATCACACCGCCGGTCGACTGCATGATCAGCAGCGGCCCGCCGTAGCCGGCCGCGCGCAGCTTCTCCTGCAGCCGGCCGACGTACGCCGCGATCTTCGGCGCCACGTACGCGTTCACGAGCGTCGTCGACACCCGCTCGAACTCCGGCCCTCGCGCCATCACCTCGTGCGACAGCGAGACGTGGTCGACGTCGGGGAACTCCTCCCGGATGATCTCGGCGGCGCGTCGCTCGTGCTCGGGGTTCACGAAGCTGAACAGGAACATGACCGCCACCGATTCGACGCCGAGCTGCTTCAGCCGGCGCACGCCGCGGCGGACGGCGTCCTCGTCGAGCGGTGTGAGCACCTCGCCGCGGAAGTTCACGCGCTCGGGGACGGGGATGCGCGCCCGCCGGCGGGCGATCGGCGCCGGTGCGGGGTACGTCGGGTCCCAGATCTCCTCTTTGTGGACGCGGCGCATCTCGATCTCGTCGCGATGACCCTCCGTCACGAGCAGGCCGGTGGGCGCGCCGTTCATCTCGATCATCGTGTTGTCGGCGGTGGTCGTGCCGTGGACGAGGATGTCGATCTCCGCGCCCAGCTCGGAGAGCGGGCGATCGAACCGGTCGGCGAGCTGCCGGAGGCCGTCCATGACCCCGACGGACTGGTCGTCGGGCGTCGTCGGCGTCTTGTCGAGCACGACGTCGCCGTCCGGCGTCACGCAGATGAGGTCGGTGAACGTCCCCCCGACGTCCACTCCCACCCGGTAGCCCATCTCAGCCCCGGTGCTGCGCCCGACGAGCGGCGGTGGCCTCCTCGTCGATCTCGAGCGTGAGATCCTCGAGCGACCCGCTCAGCACCACGCCGTAGTCGCGCTCGGCGCCCTCGACGCTCACGTACTCGTCGAGCACGTCGTCGAGCACGGCCTGCGGCTCACGGTCGAGCGGGTTGCCCCACCCGCCGCCGCCTCCGTAGTCGTACATGACCCGCTGCGAAGCCTCGATCGGCACCCACTCGGCCGTGTGCTGCACGACGAACGGGTCCTCAGACCCGTACCGGATCACCATCTTGTTCGGCGCGCCGGGCTCGCCGCCGCAGATCCCGGGCATCGGGTACTTCATGCCGACGACGTACGTGTACACCTTGGCGTCGACGAGCACTTCCTTCTCGTAGTGGCTGCCGCACAGCCCGCGCCACTGGCCCGGTCCGCCGGAGTCGGTGCGGTAGTCGCGGCTCCACTGCACGTGCGGGTACAGGCTCTCGTTGATCTCCGCCGTCGCCTTCCAGAGGTTCCCGAAGGACGCGTTCTGCGCGCCCCACGCGTCCATGCCCTTCCCGGCGTTGCACCAGCCGGCGTACACCTCGGCCGAGTGGTCGGTGAACGACTGTCCGGTGCGAGGGTCGACGCCGACGATGATCGTCGGGATGCCCGTCTTGTACGTCTGCGGGACAGCCTTGTCCGGGAGCACGTGCTGCATCGCGACGGCGATGACCTCCCCGACATCGGCGCCCGGGTGGTGTGTGCCCGCGCTCACCGGCTTGCTCGGATGCGGGTTCAGCACGCATCCCTGCGGCACGGTCAGCTTGATCTGGTCGAAGAACCCTTCGTTCTTCGGGATCTCCGGGTCCATCATCGAGGCGATCTGCCCGACCGTGTAGCCGCGCGTGTTACCGAACGTCGACCACGCCTGGATCTCCTGGCGCGTGTCGCTGCCGGTGTAGTCGATCTTCAGGTCGTCGCCGTCGACGGTGATCTTGACATGCAGCTTGATGTCGGGGTTGCCGAGCGGGTCGTGGTCGACGAAGGCATCCGCCTCGTACACGCCGTCGGGCCACTCCGTGACCTCTTCACGGAACCGGCGCGCCGCGTAGTCGATCATGAAGTCGACCGACTGCTCGACGGTGTCGACACCGGACCGGGCGATGATGTCGCCGAGGCGGTCGGACGCGAGCTGCGCGGCGCCGATTTGAGCGCGCAGGTCGCCGATGTAGTCGGGGAGCCGGTTGTTGGCGGCCATCGCGTAGAGCACGTCGCGACGCTCGACGCCCCGGTCCATTACCTTCACGACCGGCCAGCGCACCCCTTCGCCCCAGATGTCGTTGGCGGTCACGTTGTAGCCGCCGGGCACGTTGCCGCCGGTGTCGCCGTGGTGGCACTGGATGCTCGCGATGAGCACCATGCGACGCGCACCCGTGTTGGGGTCGTCGCCGAAGACCGGCGCGAACACGTTGTAGTCGGGGAGGTGACCCCCGCCGTGGTACGGGTCGTTGGCCGCGAACACGTCGCCCTCGTGGAACTCGTCGACCCCGAGGTACTCGAGCGCGAAGCGCACCGGCAGCGTTGAGGTGAGCATGAACTGCGGGATGCCGACCGACAGGGCGGCGAGGCGGCCCTTGGCGTCGAGGATCGTCGCGTTGCGTTCGTTGCTCTGGTTGAGGATCGGCGTGGTCGCGGTGCGCGACACGTAGGTGGCCATCTCGAAGCAGATGGTCTCCATCGCGCCCCGGATCACCTCGGCCGTCACCTGGTCGACGGTGGGGCGCTCGTGGAGGCGACCCCGATGGCCGGCGAGCTGGACCAGATCGACGTTCATGCTCTCCTCCCGGCCGGCGGACCGATGACGAGGAATCTGACACCCGTGTCACCCTTATCCTAGCCTTCGTTCGTCAAGCGGAGACAGAGGGAGGGCCATGTCCGAGCACCGCGAGTTCAAGGACATCCGCGGGTCCGGTGCCGAGAGCGCGCCCGCGCTGCCCGTCGACGAGTTCATGTCCTCCCTCGAGGCCCTTCAGGCCGAGGTCGCCACGGAGAAGAACCTCGTGTGGGAGCGCGTCGCCGACGGAACCCTCTCCGAGGAGCTCCTCAAGCGGCTGTGCAAGGAGTACTACTTCCTCGGCAAGTGGTACACGACCGAGTTCGGCTCGATCGTGTCGAACGCCCCGGACGTCGACGCCCTCGACCTCGGGTCCAGCGAGCACTACATCCACTGGGCGCAGAACCTTGCCGACGAGATGGGTTTTGCAGGGGACCGCAACCACGTCGACATGAAGATCGACTGGGCCCGCCAGCTCGGGATCCCCGACGAGGAGCTGGTCTCGTACCGCGCCATGCCCGAGTCGATCGGCTCGGTGTTCACGACGCTCTTCTACATGCGCCGCTCCTACGAAGAGGGCCTGGCGGCATTCGGCTGGGCGGGTGAGCGGTTCGCGGCGTCGACGAACTATGCGGTGATGATGTACGAGGGGCTGCGCGACCACTACGGCATCGAAGTCGAGAACTTCAAGGTGCACGCCTACGCCGAGGAGGACCACGGCCGCGAGGCCGACTACCTCCTGCGGCAGGTGGCGGTCACGGCCGGGCAGCAGCGACGCATCCGCCGCGTCGTCGAGCACGTGCTGGTCTGTCGCAACGCCCGGACGGCGGCGCTGAACCGCTGGCTCGACGAGCCGGGCGCGCTTCGCACGTAGTTCGCCTCAATATCCACCCCGATCCCGCCTGCGGCGTGGAGAATGTGGCCGTGGCGGCGCGCATGCGACTCGGTCTGGCGGGAGCGGCGGGGATCCCGTTCGCGGCGATGGCCGCGGTCGGAACGGTCGCCGCGCAGTTCTGGTACGTCGCGCACCGGCCGCTCCCGAGCTTCCTCGACCTCGATCCCGACGGTGTGTTCGGCCCGGATTCGGCGCCCGAGGTCCGGTTGGCGCTTCTTGGCGACTCGACCGTCACCGGCCCCGGCCTCGATTCCCCCGACGACCTCTGGTCGCGGCAGGTGGTCCGGCGACTCGCCACAGATCTACGCATCCGGCTCGTGAGCGTCGCCGCCGGCGGGTCGAGGGTGCACGACGTGCTCGTCGCGCAGGTTCCGGCCGCGCAGCAGCAGCGGCCGGACGTCGCCGTCCTGTCCGTCGGCGCGAACGACGCCACCCACGGGACCCGGCTCCGGCGCTTCGAAGCCGATCTCGACGCCGTGGTCGAGGCGTTCGGGGAGGCGGGAACGGACGTCGTGCTGACGGGCATCGGCGACCTCGGCAACATCCCGCGGCTCGCGCACCCGCTGAAGGCGCTGGCGTCGAGGCGGAGCGCCGCCTTCGATCGCGCCCACGCCCGGGTCGCCGCCCGCCACGACCATGCCGTGAAGGTCCCGATCGCCGAGCTCACGGACGCGCGGTTCCGGACGGCCGAGGTGTTCTGCGCTGACCTCTTCCATCCCAACCGGATCGGTCACGCGGCGTGGGCCGACGCCGCCTATCCGTTCATCGCCGACGCGCTCGCGGGCGCGGCGGAGCGAGCAGTCTGATCAGAACAGCAGCTCGGCGAGGCGGTCGTGGTGCCAGTCGCGGGTGCCGAGCCACGCCTCGGACCCGTACGCGTGGCGGATGAACAGGTGCAGGTCGTGCTCCCACGTGTACCCGATGCCGCCGTGGATCTGGATGCCGTCCTTCGCCGCACGCGTGGCAGCGGCGCCGGCCGCCGCCTTCGCCACGTGGGTCGCCCGGTGCCGGTCGGCGTCCTTGGCGTCGATCGCCATCGCCGCGTAATACACGGCGCTCGTCGCGCGTTCGAGATCGAGTGCGACGTCAGCGAGCTTGTGCTGGATCGCCTGGAACGAACCGATCGGGACGTCGAACTGCACGCGCTCCTTGGCGTACGCCAGCGCCATGTCGAACAGGCGGCGAGCCGTCCCCGCCATCTCGGCCGCCAGCGCGACCGTCGCCCGTTGCAGCACGGTCTCGAACGTCTCGGGATCGACGGACTGCGCCGGGCCTGCGTCCGACCCGACCTCCACCTCGAACATCCGGCGCGAGAAGTCGACGGTTGCCACGCGCCGAACCGAGGGTGACTGCACGAGTCTCACCGCCGGACCGCTCGACACCACTGCGACCCAGTCGACCCGATCGGCCTCCGGCACGAACGTCTTCACCCGGTCGTCGTTCGCCTGCCACACGCCGTCGGTGCCCGCGACCGCGACCGTCCCGGTGACTTCGCCGGCGACGGCGGGGCCGAGCAGCTCGTGACCGAGGGCGCCGAGCAGCGGGGAGAACAGCGCCGCGGTCGGGAAGAACGGCCCCGGTGCGGCGACGTACCCCGTCTCCTCGGCGAACAGGCACAGATCGGTGAGCGGGCCGTCGCCCAGAGCGGCGAAGTCGCGCAGGTGCCGCCACAGCGGGTCGGCGGCCGCGGGATCGTCGATGTGGGCCCGCAGCAGTTCGGTTGGGCACTCGCGTCGCAGGAGCTGCCGCGCCGTGTCGCGCAGCAGCTCCTGGTCGGGCGAGAGCGTGAAGTCCACGGCTACCTCGTCCTCGGGAGGCCGAGGACTCGCTGGGCGATGATGTTGCGCTGGATCTCGGACGAGCCGCCGGCGATGGTGTTCGCGAAGCTCATGAAGAAGCCCATGACCCAGCGGCCGTCCTCCTCGCCGCGGTCGGGATCGGCCACGGCGGCGTACGCGCCTTGGAGCTCCATGCCGTACTCCCAGACTTCCTTGCCGAGCTCCGACGTCGCCATCTTCATGAACGAGTGCTCGGGCGCCGAGCTGCCCTGGGCGAAGCTCGAGAACCCCTTGTAACCGAGGGAGCGCAAGCTGGCGGCGCGCTCGGAGAGCTCGGCGAGGCGGCGCCGGACGATCGGGTCGTCGATGAGGCCGCGGCGCGTCGCCAGGTTGACGAGTCCCTGAATCGTCGTCTCGAGCCGGGACACGCCCTCGACCCAGAGTCCAGCACGCTCGTGCGCGAGCGAACCTTGCGTGATCCTCCAACCGTCGTTGAGCGAGCCGACGAGGTTGCCGCGCGGGACGACGACGTCGCTGAAGAACACTTCGGCGAAGTTCGCGGCGCCGCTGATGTGCCGCAGAGGCCGGATCTCGATGCCGGGCGTGTCCATGTCGAGAATGAGGAGACTGATGCCCTTGTGCTTCGGCGCACTCGGGTCGGTCCGCACGTAGCAGAAGCATTTCTGCGCAGCCATCGCGTAGCTCGTCCACACCTTCTGACCGTTGACGACGAAGTGGTCGTCGTGCACTTCGGCCCGGGTGGACAAGCTCGCCAGGTCCGAGCCCGCGTTCGGCTCGCTCATGCCTATGCACCAGATGGTGTCCCCACGGATCGCCGCCGGCACGAGCTCACGCTGGTCGTCGCTCCCGAACTCGAGGAGGCTCGGGGCGACGATCGCGTACCCGGGGAAGTGCATCGACCGAGGGACGCGGCGGCGCGCCATCTCCTCCAGGTAGATGAGCGTTTGCACCGGCGTGCAGTTCCGGCCGCCGAGCTCCGGTGGGTACGCGGGGATCATCCACCCGTTGTCGAACAGCGTCGCCTGCCAGGCGCGCGACCACCCCGGGATGAGGTCCGCGTCTTCCCGCTCGCCCGAGTCCGCGTAGTCGAAGCCCGCGTCCGCTTCGTGCGGCACGTGCTCGTCGAGGAACTCGACCAGCTCGGCCCGGAACGCCTCTTCCTCGGGACCCCACGCGAGCTGCACGCCTACCGCCCCGTGAACCGCGGGTCGCGGCGTTCCTTGAACGCGGCCATGCCCTCGACGAGGTCGCCCGACGTCGTCGCGAGCGACTGGTACGCCGCCTCGCGCTCGAGCGAATCGGCGAGATCGGTCTCGAAGCTCTCGTTGAGCAGTCGCTTCGAGAGCCCGAGCGCGCGTGTCGGGCCGGCCGCGAGGCGTGTAGCCACTGCCGACGCCTCGGCTTCGAGCTCGTCGGGCTCGACCGATCGGTAGGCGAGCCCGAGGTCGACGGCTTCGGCGCCCGTGCATCCTTCGCCCAGCATCACCATCGCCTTGGCCCGGGGGAGCCCGACCAGGCGGGGGAGGAGGTACGCGCCGCCGGCGTCGACGACGAGGCCCCATCGCTGGAACGACCACAGGAACCGGGTGGCGTGGTGCACGAGCACGAAGTCACACGCGAGAGCGAGGTGCGCGCCCGGACCGACGGCGACGCCGTTGACCGCCGCCACCGTCGGCTTGTCGAGCTCCCAGAGCTCCCTGATGAACGCCTGCACGCCGACGCGCAAAGCCTCTGCCGTGGCGCGGGTGTCGAACCCGTCCCGGCCGGCCTGGGCGACCGTCGACGCCCCGAGGTCCATGCCGGAGCAAAAGGCGTCGCCCGTGCCCGTGATGAGCAGCGCCCGGACGTCGTCGTCGGCGCGGGCGGCCCGGACGGCGTCGACGAGCTGGTCGCGCATCTCGACGGTGAGCGCGTTCTTCGCCTCGGGGCGCTCGAGGGTGACGCGGCAGACGTGGTCGGCGCCCGTCTCGACGCGAAGCACGGGCCGCCTACCGGTTGGTCGTGAGGATGTTGACGACCGAGACGCCCGAGCCGCGGCCGCCCACGTTGTGCTGGAGCGCGTACCCCTTGTGCATCTCGACCTGCCGCTCGCCCGCCTCACCCCGCAGCTGCCACCAGCACTCGGTGAGCTGGGCGACGCCGGTGGCGCCGATCGGGTGTCCCTTCGCCAGCAGGCCACCCGACGTGTTGATCGGGATGCTGCC
>DASZGY010000149.1:0-21748 GCA_035938395.1 Acidimicrobiia bacterium
CCACACGATCGGCGCGTTCACCACCGCGAACGCCGCCGTCATGAGGACGAGCGTCAGCAGGACCAATCCCCAGAGCCCGCTGATGCCGAGGTAGCTGCCGTTGCCGATCGTGGTCCAGAACAGCAACTCACCAGGACCGACCAAGAGCGCGACGACCGCCAGCGGCAACGCGAAGCCGCCGAGGGCGTCGGCCGCCCCGCGGCGGCCTCGTTGCCGCCACAGGAGGTAGAGCACCGGCAGCAGCGTCGCCGCACCCGTCTGCTTGGCGAGCGTCGCGAGCGCGACCGCGGCGCCGGACGAGAACGCACGGCCACGACGCGCGAGCAGCACCGCCGCCGTCATGCTCGGCAACATGAAGATCTCGAAGTTCGCCGCTTGCCCGTCCTGGGGCGCGAACGCGACCGACGCCAGCACCATCAGCACGCCCGCGATCCACGCGGCGCGGTTGCCGTAGCGTCTTCGGGCCTCGAGCGCGAGGAACAACGCGGTGAGCGCGACGGCAAGCATCGCCACGGCACGTACTGACCAGAGGGCCGTCGTGCCGAGGATCGCGAACGTCGCCGCGTACAGGTAGGGCACCAGCGGCGGCTTACGGTCGGCGGCCTCCTGGTAGAGCCTGCCCCCGTGGTTGATGACCTCGGCCTGGGCGCCGAGGAACGTCTCGTCCGAGTTGAAGACGTCCACGAAGAACGCCGGGAGCCGCAGCGCGACGGTGAGGAGGAGCAGGACGGCGAACAGACGGAGGGTTGTTCGCCGCGAAGATCGATGGTCGGGGGCCGAGAGCGAGTCGGGCGCGATCCCGAACACGTCCGGGGACGGCGGCGCTACCGGTGCGACGTCCGTGCTCATGGGGTCCCGGCCTTGCGGCCTGCTCCGATCCCTGCCGACGGGCTCGTCATTCTGCCAGCTCGTCGGTGGTTCCCCGACTCGGTTGATCAGACAGGCGCCAGTCCGTCGCCCAGGTAGCGGCGGCGGCAGAGAGACCGTTGTGGCTTGCCCGACGACGTCTTGGGAAGCGTCCCGGGCCGCACGAGCACGATGTCCTCCGGTGGCACGCCCACGGCGTCGGTGACGCGAGCCGCCACCGCGGCGCGGATGGGCGCGATCTCGTCGTGCTTGGTCTCGGCGACGACGACCACGGCCTCGCGTCCCCGTCGGCCCTCGGTACCGAACGCGATGACGTTCCCGGCCCGCACGCCTTCGACCGACTCGGCCGCGCGTTCGACGTCCTCCGGGAACACGTTGCGCCCACCGACGATGATGACGTCCTTGATCCGCCCGCACACGACCAGCTCGCCGTCGACCACGTATCCGAGGTCTCCGGTACGGAACCAGTCGCCGCGGCGGGATGCTGCCGTCGCGTCGGGATGGTCGTAATAGCCGGGCGTGATCGAGCTGCCGCGCAGCTCGACTTCGCCGACTTCCCGGTCCCGCATCGCCTGCCCGGTGGACGAGTCGCAGATTCGCATCTCGAGGCCGGGTACCGGTCGCCCGAGCCGCGGGAGGCGCCGGACGTTGCCGTCGGCACCTCCGCCGTGGACCGGGGCCGCGTACCGGTCGGTCTCCAGCACCCGCTGGTCGATCGTGTCGACCTGCATGCCGGCCCCCGGCGTCGGGAAGGCGACGGCGAGCGTGGCCTCTGCCATGCCGAAGACGCAGAACGCGGCGGCCGGGTCGAGCCCGTGGCGCGCGCCCGCGGCGAGGAACGCGCCGACGGCGTTCGGGTCGATCGGCTCGGCGCCGTTCAGTGCCAGCCGCCACCTCGACAGGTCGAGCCGGTCGAGGCGGCGCAGCGCACGGGCCGCAAGCGCGTACGCGAAATTGGGCCCGGCTGTCGCGGTACCGCCGAACTCGGCGATCCATTCCATCCATCGCGCCGGCGCGGCCAGGAAGTCCTGCGGCGCCGCGAGCACGAGGTCGAACCCCTGCAGCATCGGCGCGCCGAGCAAGCCGATGAGCCCCATGTCGTGGTACAGGGGCAGCCACGACACCGCTCTGTCCACGTCGGGATCGAGGGCGGCGGCCTCGACGGCGGCGTCGAGGTTCGCGGCCATGCAGCGGTGCGGCACCATGACGCCCTTCGGGTCGGCCGTGGCGCCGCTCGTGAACTGGAGGATCGCCAGCGCGTCGGGGTCGTCGGCCGGACGCTCGTAGCTGCCCGGCGCGGCGCGCAGCTCCTCGAGCTGCACGATGGGCGGGTCACCCGGCTCGGGATCGAGGAACTCGCTGAGCTGCGCGTCGATCACGACGATCTGCGCGTCGGCGTGGACGATGAGCCGGCGGGTCTGGGCGACGAAGTCCTCGATCGAGGCCAACCGCATCGGCAGCGGGAGCACGACGACGGTGGCGCCCGCCAGCCAGGTGGCCTGAATGGCCGTGACGAACGGGCGTGTCGTGGCGCCGAGCAGCGCGACGTGGCTCCCCGGCCCGATGCCGCGGGCTTGGAGGGCGGCGGCCATGGCTCGGGCGTCCTCGTGGAGACGGGACCACTCGACGCGCTCGCAGCCGTCGGCGCCCGCCGATCCGACGAAGGTGATCGAGTGGCGCGTCTCCGCCGTCGCCTCGAGGCGCGGCAAGAGAGACGTAGAGCGGGTCACTAGCAGGATCGGACCGTTCCTACCCGCGATGGGTTACGGCGGAAACGTGATCGCCGCCGCCGGGTCGTGGAAGAAGCGGGAGCGGGGAAGCGCCACGTCGGCTCCGGCGGAGGTCGCCGCGGCGAGGGCCTCCGGGTTGTCGTGTCGGCCGTAGACGACGACGCGGGCGGCGGGAAGGAGCTGGCGCACGGCCGCGACCGCGTCGGGATGGGCCTTCACGTCGATGATCACCGTGCCGGCGCCGGCGCACTCCTCGGGAGTTGACGCAAAGGCGGCGTCCGGTAATGCCGCCGCGATCTTCGAGCGGTCGAGCAGGTCACCGACCAGAGCGACGACGCGCACTACTCCCCGCGGATGTGCTGAGCGAGGTACGAGGGCTCGCCGAGCTTGCCGATCAGGTCGAGCTGGGTCTCGAGCCAGTCGATCGACCCCTCGCCGTCGGCGAGCATCGGCTCGAAGATCAGCCGCGACCCGTCGTCCCCGACCTCGCGGCACAGGGAGATCGCGGCAACCAACGCGTCGACCGTCGCCTTCTCGAGCGCGAGCTCGTTCTCGAACTGGTCGGTCACGCCTGACCCCACGCGAATCCGGTTGAGCCTCTGGAGGTTGGGCGTCTCGTCGAAGTAGATGATCCGCTCGATGAGCTTCTCGGCGTGGCGCATCTCGTCGATCGAGTCGTCGTAGGCCCGTTTGGCGATGTCCGGGTAGCCCCAGTTGTCGCGCATCTTCGAATGGACGAAGTACGTGCTGGCCGCCGAGAGCTCCGAAGCGAGCAGATCGGCGAGCGTCTCCAAGACCTTCGCGTTCCCCTGCATCAGCCACCTCCGACCGGCATCGTAGGTCGCGTGCTGCGGAAGCAGCTCCGCTACGCGCCGACGAGTCGGGGCGCGTCGACGTGCGCGAACTCCGGCCACCGGGCGCGCTGTTTCTTGGCCAGCTTGTGCAGCAGCTCGAGTGCGCCGAGGTCCTCGTCGGCACCGCGCACCTCGATCCAGCCGTCGCGCTCGAGACCTTCCATGATCTCGCGACCGACATCGGTTCGCACGAGCGTGAGCGTCCAGTCGTTGAACGCGCCGATGCCGCCGGTCGAGATGTCGGCGTGCTCGGCCGCAAAATCCGGGCAGAGCTTGCAGCCTTCGCGCGTGAACGCGTGGCACTCCTTGAGCGGGACCTCGACGTACCGGCCGTCGTGCATCCAGATCTGCAAGCGCCCCTTGATGTTCATCTTCTTGATCTCGGCTCGCTTCAGCCCGTACTTGGCTTCGAGCAGCTCTTCGAAGATCGCGTCGTCGAAGGTCTTCGAACACAGGAGGCCGATGTTGAGCGCCATCCGCCGTCCGACCTTGCCCGCCCGGCGCTGGTTCATGACCGGCGGCACCGAGCTCTGACAGCTCATCCCGACCAGCGCGAGGCGCTCGGCCCCGCTCTCGATCGCCTCGTCGTACGCCATCGTGTTGGCCGAGTACGTGTAGCGGCTGCCGGCGGAGGCGATGATGTCCTCTTTGGTGCGGGCGACGCCGGGCTTCGCCTTCCAGGTGGACCCGTCGCCCTCCAGGTACGAGACGAGCGCGGCGTCGATGATGTCGCGCTCGAGCGCGTAGAGCAGGATCGCCGAGACGAGGCCGCCGTCCTGGCCGACTTCGGCGAGCACGGGATCGGTGGCGCGGGCGAGCACGATGTCCTTCGAGACGCCTTCGACTTCGATCGGCTCGCGCGTCCGCCCGAACATGAACTCGTCGATCTCGGGTTCCCAGGCCCGGAAGCGCGGGCACGCCCGAGTGCAGCTGGTGCAGCCCTTCTCGCCGTGGCTGCAGTTGTCGGGGCCCCACCCTTCCTCGAACTGGAAGGGCTTGTAGACGCCGTTCTCGTCGTTGTAGCCGAGCACGTCGTGCGGGCAGGCGATGACGCAGCCTGCGCACCCGGTGCACAAGCCGGTCGTGACCACCTCCGAATAGAGCTCTTTCCACTGCAGCTTCTCGGCCGGCATCAACGCTCCTGCGTTGGGGAACAAAGATTCTGTCATTCGGCGGCCACGCAGGCGAAACGCCCGCGCGCGTAACCTGCCCCGCGCGACTCAAGGAGACGAAACGCCATGAGCCAACCGCCGCCCCCGCCGCCGCCCGCGTCCCCCCCGCCGTCCGGTTCGGACCCGCAGATCCCGGCGCCGCCGCCCCCGGCCCCGCCTCCGGGCTACTACGCCGAGGGCACGCCGCCGTCGCCCACCGGAGGTCCGCCGTCAGCGCCGTACGGACCGCCGGCGAGATGGCGAAGCCTGCGCGGCATTACGACCGCGCTCACGTGGTTGTTCGCCGCCCACATCGCGCTGACGGTCGTGTTGATCATCGGCGTGTTCAACCACCTTCGGGTGCTCAGCGACAAGGAAACCGGTGGGCTCGTCTTCGACACGAAGGCGGTCAACGACGCCAATGGGCTTGCCGCCGGGATGATCATCCTGTCGGGCCTCGTGGCCGTTGCCATCTTCGTGCTCCTGATCATCTGGCTGTTCCGAGCGGCGAAGAACAACGAGGCGCTCGGGCGGCAGAACCCGCGGCTCGGGCCCGGCTGGGCGATCGGCGGCTGGTTCATCCCGTTGGCGAACTTCGTGATCCCGTTCATCATCATGGATGACGTCTGGCGGGGCTCGGACCCGTCGATCGGGCGCGGCGATCCCAACTGGCGTCGCTCCTCGACCCTGGGCGCCATCTGGGCGTGGCTGGTCACCGCGGTGATCTTCACGGTCCCGAGCTCCATCGCCAGCTCGACGGGCGACGTTCGCGCCGACGAGCCCGACAAGGTCCGCCGCGAGGACATCTTCCGGATCATCGGAGCTGTCGGAGCGATCCTGGCCGCGGTGCTCGCGATCATCGTCACCCGCCGGATCGCCGCCCGTCAGGAGGAGTGCTTGCGGGCTCAGCAAGCCAGCGCCCCGGCGACCTGAGCCGGGCGGGACCTCGGGATGTCGGACGAGCTCCGCGCGCTCCTGCGCCACCACATCGAAGACGGGTTCAATCGTGACGACTGGACCGTGTGCGAGTCGACGCTGGCCGACGGCTACACCGCGTATTACGGCGCCGAGGGAAAGGCGAACGTCGGACGCGACGCGTACGTACGGGCCTGCAAGTTCCTTCGGCGGTCGTTTCCCGACGTGAACATCACGATCGAGGATCTCGTCGTCGAGGCCGACAAGATCGCGATGCGCTACACGGAGCGCGGCACCCTCACCGGCCGCCCGTTCCTCGGCATCGAGCCCGCCGGCCAGGCCTATGCCAAGCCCGGCACGACCGTGTACCGCGTGGTCGACGGCCGGTTGGCGGAGTCGTGGGGCGTCGAGGACACGCTCGGCTGGTTCCGGCAGCTCGGCGCGACGCCGGACGTCAGACCTTGAGGAGGCGCTCGACCGCCTGGACGGCTTCGGTGAGCTTGGCGTCGCCCTCGGCCCGGCTCGACTCGGCCGCGTCGCGCACGCAGCTGCGCAGATGCTCGTCGAGCAGGCCCAGACCGACCCCCTGGAGCGCCTTCGTGACCGAGACGATCTGGGTGAGGATGTCGACGCAGTACTCGTCCTCGTCGACCATGCGCTGCAGCCCGCGGACCTGGCCCTCGATGCGGCGCAGCCGGTTCCGGTAGTCGTCCTTGTGCATCGAGTAGCCCCGCATCGTTTCCTCCTGCGGCTCGGATGGGGTACAGGGGTATAGTATCAGCTCGTGGCTGACCTACGTGTGAGCGCCGGGCACCGAGAGCTCCAGCGGGTCGACGTGCCGGTGGACGGCATGACGTGCGCGTCGTGCGCGAGTCGCATCGAGAAGGGGCTGGCCGGGCTCGGAGGCGTGGCCGAAGCCCACGCCAACTACGGCACCAAGCGCGCCACGGTGGTCTACGACCCACGCACGACCGGCACCGACGCCTTCGAGGCCACGATCAGCGGGCTCGGGTACTCGGTTCCCCACGACGAGAGCCCGGAGGAGCGCGATCCCGAAGCAGAGGAGTTGCGCACGCTCCGCCCCCGGCTGTACGTGGCGATCGCTCTTTCGATCCCGGTGCTGCTGATCTCGATGGTCCCGCCACTGCAGTTCGGCGGGTGGCAATGGGTGGCGTTCGCGCTCGCGACGCCGGTGATCCTCTGGGCCGGCTGGCCGTTCCACCACGCGGCGTTGGTCAACCTGCGGCACGGCACCACCACGATGGACACCCTCGTGTCGCTGGGCACGCTGGCCGCGTACGTGTGGTCGGTGGTCGCGCTCGTGTTCCTGGGCGCGGCGGAGGGCGGCGTCGCGATGGGTGGCGCCTTTGGGAGTGGCGACGCCGCGCACGTGTACTTCGAGACGGCGTCGGTGATCGTCGCGCTCCTGCTGCTCGGGCGTTTCTTCGAGGCACGGGCCAGAAGGCGGTCGAGTCAGGCGCTCCGGGCGTTGCTCGAGCTCGGCGCGAAGACGGCGCGTCTCGAGAATGGCGACGAGGTGCCGGTCGAGAGCCTCCAGGTCGGCGACCGGTTCGTGGTTCGGCCGGGGGAGAGGATCGCGACCGACGGCCGCGTCGTCGACGGGTCGTCGGCCGTCGACGTGTCGATGCTGACGGGCGAGCCGGTCCCGGTCGAGGTGAGCAAGGGCGACACGGTGTTCGGCGCGACTGTCAACAGGTCCGGCCGGCTCGTGGTCGAGGCGACCAAGGTCGGCGGGGACACCGCGCTGGCCCAGATCGCGCGGCTTGTCGAGGAGGCCCAGGGCTCGCGGGCGCCCGTGCAGCGGCTGGCCGACCGCGTCTCGTCGGTCTTCGTGCCGGTCGTGATCGTGATCGCCTTCGGCACGCTCATGGCCTGGCTCCTCGCGGGCCAGGGCGCGAACGCAGCGTTGACCGCCGCCGTGGCGGTGCTGATCATCGCCTGCCCCTGTGCGCTCGGGCTGGCCACGCCGACGGCGATCATGGTCGGGACCGGCCGGGGCGCGCAGCTGGGCATCGTGATCAAGGGCGGCGAGGTGCTCGAGGCCACCAGGACCGTCGATACCGCCGTGCTCGACAAGACCGGCACGATCACCGAAGGCAAGATGCGCCTCGTCGAGGTGCTCGCCGCTCCCGGTGTCGATGAACGCGAGCTGCTGCGCCGGGGCGGCGCGCTCGAGGACGCCTCGGAGCATCCGATCGCCCGGGCCGTCGCCCGCGGTGCCGGGGCGCGGGGCGTGGAGCTGGTCGCTCCGTCGTCCTTCGACAGTCTCGCCGGCTCGGGTGTGCGGGGGTCGGTCGACGGTGTCGACGTCACCGTCGGACGACGCGAGCTCGTAGGGGAGGTTCCCGACTTACTGGAACGCGCCGCCGCCGGCGCCGAAGCGGAGGGTCGCAGCGTCGTGTTCGCGGCGTGGGAAGGCGGCGTGCGCGGGGCGTTCGTCGTGGCGGACACCGTGAAGGACACGTCGCGGACGGCGCTGGCCGAGCTGCACGAGCTCGGCCTCGAGACGGTCATGGTGACCGGCGACCAGCGAGCGGCGGCCGACGCCGTCGCGCGAGCCGTCGGCATCGATCGTGTGATCGCGGGCGTGCTCCCGGGTCAGAAGGTGGACGAGGTGCGCGACCTCCAGGAGCACGGGCGGCGCGTGGCTGTCGTCGGCGACGGCGTCAACGACGCCCCGGCGCTGGCGCAGGCGGACCTCGGCATCGCCATCGGCACGGGCACGGACGTGGCCATCGAGGCCAGCGACCTCACGTTGGTCTCGGGCGACCTGCGCGCCGCCGCCGACGCCATCGCCTTGTCCCGCCGGACCCTCACGACCATCAAGGGCAACCTGTTCTGGGCGTTCGCGTACAACGTGGCTGCGATCCCGCTCGCCGCCGTCGGCTTGCTCAACCCGGTGGTCGCGGCGGCCGCGATGGGGTTCTCGAGCGTGTTCGTCGTGACGAACTCGCTGCGCCTGCGCGGCTTCCGCGGTTTCCGCCGCTAGCTGCGCTCGGCGATCCACCGGCCGAGGAGCTCGGCCTCGGCGTTGGCGTGGTCCTCCAGTCCCTCGACGATCGCCCGTTCGACTCGGCCGCCGACGAGCGGGACGTGCACGGTGAGGTCGCCGGTCACAAGGCGTCGGGTGCTGTCGCCCAACGCTTCGAGCGTCACGTCGTACGCCGCCTTCAGCCGGTCCGCGTAGTTGTCGGGCAGGATGCGGTGACGGCTCGTGTGCGATGTCAGGTCGTAGGTGGCGTCGTCGACCCATGTGAGCTTGGCCGGGTCGACCACGTGGGTGACGGCACCCGAGAGCGGCGCCGTGAAGCGGTACCGGATCCGCTGGTGGGCGCGGTCGCCGTCCCGCTCGTTCTCGAGCAGCTCGGGCGCGCCGAGCTTCGGGAGATCGGCGGTGGCGGCGACGAAGTCGCGGTCCAGCAGCGCAGCCTCCACCGCGGCCAGCGGAGCCGGGATGCGTTGCTCGATGCGGAAGTTCACGACGGGCCCATCTCGTTCGCCTGCACTACACCAGCCCCCTACGCTCTGGCGCCAATGGCAAAGATCAGCGACATCCTGCGGCGGGGCTTGAGCTTCTCGTTCGAGTTCTTCCCTCCTCGCACGCCCGAGATGGAAGAGACGCTACGCACCACGCTCGTCGAGCTCGAGACCCTGGCCCCCTCCTACGTGTCGGTCACCTACGGCGCCGGCGGCACCACGCGCGAGCGGACGCACGACATCGTCGTCGACATCCTCCGGACCACGACGATGACGGCGATGGCGCACCTCACCTGCGCCGCCCACACGCGCGCCGAGCTCGTCGAGATCATCACCCGCTATCGCGACGCCGGGATCGAGAACGTCCTGTGCCTCGGCGGCGACCCGCCCGCCGACCTCGATCTCCCGCCCGGAGAGCTGGCCTACGCCGTGGAGCTGGTCGAGCTCGTGCGCGACATCGGCGACTTCTCGATCGGCGTCGCCGCCCACCCCGAGCCGCATCCGAAGTCGCCCTCTCGTGAGAGCGACCGCTACTGGACGGCGCGCAAGCTGGAGAAGGCCGATTTCGCCATCACGCAGTTCTTCTTCGAAGCCGAGCACTACTTCGATCTCGTCGCCGGCCTCCGCGCCAACGGCGTCGACAAGCCCGTGCTCCCCGGGATCATGCCGGCCACCAACCTGCGCTCGATCACGCGCATGGCCGAGCTCCAAGGCTCGGAGTTCCCGAAGTGGCTCGCCGACAAGCTCTACGCCGTCGGCGACGACAAGGAGGCGGTGCGCGAGGTCGGGATCGCCGAGGCGACGAAGCTGTGTCAGGGGCTGCTCGACGGTGGCGCGCCCGGCCTGCACTTCTACACGCTGAACCGATCGACCGCGACGCGGGAGATCTTCAGCCGCCTCGGTCTGCGCGAAGGCGTCGGCTGATTCGAGCCTGACCGGCGCGCGCTACTGACGCGCGCTCAGCTCAGCGCCCCGCCGCCCGCCACGTGATCGGCTTCGGTCCGTTGTGGCGCCTCGAAGGCCCGCTCCTCCGCGGTCCCGTGCGGCCGTCGCGGATGATCCGCGAGCTCGACCCGTCCGTCGCCGGCCGATCGTGCCCGCCGACGTCGATCGAGGAACGCCGTTCGTTTGCGTTCGCGCGTTCGTAGCCACCGCGTACGTGGGCGAGGGCGTCTTCGAGCCCGTCCCACTGCGTCGAACCCCCCGAGGTCAGTGTCGCCTCGACCGCGTCGGCGATGGCGCGCAGGGCGACCACGAAGATGATGACCTGCGACTCGGCGGGAGCGCGCCACACGACCGGGCGGTCGTCTTCGAACCGCGCCGGCGCCGCGCTGCTCGCGACCGGCTCGGGCTCGAGCATCGGCGCCGGCTCCGGGTCGAGCATCGGCGCCGGCTCGGCGACGAACGTCTCGCCCACCTCCGGGTCGAGCATCGGCGCCGGCTCGGCGACGAAGGTCTCTTCCGGCCCGAGGACGAACGTGTCGTCCGGCTCTGCACGGAACGTCTCGTCCGGCTCGGCGACGAACGTCTCGTCCGGCTCGTAGGTGATCTGCGTGGCCGGCTCGTCGTCGAGATGCGGGGTGTCCTCCGCGTCGCTCGCTTCTGTCGAATGGCTCCAGCTCACGAACGCGTTCAGTCCGGTCAGCGTCGCGTACGGATCCGACCGGTCGACGTTCACGCCCTCCTCGACGAGGGCCTCCATGTCGATCGATGACCAGGGGGCCGGTCCGACCACCGGATCGTGCTTCTCGCCACGCGCCTCGGCGAAGGCGTGGTTGATGTCGTCCTGATCACGACGACCTTGTTTGACCACCCCGACGGCCAGCACACCGCCGGCGACGAGGAGCCCGAAAATCCCTCCCAGCAGGATCGCGAGAACCATGAGTCATCCCTCCGTCTGGACGCTCTCGGGGGCACATCATTGTTGGTTTTTCGGCCCAGGTCGAAAGGAGGAACCTGTGGGCCCGGTCGGTGGCGGAGGGAGTGGGATTTGAACCCACGGTGCCCGGAGGCACAATGGTTTTCGAGACCATCCGATTCGGCCGCTCTCGCATCCCTCCGGCGAGGAAGTGTAACGAGATGCCCCTTGCGGCCACCCCGAGAGGAGACGCCATGGTGCCGGCATCCGAGACCCCGCGCTGGCGGGGCGTCAACCATCTCGCCCTCGTGACGCCGGATATGGACGCCACCGTGCGGTTCTATGCCGGGGTGCTCGGCATGCGGGTCGTGGCGACGACGAGGGCGGGACCGATGCGCCACTACTTCTTCGAGATCGGCCCCGAGAACACGGTCGCGTTCTTCGAGATCGACGGGATCGGGACGTTCGCCAAGCCGGCGGGCGCCCCGCCCTCCCAGACGATCCAGTTCGATCACCTGTCCTTCAACCTGCCCGACGAACGGGGGCTGCTCGACCTGCGCCAGCGGCTGCTCGACGCCGGGTGCGAGTGCACCGAGGTCGTCGACCACGGGTTCGTGCGGTCCGTGTACTTCACGGATCCGAACGGCATCGCGCTCGAGGCGTCGTGGTGGGCGATCGACGCCACCGGCCGCCCCGCCGACTACGCGGACGAGCGCGTCTTCGCGGACCCCGAGCCCGTTGCGGCGATCGACGAGCTGCGCCGCCACGGTCAGGTGCTCGAGGCGCCGGTGACGCGACTCACCAGCGAGGAGATCGTCGACCCGGTCTGACGGCTCGCGCCGCCGCCCGTCAACGGCGGTCGGCGAAGAACGCGGTCAGGAGCGCCGCGCACTCGTCGGCACGGACGCCGTCGACGACGGTCGCCTCGTGGTTGAGACGAGGATCGGCAGCCAGGTTGTAGAGACTGCCGAGCGCGCCGGCCTTCGGGTCGGCGGCGCCGAACGCGACGAGCCCGAGTCGCGCCGCAACGACTGCGCCCGCGCACATCGGGCACGGTTCGAGCGTGACGACGAGCGCGAACCCGTCGAGCCGCCACGAACCGGCGCGGCGGGAGGCGTCACGAAGAGCGAGGATCTCGGCGTGCGCGGTCGGGTCCGTGTCCTGCTCGCGTTGGTTGTGCCGGTGGGCTACGACCTCGCCGGTGTCCGCGCGTGCGACGACCGCGCCGATCGGGACGTCGCCGTGTTCGACGGCCGCTCGCGCTTCCTCGAGCGCGACACCCATCAGCCCGTCGAGCTGCACGCGGTCCACGCCCGGCAGCGTACGAGCCGTCTCGGCGGAGGGAGTGGGATTCGAACCCACGGTGAGTTGCCCCACACACGCTTTCCAAGCGTGCCGATTCGGCCGCTCTCGCATCCCTCCGGATATGTAGAGACGGACCGTGCACCCGCCGTCGACCCCGTCGCCGCGCGGTGCACTTGCTCGCGGTGGCTCGGGTCAGGTGTACCTGCGGCACACGGGAGGGCTCGCTGAGAGCTGCTTCCTTCCGGACCTGACTCGGTTCGCGAGATCCCGTTGCGCAGGACCCGACCCTCAACGTCACCGCGGGCCGCTGCCGTGCGGCGGCCCGGGCCTCGGGCGGGAATTCAGCCCCCCGTACGTGGATTGGGGGTACAGGGCACCACGGGCTCCCCGCCTAGCACGGTCCGCGACGCGAGGGTAGCAACCGCCTTTGGTGTCAGCGCCGGCCGCGGTGCAGCTGCATCGAAAGGCGTTGCATGAGATCGCCGTAGTGCGTGAGCTCGGTGACCGCGCCGGGGCGTCCGCCGGGGGCGTTGCGGTACTCGGGGATGCCGACCGACGTCACGAGCATGCACGACGCGAGCGTGGCGAAGAAGCGGCGGACGGGCTCGTCGAAGAACGTGAGCCCGGTTGCGCCGCAGCCGAGCGTGAACGCGGCGAGCGAGAGGCGACCTGACGCCAAGCCCGCTTCGAGCTGCGCGACCCGATAGCCCCGCGCGCCGAGGGCGCCGAGCACCGTGTCGAGCGGCGCGGAATGGAACGCGGTGTACGCCGAGTCGCCGCCCAGCGGCTGGTTCAGGCACAGCTGTTGCGTGATCTCGCGGAACTGGCCGGGGCGGACGAGCTCGAGGTCACCGTCGCGCCAGCGGTACGCGCCGGGCTCGACGCCGTCGATGCCGTGCACCACCAGGTTGTGCTCGAGCAGGGTCGTGCCGGGCGCGGCGAAGTCCGCCGGCGCCGGGCGGGCGGCGACCGCCATGCCCCAGTCCAGGAGCGCGGCGGGCGCGGTGTCGGGCCGCATGATGCGCGTCGACCCGCGCCGCAGGATCACCTCCTCGATCGAGTCCTCGGTGGCGTCGGGCGGCGGGTCGACGCGCGCACGGTTCGGGCTGCCGTCGACGGCGCGGGCGCGCCACTCTGCGACCTCGGTTGCGTCCGCCAGCGTGCCGGCCTGCTGCGCCTGGGTGATCAGTGGGAAGTCGATCGGGTACGGCGAGCTGCGCTCGACGTCGACGTCGATCGGAGGGAGGTCGGCCGGCGCGTCGATCTCGCCGCCGGCGCCGATCGAGACCAGCGCAAGGGGGAACTCGGTGACGCCGTCGACGCCGACGAGGCGCGCCACGTCGTGGTCCACGAAGCCGGTAAACACCCGGACGTCGAGCCCGCATGCGTCCGCCATCGCCAGCAGGTTCGCCAGCATCGTGCCGGCATCCCAGTAGAGATGGCGGAAGCCGCGCTCGCCGTACTTCCACGCCGTCCGCCACGGGATGCCCGTGAGCACGAGCGAGCAGGCGGGGCCCGGTATGACCGCGCCCGTGCGAAGCGTTGTGAGACCGAGCTCGAGCGGGGCGAAGTGGTGCACGCCGTCGGCAACGCCGTCGACGCCCGCGCACACCGCGTACACCTCGACGGGATGCAGGTTCCCGGCGGACATCGCGGTCCGGAAGTAGGTCGGCTCCTCGAACACCGGCGAGGCACTCGTGCGCGTCACGCCGGCGGTGAAGAACAGGAGCCGCGCCAGCGTGGCGGCGTCGAGCCCGGCCGCTGCCACCTGCCGACCGTTGCCCGATTGCACGTCGGCTGCCCGCGCGCCCGACTCGCCGAACTCAGTGGGCAGCGGCGTCGTCTCGAGACCGAGGTAGCGCTTGAATGGCGCCGGGCGGTTCGACGGGTCGAGAGGCTGGAAGTCGACGAGGAGCGACCGGTCTGTGGGAGAGCCGTGCTGGGTCAGCTCGTGCAGGACGGCGGCCGGGTCGGGGGCGCTCATTGCTCTCCTCGCCGCGCCGTACGCGGCAGATCCGCGAACGGAACGTCCACGTCGGCGCGCGGCTCCGACGGCAATCCGAGCACGCGCTCGCCGACGATGTTCCGCTGGATCTCGTCCGTGCCGCCCCGGATCGAGATGGAGGGGCTGGTCAGGAACAGCGTCTCCCACTCGGCGTTGCCGTCGCCCTCGATGCCGGCGATCCCGTCCGGGCCGAGGACGACGAGAGCGAGCGACGCCGCGGCCTTGAGGCCGGCGCTGCCGCGCAGCTTCGATCCCGATCCCTCGGGCCCGGGCGACCGGCCCGCCTTGGCGGCGTCGCGGGCGCGACGGGCGGTCAGGCGCGCCACCTCGAGCTCGATGATCGTGGCGGCCAACTGCTGGCGCACGAGCGGGTCCGTGGTTGCGCTCCGCCGGCGGGCCAGGTCGACGAGCCGGTCCTTCAGATCCGCGCCCCATCCGCCGCCGCCGACCGCGCCGGCGCCGCGCTCGTACGTGAGCGCGGTGCGGGCGACGCGCCATCCGTCCCCGGGAGCGTCGATGCGATCAGCGTCGGCGACCGGCGCATCGTCGAAGTGCACCTCGCTGAAGTGGGTGTCGCCGTTCATCTGTCGGAGCGGGCTGACGGTGACGCCGGGCGCGTGCATGTCGAGCGCGAACGCCGTGATGCCGGCGTGCTTCGGCACGTTCGGGTCCGTGCGGGCAAGCAGCAGCCCCCACTGCGAGTAATGCGCCCGGCTGGTCCACACCTTCGACCCCGTGACGCGCCACTGGTCGCCGTCGCGTTCGGCGCGGGTGGCGAGCGATGCGAGGTCGGAGCCGGCGTCGGGCTCTGAGAACAGCTGGCACCAGATGTCGTCGCCGGTACGGATCGCCGGCAGCCAGCGCGAGCACTGCTCGGGCGTCGCGTGCGCGACCAACGTCGGCCCCGCGATGGCGAGCCCGATCAGGTACGGGTACAGGTCGGGCACGTCGAAGCGCGCCAGCTCCTGGGCGACCACCCCGGCCTGCGCCGGTGTTGCGCCGAGGCCGCCGTACTCCGCCGGCCAGGTCGGCACCGCCCAGCCCCCGCCGGCGAGGGCGCGCAGGTACGCACGGCCCGCCTCGAGGTCGTCGCTGCCGGCGCCGAGCACCGTGAATGTGTCGCCGCCGCCGGAGGTCAGGCGCGCCTCGAGCGCGGCGCGCACCCCGGAGCGGAAGTCGTCAGGTGTGGTCACGGCGCGCCGAGGTCCTCGTGGAGCTGCCGCACGAGGGTGTCGAGGTCGGGCGAGGTCCGGACCTCGTAGGGCGGCGGCTCCGGCTCGAGTGCGCGCAGCCGAGGCGGCAGCGCTGCGAGCGAAGCACGACAGCGGTCCCGCAGCGTCCCCAGAGGTTCGGCGGTCGCGAGCCGCCTCCCGTCACGCATCACCGGTTGCAGCATCGGCCGGGCGTCCCCGATCTGCTCGTCCTCGAGGGCGAGGACATCGCCCCGGAGCTCACCGCCGTCACCGGCGTTCCGGAACACCTGCTTGCGGCCCGGCAACGTCACCTTGTCCTCCGACAACTTGACCTTCGGCCCGCTCGCGTCCTCGACGAGCTTGTACACCACCGCGACGTGGGGGGCGTCGCCGCTCGTGCCGAGCTGCGTCCCCACGCCGAACGCGTCGATCGGCGCGCCGGCGGTCATCAGGTCCTCGATGCGGTACTCGTCCAGGTCGCCGGACGCGAAGATCTGCACCTCCGTGAGCCCGCCGTCGTCGAGGATCGCGCGTACGGACCGCGACAGCGCGTCGATGTCGCCCGAGTCGAGCCGGACGGCACGCGGCAGCAACCCCTCGGGCTCGAGCTTTCCGGCCAGGTCGACGACGGTGCGGGCGGCGTGCTCGGTGTCGTACGTGTCGATGAGGAAGATCGCGCGACCAGGGAAGTCGCGTGCGTACGTGAGGAAGGCATCGGCTTCGTTGTCGAAGCGCATGACGTACGAGTGCGCCATCGTGCCGCTGAGCTCGAGGCCGTACACCTGTCCACCGAGCACGAGCGAGGTCGCCGCCGCCCCGCCCACGTAGGCGGCTCGTGCCGTCTTCAGGGCGGCGTCGGTTCCGTGGTCGCGTCGGGGCGAGAAGTCGACGAACGTTCGGTCGCCGCACGCGGTCGCAACGCGCGCTGCCTTCGTCGCGATCATCGTCTGGTACCCGATGCAGTTGAGCAGGAAGGTCTCGACGAGCTGCGCCTCGACGAGGGGTGCGGTGACCTGGACGATCGGCTCGTTGGGGAAGACCAGCTCGCCTTCGGGGATCGCGCGCACCTCGCCGGTGAACCGCAGGTCGGAGAGCATCGACAGGAACGACTCATCGAACAGGTCGAGGGAGCCCAGATAATCGAGCGCGGTGTCGTCGAACTGCAGTCGCTCGAGATAGTCGAGCGCGGCATCCAAGCCACACGAGACGAGGTAGCCGCGCCCGGGTGGGAGTTGCCGCGCGAACAGATCGAAGGTCGCCGGTTGGTCGAGCCCGTGCGCGTGGTAGCTCGCCGACATCGTCAGCTCGTACAGGTCGACGAACAACGCAGCGTTGGTGTCGTCGACCCCGGTCATCGACGACTCGTCAGACGAGCGTGACGCCGGCTTGCTCGATCTCACGCAGCGCGCGCTCGCCGTCCCCCGGGTCGACGTCGACCGGCCTGGTCGCCTCGGCGACCACCTCCGTGTCGAATCCCTTGCGCACCGCGTCGAGGGCGGTCTCCTTGACGCAGTAGTCGGTGGTGAGCCCGGCGATGACGACGTGCGTGACGCCACGATCCCGAAGGCGCTGCTCGAGGCCGGTCTCGCGCCGCTGACCGGTCGGCAGGTGCGTGACGCTGAAGCCCGAGTAGCCGTCCT
The DNA here is from genome assembly GCA_035938395.1 of Acidimicrobiia bacterium. GTDB lineage: Bacteria > Actinomycetota > Acidimicrobiia > IMCC26256 > JACDBD01 > JALZAA01. The sequence goes on from DASZGY010000149.1 coordinate 17,017, forward strand.
CCGGGCCCGTCGCCTTGTGGATGATCTCCCCTGCGACCTCGAGATCGGCGGGGAACTCGGCGCCCCACGTGTCGTGCACGCCGTGCACCGGCCACCTGCCCCCGTACTTCGCGAAGTGCGGGGTCTCCTCCGGGTGCCAGTCCTGCGTGTACACGACCGGGACTCCGGCGGCTCGGGCCCGGTCGACCTCGCGATTGATGATCGGCACGACTTCCTCGCCGCCCTTGACGTAGAGGCTGCCCTTCGGGTCTGCGAAGTCGTTCTGCACGTCGACGACGAGCAGGGCCGTGCCGTCCGTGTACTCGGGACGCTCTGCGGCCATCGCGCACCTCCTCCCCAGGTCGGAGGCTTCTCTCTTCGCAGGGTACCGCTCTCGGTAGAGTCGAACGCGATGGCGTACCAGTCGCTCTACCGCAAGCACCGCCCTCAGACCTTCGGCGGACTCGTCGGCCAGGACCACGTGACGGCGGCGCTGCGGAACGCGGTGAGCGAGGGACGGGTCGGCCACGCCTATCTCTTCTCCGGCCCTCGCGGCACCGGCAAGACGACCACCGCCCGCATCCTCGCGAAGGCGCTGAACTGCCTGAACCTCGGCGCCGACGGGGAGCCGTGCGGCGTGTGCGAGAACTGCGTCGCCATCGCCGAGGGTCGGTTCCTCGACCTGTTCGAGCTCGACGCGGCGTCGAACAACAGCGTCGACAACATCCGCGACCTCACCGACAGCGTCCACCTGGGCCTGGGCGCGACTTCGAAGCGGAAGGTGTACCTCGTCGACGAGGTGCAGATGCTGAGCGCGGCGGCGTCGAACGCGCTGCTGAAGACCCTCGAGGAACCGCCCGAGCACGTCGTGTTCGTCCTCGCCACCACGAACCCGGAGAAGGTCCTGCCCACGATCCGTTCCCGGACGCAACACCTCGAGTTCACGCTGTTGCCCGCGGACGAGCTCGAGAAGCTGCTCGCGGACGTCCTCGGTCAGGAGGGCATCGAGGCCGACCCGGAGGCGCTGGCGGTGATCGCCCGCGCCGCCGCCGGCTCGGCGCGTGACGCACTCTCGCTGCTCGACCAGGCGCTCGCCCACGGCACCGACCGCCTCGACGCCGGCGCGGTCGCCGACCTGTTCGGGGGCACGCCGTTCGACCTGCGCGCCGCCGTGCTCGACGCCGTCGCCGCCGAGGACCCGGCCGGGGTCCTGGTCGCGGTGGGCGCGCTACTGGACGCGGGTCACGAGCCGCGCCGGATCGCCGAGGACGTCTTGCGTTCGGTGCGCGACGCGTTCCTCCTCAACGCCAGTAGCGGGCAGGTGCGCGTCGACGCACCCGAGGACGAGCAGCGCCGGCTCGACGAGCTCGGCCGCACGCTCGGCAACACCACGCTCGTGCGGGTCCTCGAGACGCTCGGGCAAGCGGTCGTCGACATGCGCGGCACCGACGCAGCCGACCCGCGCCTCGTGCTGGAGATTGCCCTCGTCCGACTGACGCGCCGCGAGGTCGGGCCGCCGATCCAGACGGTGATGGAGCGCATCGAGAAGCTCGAGCAGACCGTGGCCGGGCAGCGCGCGACCGGTACCGGCACGCGGCCGGAACCGCCGGCGGCGCCCGAATCCCGCGCCCCGGGAGTCACGGTCGGCGCGCTGCGCAAGCGCCGGCCCGAGCCCGCGCCGCCGGCCGACGCAGAGCCCGAGGCAGTCTCCGACGCGCCCGATCCGGCGCCGGCCGAGCCGAACGAGCCGACCGAACCGAAGTCGGCGGCGGAGGCGGCCGCGGAATCGGAGGCGCCGACCGTCGACGTCGACGACGTCATCCTGGCGTGGGCGACGGTGCTCCCCGAGCTGTCGGTGGCGACGCGTAGCGCGGTGCAGGAGGCGCAGCCGCTGTCGGTCGACGGCGACGTCGTCACCTTCGGCGTGTCGCCGCGGCTCATCGAAGCGGCGCGCCCCCGATTCCGGCGCGAGGCCAACACGATCCGCGACGCGCTGTCCAGACACGTCGGGACGAGCTTGCGATTCAACCTCGTCCCGCACGAGGGGTTCAGCGGCGAACGAGCCGCGTCACCGCAGGCGGCGCTCCCCGACGCCGAGCCCGACGAGAGCGACGACCTCATCGTCGAGCCTGACGAGAGCGCGACCCCGCCGGGAGTAGAGTCGGCGAGTCCGGCGAACATGCTCACCGAGTCGTTGGGCGCCACCGTCGTCGAGGAACGCCACCACGAGTGACGACCACCCTCGTCGGCTCCGCCGACAGAGTCAGGCCAAACGTGGCGAACCAGAAGCAGCTCAACCAGATGATGCGCCAGGTGCAGAAGATGCAGTCCGACATGGCCGCGGCGCAGGACGAGCTGGCCACCTCCCTGGTGGAAGGTTCCGCCGGCGGCGGGAAGGTGACCGCCGTGGTGACGGGCGCCGGCGACGTCCAGACGGTGCGGATCTCGCCCGACGTGGTCGACCCGGACGACGTCGAGATGCTCGAGGATCTGGTCGTGGCGGCGGTCGGCGAGGCGATGCGACGCGCCCAGGAGCTCCAAGCCGAGCGGATGGGCGCGGTCACGGGCGGCGTCGATCTCGGCGGGCTCGGCCCGGGCCTCGGCGGCGCGCTCGGCTGACACAAGGTGGCATCCCCCTTCGAAGGGCCGGTGCAGAGCCTGGTCGACGAGCTGGGACGGCTCCCCGGCATCGGCCCCAAATCGGCGCAGCGCATCGCGTTCTACCTGTTGAAGGCGGCGCCCGAGGACGCCAAGCGCCTCGCACGCGCCGTCGTCGAGGCGAAGGAGCGCGTGAGCTGGTGCCGGCGCTGCTTCAACTTCGCCGAGGGCGAGCTCTGCGTCTACTGCCGTGACGACCGGCGCGACTCGAACCTGCTGTGCGTCGTCGAGGAGCCTCGCGACATCGTCGCCGTCGAGCGGACCCAGGAGTACCGCGGTCGCTACCACGTGCTGCTGGGCGCGATCTCGCCGATCGAGGGCATCGGGCCGGACCAGCTGAAGGTCAAGGAGCTGCTGGCGCGGGTGAACGACGAGGGCGTCAAAGAGGTGATCCTCGCCACCAACCCGAACATCGAAGGCGAAGCGACGGCGATGTACCTCGCCCGGCTGCTCAAGCCGCTGGGGCTGCGGGTGACCCGTATCGCCAGCGGGCTCCCCGTGGGCGGCGACCTCGAGTACGCCGACGAGGTCACGCTCGGGCGCGCGCTCGAAGGTCGCCGCGAAGTCGACGCCTAGATTCGACCGATCTGGCGCCGTTCCCGGCGCGATGGTCGTTGACTTTCGGCGCCCTGCCCGATAGGCAGTCCTCGGTCGCCGAAAGAAACGGACAGGAGAGAGTCAATGACGCAACCGCAACCCACACCTGCGGCCGCAGGCCGCGGTCCCATCGGGGAGCCCCGGAATCCGACGACGGTGGCCCTGCTGAGCCTGGTCACCTGCGGCATCTACGGAATCTATTGGGGCTACCTGACCTTCGAGGAGCTGAAGCAGCACAACGGTGAGGGCATGGGCGGTGGCCTGGGCGCGCTCCTGTGCTGGCTCCTCGCCGGCTACTTCCTCGTGATCGTCGAGATCCAGAAGATGTACCAGACGGACGGCAGAGAGTCGCCGGTCGAGCCCATCGAAGGCCTCTGGATCCTCATCCCGTTCGCGGGCTGGTTCCTCTACATGAACCGCGTGCAGGTCGCGCTGAACGATTACTGGGTGTCGAAGGGCGCGGCTCCGCTCCCGGCGTAGTCCCCCCCGACGAAAGGGCAGTCACATGGCACAACCAGCACCCGCGACCGGAGGCGCCCGTCCGCTCGGCAAGCCGCGCGGCTGGGTCGTCGTCTTCCTCTTGACACTGGTCACACTCGGCATCTACGGCCTGGTGTGGGAGTACAAGACGTTCCAGGAGATGCAGGACTACAGCGGGGATGGCATCGGCGGTGTCGTCGGCCTGATCCTGGCGATCTTCCTCGGCTTCGTGAACTGGTTCCTCATGCCGGCCGAGGTCGGGAACCTGTACGCCGCAGAGGGACAGGAGAAGCCGGTCAGCGGAATCACCGGCCTGTGGAACCTCCTGCCGCTCGTCGGCACCTTCATCTGGCTGGCGAAGACGCAGAACGCATTGAGCAGGTTCTGGGAGGCGCACGGGGCCGTCAGGCCGTAACACCGAGCACTCGAACGTGAAGGGGCGGCCTTCGGGCCGCCCCCTTCGCGTCAGCCGGATTGTTCAGCCCGCCGCGGCGGCGAGTGTCTGCGCCTGGCTCACCTGCTGACGGATCTGAGCGACCTGGTACTGACTCGACACCGGTATTTGGGTCGCGTGAAGCAGGTTGCCCGCTTGGACACTGACCTCGACATAGCCGGTCGTGTACTTCTCTTTCGCGAGGAGGAACAGAAGGCCCAACAGGCACACCAGAGCGAAGACAACCGCGAGAACGATCGCCCAGGTGGGGATCTTCGACTCTGTTCTCGTCATGTCGCGAGCGATCCATTGCGACCCGCCGAGACGGGCTGTCCCGTTCGGTGTCACGACCCAGTTGCGCGTCACACCGATGTCCCCGATCGTCAGGACGATGGGATCCGTGGCATCCGGCGACTGCAGACCACTTGCCGGCTGAGCCACAGCGGGAGGTGAAACCTCCGGCGGAGGCGCCGGCTGTTGCCCCGGATCCTTCGGAGGGTCGCTCATGGCTTGTGAACGCTCGCGCTAGCTCGACACGATCGCCGCGATGACGATGACGACGATGTACGCGATGCCGAGGCCGAT
>DASZGY010000150.1:0-47345 GCA_035938395.1 Acidimicrobiia bacterium
GCGTGAGCGAGACCTGAAGATCTTCTGAGTCGCGCGCGCCGCGCGCGCCGTTATCGGCGGAGCACGATTCCGCGCACGAACGCGGCTTGACCCGCGTGCTGATCGTTGTCGTTGATCACGCTCACGAGCCGGACACCGAGCGTCACGGGCGGATCCCACGAGTCGTCCACGATCCGGTCCAGGTCGTGGTCCGTGACCCGCTCGACGAACCGGAGCGTCTGGTCGTGCACGGCGTCGTAGTAGCCGGCGAGCAGGTCGCCGGACTCCACCGTGACCGCGGCGACGTCGGCGGAACTGTGCGCGTATCCCGTGGCGCGCCGGTCGAACGGCAACCCGAACCGCTCGACCCAGCCGGCGGACGTCCACACCTGCTCGACGTCCGCGGCATCCCCGATGTGGTCGTCCTGAACGCGAGTCAGATGCCAGACCAACCATGCGATCGAGTTGGCATTCGCGTCGAGCCGGACCGTCAGCTGCTCGGGCGTCAAGCCGCGCACGGCTTCGTGAACCGTGGCGCGGATCCTCCCGAAGGCGTCCACGAGGAGCTCTGCGCTCGTCATGCGCTCAGTCCAGCAGATGAGAGCGGGCCGGCGTCTCAATCGGGGAGGAGCGGCACGGACGGATGGTGGTCACGCCCCAGCAGCACCGCGCGGGTGACGGCGGTCGAACCGAAGCGGTCCCATACTTCGTCCACAGCGGCGTCGAGACCGTCGGCGCCGGCGCGCCGCCGGTCGAACGGCAATGCGAGCTGGACCGCGGCGTCGTCGTGGAGGTTGCCGACCGAGATGCCGACGAGCGTGAGCCCTTGTTGCTCGATGGTCGGCGCGGCCGTCGCCAGCAGCTCCCGCACCGCGTCGAGGACCGTCCTGGTCTGCGCCGTCGCCTGGGTCAGCGTGTGCGACCGGGTCGCACGCGAGAAATCGTCGAACCGGAGCCGCAACATGACGGTCCGGCCCACCCGCCCGGCGGCACGCATCCGCCGCGTGACGCGATCGACGAGCGCAACGACGGCGGCGTCGACGTCGTCCGGCGTCTTCGGTGCACGTCCGAGTGCGTGCTGCGACCCGATCGAGTGCCGGCGCCGCCCGACCTGTACCGGACGCGGGTCCCGGTTGTGGGCGAGCGCGTGGAGATGCCGGCCCGACGCCTTGCCCAGCATGGCGACGAGCGCGCCCTCGCCGAGCTCGGAAACCTCCGCGACGCTGGTGATCCCGCGGCTGCGGAGCTTCTCCGCCGTCACCGGTCCGACGCCCCAGAGGCGCTCGACCGGGAGCGGGCGCAGGAACGCCAGCTCCCGGTCGGGAGGCACGACGAGCAACCCGTCGGGCTTGCCTACGGCGCTCGCCACCTTGGCCAGGAACTTGGTCCTGGCCACGCCGACCGTGATCGGCAAGCCGACTCGCTCGCGGACGTCGCGCCGGAGTTGCACGGCGATCTCCGTCGCCGGGCCCGACAGCCGGCGCAGCCCGCCCACGTCGAGGAACGCCTCGTCGATCGACAGGCCCTCGACCAGAGGGGTCGTCCGTTCGAACACCTCGAAGACCGCCTCGCTCGCCTTTGTGTACGCGGACATGTGGGGCTCGACCACGACGGCGTGCGGGCAGAGTGCACGGGCCTCGGCACCGCCCATGGCCGTCCGGACTCCATACGCCTTCGCCTCGTAGCTGGCGGCGAGGACGACCCCCGATCCCACGATGACCGGGCGGCCGAGGAGGCGAGGATCGTCCCGTTGCTCGACCGATGCGTAGAAGGCGTCGAGGTCGGCGTGCAGGATGGTCGCCTGGCCGGACACGAACACATGTTCGCATATGACGGCGGTGGTCGTCGAGACCCGCGCCCGTGGTCGGGGCGGCGGGTCAGGACCAGACGGTCAGCTCGCCGCGACCTCGGGATGCGTGCAGCGGTCCGACGCGGCGCCCTCGGCGGCGACTTCGACGCCGTCGAAGTCGGCCAGAGTGCTGATCCGGAATCGTCCGTCCTCCTGCGACGCCCGGCGCATCGTCTCCGCGCGCGCGGAGTAGTAGCGATCGCGCGAGTAGTGCTCGCCGGCCGGTGCGTAGCTGGCGACGAGCACCCGCCGGCGCCGATCGCCGCGGTTGGCCTCGCTGTAGTGCGGTGCAAGGCCGTCGAGCAGCACCGCGTCGCCGGCAGCCAGCTCGGCCGGCGCCCAGCGCAGGGAATCGACGACGTCGGCACGAACGACGCCGCGCTCGTCGGTCGGCAGCTGCTCGTCGACGCCCTCCGTCAGCCAGAGGCACCCGGACTCAGTCGTGCACTCGTCGATCGCGACGAGGATCGACAGCACGCGCGCGACCCCTGGGTACGCGAGCCGGTCCTGGTGGGGCCGAAATCCTGCTCCGCCCGGGTGCTTGTAGTTGATCTTGTCCTTGAACGCGACGGCAGGCTCGCCGAGCGCGGCGGTGGCGAGCTCACGGAGGGGGCCGTCGACGAGAGCGGCGACGCCGGGGTGGCACGCCGAGACGTTCTCGGTGCGGCACACGGCCACCCGGTCGGTGATCTGCTCGGCGTACTGGCCCCAGACGTGCGTGCCGACCGGCCACGACTCGATGGCGTCCGCCCAACTCGCCACCCCGTCCGCTTGGGCGGCGGTGAGCACACCGGCTCGAAGAGCTGACGAGGTCGACACGAGTTGCACGCTACGTGGTCGACGTAGTCGACGCCTTGCGCACAAGATCCGAATGTCTCTGCCGCGCTCGCCCATGCCGGACGGCTTCACGCGAACCGGGTGAAATGCCGCGCGACGGCTTGACAGCTCCGACGCTGAGATACAGTCAGCCCCGGTCGCGGCGGATGCGACACGAACGAATCACGGTACGACCGTCCTCGTACCTATGCGGTCCGAATCGATTCGCAACAGCGCCACTGACCTATTACATCGGAACCCAGACCGATGCTGATGTCGGGTGGGTACGGCAAGGAGCGACGCAACAAAATGGCAACGACCGGAACGGTCAAGTGGTTCAACGCGGAGAAGGGCTACGGGTTCATCGCCATCGAGGGGCGGGACGACGTCTTCGTGCACTTCTCTGCCATCCAGGGTGACGGATATCGAACCCTCGACGAGGGACAGCGCGTCGAGTTCGACATCGCGCCCGGCAAGAAGGGCGAGGAAGCGCAGAACGTCCGCACCGTCTGAGGGCTTACGCCTTTGCGCGCTGCTCGGCGAGGCCGACGACGTCGGCCGACAAAGCCCTTTGCCCGATTCACTGGGCGATGGAACGCGCCCGCGCGGGAAGCAGCCGGGGAAGAGAATCGCCGCACGCCCTTGACCCTCACGTCGCGTCAGGTTGTAGGTATGGAGTCGTGTTCGGGATCGGAGCGTTCGCCCGCGTGGCCCAGGTGTCCGTGCGGACCCTGCACCACTACGACGACGTCGGCCTCTTGCGGCCGGCGCGGGTCGACCCGCAGACCGGGTATCGCTGGTATCGCGCCGACCAGCTCCAACGGCTGAACCGGATCCTCGCCCTCCGCGACCTCGGGCTCCCGCTCACCGAGGTGCGCAAGGTCGTCGACGACGAGGTGTCGGTCGACGAGCTGCGCGGCATGCTGCGCCTCCGTCAGGCGGAGGCGCGCGAGCAGATGGCGGCGGAGGCCGAACGGTTGTCGCGGGTCGAGGCCCGGCTCCGCCAGATCGAGACCGAAGGTCGCGTCGGCGAATACGACGTCGTCGTCAAGCCCCTCGAGCCGCAGCACGTCGCCATGGTGGACACAACCGCGACCGCGTTCGGCAACGACACGCTCGGCCCGATATTCGGCCGCTTGTTCGGTGAGCTCTACGGCGAGCTGGATCGGCTCGGTGTCGCCCCGGCCGGCCCGCAGATCGCGCTCTATGAGCCGAGCGAGGACCCCGACTCACCCATCACGGTCATGGCGTCCGTCCCGATCGACGAGGCCGAGGCCGTCAGGTCGGACCGAGTCGCCGTCGTCGATCTTCCCTCTGTTTCCCGGGCCGCGGTGACGATCCACCGTGGGTCGATGGCGCGCGTCGAGGAGGGATATCGCGCGTTGCTGCGCTGGGCCGACGACACAGGTGAGCAGATCGACGGTTTCAGCCGCGAGGTCTACCTGGAATGCAGCGGCGATCACGAGACCTGGGTGACCGAGTTGCAGTTCGCCCTGCAGGAGCGCGACGACCGCCGAGTGTGAGGAGAAGACGATGACCGAGCTCGACCAGGAGTACTACGCCGCGCCGGGCCCGATGACGGATCTGGCCGGCGTCCCGGCGGATGTCTTCGACGGGCTCCCGACCGACCCGGTGGGCTTGTGCCGGGCGGTGCGGGGGCTGATCGTCCACGAGATGTGGGCGAGCGCGTACGGGTTCGAGGTGCCCGAAGATCGGCTGACCGACCTGCAGTCGCGGTCGGCGGTCGAGATGACCGACGTCATTCTGCGTCTCGATCCCGGGCCGCTGTCGGAGGCGCGGCCCGTCGAGCAGCGGATGGTCGGGAACTGCCGGCACTTCAGCACGCTCAGCTGCGCGTTGTTGCGCCGCGCCGGCATCCCGGCCCGGGCTCGCTGCGGCTTCGGCATGTACTTCGAGCCCGGCAAGTACGTCGACCACTGGGTCACCGAGTACTGGAACGAGGCTGAGCACCGGTGGGTGAGGATCGACGCGCAGCTCGACGACGTGCAGCGGGCGGCGATCGCCGCCGACTTCGACACCGAGGACCTACCGCCGGGCCCGTTCCTGCCCGCCGGCGAGGCGTGGCAGCAGTGCCGGACCGGTCGCGCCGAGCCCGGCAACTTCGGGATCTTCGAGTTCTGGGGACTGTGGTTCGTGCAGGCCAACGTCGTGCGCGAGCTCGCCGCGCTCAACAAGATGGAGCTTCTGCCGTGGGACGTCTGGGGAGCGATGACGTTCCAGGAGGAGCCGGACGCCGCGGCCGCCTCACTTACTGACACGGTGGCCGGCGTCATCGCCGGTGGCGACGTCGACGCCATCAGGACCGTGTACGAGGACAGCGACGACCTCCGCGTCCCGGAGAAGGTCTTCGACGCCCGGTTCGAAGTGGTGCACTCCCTCGGCTAGCCGCGAACATCCGTTCCGTGGCGACATGGAACGAGGTGACGAAGTCGGCGCCCGACCTGGCGCTCGCCGTGCAACGGCGATTCGACGCTCACATCCACAAGACGCTGGCCACATTGCGCGCCGACGGCTCGCCTCGGATCAGCGGTGTCGAGGCGTCGTTCCGGGACGGCGAGCTCTGGCTCGGCATGATGCCCGACTCGCGCAAGGCGAAGGACCTGCTGCGCGACCCCCGGTTCGCATTGCACAGCGCGACCGTCGATCCGAACATGACGGACGGCGACGCCAAGCTCTCCGGTCGGGCCGAGGAGGTCACCGACGGGGAGACCTTCGCCTGGTTCGTCGGGCAGGAACGTGAGGAGAAGGGCGAGGAACCGCCCGAGCTGTTCCATCTCTTCCGGGCCGAAGTCGACGAGATCGTCCTCACCACCCTCGGCGGCGACCCACCCGATCATCTCGTCATCGAGACATGGCGCGAGCGCCGAGGGACCACCCGGGTCGAGCGCCGCTGATCCGACCGGTCCAGGTGCGCGTCCTATTCGGCGCGCGGTCGCCGCGGCCGCCGATAGCGTCGGCCGACGTGTCTCCGGCCCCGCTCATCGAGGGACGTCAGCTGACGAAGCGCTTCGGCGACTTCGTCGCGGTCGACGCCGTCGACTTTCGCGTCGAGCAAGGGGAAGCGTTCGGCTTCCTGGGGCCCAACGGCGCCGGCAAGACGTCGACGATGCGAATGATCGGTTGCATCTCGCCCGTCTCGGACGGCGAGCTCCGCGTGCTCGGCATGGATCCGGCGACGGACGGGACGAGCATCCGCGCCCGTCTCGGCGTCGTGCCCCAGGAGGACACGCTCGATCTCGAGCTGACGGTACGAGACAACGTGCTCATCTATGGCCGCTACTTCGACCTGTCGCGGAATGTCGTCCGCGAGCGGGCCGACGAGCTGCTCGAGTTCGTCCAGCTGACCGATCGTCGGAACGACCGGGTCGACCTGCTGTCGGGCGGGATGCGGCGCCGCCTCACCGTTGCCCGCGCGCTCGTGAACCGGCCGGAGCTGATGCTGCTCGACGAGCCGACGACGGGGCTCGACCCTCAGGCCCGACATCTCGTGTGGGACCGGCTCTATCGCCTGAAGCGGCAGGGCGTGACGCTGGTGCTGACGACGCACTACATGGACGAGGCCGAGCAGCTGTGCGACCGCCTCGTCATCATGGACGACGGGCGCATCGTCGCTGAGGGGTCGCCCCGCGAGCTCATCGACCAGCACTCGACACGAGAGGTCGTCGAGCTGCGATTCAACACGGACGACGAGCGGGAGAACGCCCTGCCCCGCGTGGCGTCCGTGGGCCATCGCTACGAGGCGCTCGCCGATCGCATCCTCGTCTACACGTCCGACGGTGAAGGCGACGCCGAGCGGCTCGCCGAAGACGGCGTGAATCCGGCGTCGGTGCTGGTCCGGCGCAGCTCGCTCGAGGACGTGTTCCTGACGCTCACCGGCCGCACGCTGGAGGAGTGATGGGAACGCCGCTCACGGTCCGGGTCGTCGAGCACCAGGCGCAGATCTTCCGCCGGTTCTGGCGCGGGTCGGCGACGTTCTACGTCCTCAACCCGCTGCTGTTCCTGGCCGCGATCGGCTTCGGCCTGGGCGGGCTCGTCCAGGAGAGCACGGGAAACGTCGGCGGGGTGCCGTACGACGCGTTCGTGGCGCCGGGGCTCCTCGCCGCAAGCGCCATGCTCGGCGCCGGCGCCGAGTCGCTCTGGCCCGTCATGGCGGGCACCAAGTGGGTGCGGACGTTCCACGCCATGGTTGCGACGCCGGTGCGTCCGGCCGACGTCTACGCCGGTGTGGTCGCCTGGACGACCGTCCGGTCGGCGGTCGGTGCGTCGATCTTCCTGCTCGTCGCCGCGATCCTCGGCGCCGTGATCTCACCGTGGGGTGTGTTCGCCATCCCGGCCGCCGCGCTGTGCGCCACCGCCTTCGCCGCTCCGCTGACCGCGTTTTCGGCGACGCAGGAGACCGACGCCCGGTTCCCGGTGATCCTCCGGATCGGCATCATGCCGCTGTTCCTGTTCTCGGGGACGTTCTTCCCGGTCTCGCAACTGCCCGATGCGCTTCAGCGGCTGGCCTGGCTGTCCCCGCTGTGGCACGGCGTCGAGCTCTGCCGGGGCGCGATGACGGGGTCCATCGACTTCCTCCCGGCGGTTGCCCACGTCGCGGTGCTCGTCGCGTGCGTCGTCGCCGGTTGGTACTGGGGAACACGCTCGTTCACGAAGAAGCTGACGCAATGAGCTCCCTCTTCGTCCACGTCATCGAGCGCGACATGCTGGCGTACCGGCGCCAGTGGATGATCTTCCTCACCGGGTTCGTAGAGCCACTGCTGTACCTGCTCTCGATCGGCGTGGGCGTCGGCGCGCTCGTAGGAAGCGTGCACGTCGGAGGACAGACGGTCGACTACGACACGTTCGTCGCGCCCGGCCTGCTCGCAGTGGCGGCCATGAACGGGTCGGTGTTCGACACGACGTTCAACTTCTTCTTCAAGTTCAAGTACGCGCGCAGCTTCGACGCCATGCTCGCCACGCCCCTGCGGGCGACGGACGTGGCGCTCGGCGAGCTCTCCTGGGCGCTGCTGCGCGGGTCCATCTACGCCGCCGCCTTCCTCTTCACGATGGCCCTGCTCGGGCTGGTCGAGTCGCCGTGGGGGATCCTCTGCCTCCCGGCGGCGATGCTCATCGGCTTCGCGTTCGCCGGTGCCGGCATGGCCGCCACGACGTTCATGCGGTCGTTCGTGGACTTCGACTACGTCAACCTCGCGCTGATCCCGCTGTTCCTGTTCTCGGCGACGTTCTTCCCGCTCTCCCGGTACCCGACGGTCCTCCAGTGGGTCATCCAGATCACGCCCCTCTACCAGGGCGTCGTCCTCGTGCGTTCCCTCGCCTTCGGCGATCTGAGCTGGACGCTCCTCCTCCACGCCGCATATCTCGTGATCATGGGGGTCGTCGGCGTCCGCGTCGCCGGCCGCCGCCTGGGCCGGCTCCTCCAGCCCTGACCTGCGGCCCCGGGCAAAGCGCTCAGAGCCGTCCGATTGGTACAATTCCCCCCGCAAGCGTCCCGCCGTCTCGGTCCGGCGGGCGACGGGGGGAGAGCGACTGGCAGTGGCGCCGTCGAGCGCATCGCCGCATCACGACCGCCTCGCCTACATGCCCGCGCTCGACGGAGTCCGGGCGATGGCCGTTGCCGCCGTGCTGCTGTACCACGGCGACGTCTCGTGGGCGCGCGGCGGCTACCTCGGGGTGGACGCCTTCTTCGTCCTCAGCGGCTTCCTGATCACGAGCTTGCTGCTGGCCGAATGGCGGGGCGAGGGCCGGATCGCGCTGTCGGCGTTCTGGGCCCGCCGGGCCCGGCGGTTACTCCCCGCGCTCTTCCTCGTCCTCGCGGCCGTCGCGGCCTACGGCGCGCTGATCGCGGCGCCGGCCGAGCTCGCGCATCTGCGCACCGACGGTCTCTCCGCGCTCGGCTACGTCGCCAACTGGGGCCAGATCTTCTCGCACCAGTCGTACTTCGAGTCGTTCGCGGCACCGTCGCCCCTGCGGCACACCTGGTCGCTCGCGATCGAAGAGCAGTTCTACCTGGTGTGGCCGTTGCTCGTCGCGGGCGTGCTCCGGTGGCGGCGCGGCTCGATTCGGTCGCTCGGGATCGTGACGGGCGCGCTGCTCGCGGCGTCGGCGGTGTGGATGATCGTGTTGTACAAGCCGGGAGTCGACCCGACGCGCGTGTACTACGGGACCGACACACGCGCGCAGTCGTTACTGATGGGCGCGCTTCTCGCAACGTTGTTGACCCGATTGCGCCGTCCGCTGGGCACGAACGCGACCCGCGCACTCCATGGTGGGGCGTTGCTGGCAGCCGTCTGGCTGGGATGGATCTGGGTGCACACGTCCGAGGAGGCCGGCTGGCTCTACCGCGGCGGCTTCACGCTCTGCGCGCTGCTCGTCGCGATCGTGATCGCGAGCGTGACGCGTCCGATGTCCGGGCTGCTGGGCGCGCTCCTGTCGGTCCGTCCGTTGCGTTGGGTGGGCGAGGTTTCGTACGGCCTCTACCTCTGGCACTGGCCGCTCTACGTCGTCATCAGCCACGAACGAACGGGGCTCGACGGGGTGCCGCTGTTCGCCGTGCGGCTCGCGGCCACGTTCGCGGCGGCGACGGCGTCGTTCTACTTTGTCGAGCGACCGATCCGGCGGGGCCGGCTGCAGCGCTGGCCCGCGCGCTTCACTGCTCCCGCGACGGCAGGGTTGCTCGCCGTGGCCTTGCTCTTCACGACGGAGGGTGGCGTGGCGCAGTTGTCCCAGACCGCGGCCGCCGACCTCGGGCCGCCGCCGAGCGCCCCCCCGGCGCCACCGGGCAAGACGGGGCCGGTGCGGGTGATGGTCGTCGGCGACTCCGTCGCCAACAGCATGGGGCCGGGCCTCGAGCGGGCTGCGGCGTCGAACGGGCTCACGGTATGGAACGCGTCGGTCGACGGTTGCGGCATCACACAGGACGTCGGCGAGCGCCGCGTGTGGGGGTGGGAACCTGCGAGCCCGGATTGCTCACCGGGATGGCGCCAGCGGTGGCCGCTCCAACTCAGCCAGTTCAACCCCGACGTCGTGGTCGTCCTTCTGGGGACCGACGACACCTTCGACCGCCGGATCGACGGGCGCGAGATCATGTTCGACTCACCCGAGGGCGACGACCTCACGCGCAACGAGCTGCAGGAAGCCGTCACGCTCCTTTCGGCAAGCGGAGCCCGCGTCGTGATGCTCACGACGCCCTACAACGTCATCGGGTGGCCGCGCCGGGTGCGCCTCGACCGGTCGACCTACAACCCGGCCTGGGTGGATCGCTGGAACACCAGCCTGCGCGAGGTCGCCACCCGCAACCCGGCGAAGGCATCGATCGTCGACCTCAACGGCTTCTTGGATCCCGACGGCAAGTGGTCCGACACCCTCGACGGCGTCAAGGTCCACACCTACGACAAGATGCACCTGTCACCGGAGGGAGCCGACCTCGTAGCGAACTGGCTCGCACCCCAGGTCGTCCGCCTGGCCCGCGCGCCTGTCCCGACTGCGAACGCGTCGGTCGGCGCGCAAGCGGGGGTCGCGGCCGGCTGAGGGCTCAGAGTCGCTTCCGCAGGAACCTCCGGTAGCGGATGTTCTCGCTGCGCACGCGGTCGTTGAAGCCCTGGATCAGGCCGTTCTGCTCGGTTCGCATCTCCACATAGGTGATCTCGCTCCGACAGAACCGCTCGTACACCTGCATCAGCGCGGCGTCGAGCTTCTGCGAGGCGCGTTGCAGCTTCTTCTCCGTGCTCAGCCGCCGGGCCGGCGGAGGCTCCTGGACGCGGCGCTCCGGCTTCGGCGCCTCGTCGTCCTCCTCGTCGATCCCCCACTTCGGTCGGGGGCCGCTGGGCACTACCTCTTCTGCTCGCACGTACTGATCGGCGGCCTTGTTCACCGTGACCCGTGCCAGTTCCACCCGCTTCACCAAACGCTCCTGGCACTCCGGGCGCGTGCAGTAGTCGTAGCCCAGCTCCACCCGCCGGGGGTCGACTTCGTCGCCGCAGTTCCTGCACTTCACGCCCGAGCTCCTCCGGGTTCGTTTGGGATCCCATGTCGCGGGACCGGGCACAGTTCAACGCAAACGATGCTTGCTCTCTTCCGGTCGGGCCGTCCGATGTCTTCGCCCGTCGCCGGGGTCATGCGTGGGTGGGTGACGCCAGCACTCGGTGCCGGACCTGGCGATGGCGCCGGATGCCGGCGATCGCCACCACGGTGACGGCCAGCGTCGCGACTGCGCCCACCCAGAGCCCGGCCCGCGGCCCGACCTGCTGCGACACCCAACCTACGATCGGGCCGCCGATCGGCGTGCTGCCGAGGAACGCCACCGTGAACAGCGCCGCCACCCTTCCCCGCATCTCGGGAGCGGTCTCGGTCTGGATGACGCCGTTGGCCATGGCGGTGAACGCGATCCCGGCCGCGCCCACGGGGACGAGGACGAGCAACTCGAGCGCGAAGGTGGGTGCCAACGCGGCGGCGACGAGCGCGGCGCCGAAGGCGAGCGCGGCGCCGAGGACGAACCGGCGAGTCGCTCGAGCCTCGTGCGCGCTGACGAGCGCGCCGATGACGGAGCCGATGCTCATGGACGCGTACAGCACACCGAGTGTGTCGGCGCCGCCGCTGAAGGTCTGCTTGGCGAGCAAGGGCAGGACGACCTGGAAGTTGAACGCCAAAGTGCCGATCACCGCGGTGAGCACGAGGACCAGGCGCAGTGCCGGCGTCGACCATGCGTACCGCAGGCCCTCGCGGAGTTGCCCCTTCTGCTTCGGGACCGGTTCGACGGAGAAGAACTCGTTCTCCCGCATGGCGAGGAACGCGATGACGGCGGCCGAGTACGACACGCCATTGGCAAAGAAGCACCACGAGACCCCGAAACCGGCGATGACGAGGCCGGCGATCGCGGGCCCGATCACCCGAGCGGCCATGAACATGGCGCTACTCAGGCTCACCGCGTTGCTGACGTGCTCGTCGCCCACCATCTCCACGACGAACGCGCGCCGGGCGGGGTTGTCCAAGGCGTTCACGGCGCCGAGACCCAGGGCGAGCACGTAGATCATCCAGAGCTGGACGACGCCGAGGGCGGTGACGGTCCCCAGCACAAGTGCGAGCAATCCCGCGGCAGCCTGCGTGCCGACGAGGAGGCGCCGCTTGTCGACGCGGTCGGCGACGAGACCGCCCCACGCGCCGACGAGGAGGACGGGCAGGAACTGCAAGGCCACGGTCACGCCGAGCGCGACGCCGCTGCCCGTGATCTGCAGCACGAGCCAGGCCTGCGCGATCGACTGCATCCACGTCCCGGTCGTCGAGATCAGCTGTCCGGCGAAGTACAAGCGGTAGTTGCGGACGCTCATCGACCGGAACGTGACGCGCGCGGCGCGCCAGAGGCGGGTCACGACGGCTCCCTCTCGAGGACTCGCTCGAGGATCGCCGCCGCCCGTGCGAGCGTGGCGCGCTCGTCCGCGCTGAGGGCGGCGAGCTGCTGCTCGAGGTACGCGGTCTTGCGAGAACGGCTTTCCGCCAAGAGCCGCCGCCCTCGAGAGGTGATTGCGACCCGGGCGACGCGCCGGTCACGGGCGTCGGTGCGCCGGTGCACGAGGCCCTGCTCCTCGAGCCGTCCGACGGCGGCGGTGATCGTCGGCGGCCGTACCCGCTCGATGGCAGCGAGCGCCCCGAAGGTGAGCGGGCCATCGCGCTCGATGGTCGCCAGCGCCGCCAGCTGGGTCGGCGACGCCGCCGACTCGCCCTGCTGGCGCAGACGGCGGGCGAGGCGCGTCACGACCATGCGCAGCCGGCTGGGGAGCGCCGGGGCGACGGGCTCGGTGGCGGGAATGGATCGCGTCATCTCTTCGACCAACTAGTTAGTCTAGCGAAGTATTCCGGAACGCTCGGGGCCCTGCCGGGGTATTACTTGACGGAACGTGACGTGCGTCGCAAACTTCGCGTTACTTGCACGCTCTGTGAATCTTTTGGGTCTGGACGG
Organism: Acidimicrobiia bacterium; assembly: GCA_035938395.1. Lineage (GTDB taxonomy): Bacteria > Actinomycetota > Acidimicrobiia > IMCC26256 > JACDBD01 > JALZAA01. The sequence continues at coordinate 12,618 of DASZGY010000150.1, forward strand.
GGGGGCGAATCCATGACCACCAACGAGCGGACCGTCGGCCGATATCTGTGCTGGCTGCTGGCGGCACTTTCTGCGGGTGCAGCCTTCATCCACTTCGCCGTCAGCGGCGAGCACTACAGCCTCTCGTGGCTGCACGGCAGCTTTTTCGCGGCGATCGCGTGGTTGCAGCTCGCGTTTGCAGTGGGTGTCGTCTTGCGTCCCAACCGACGGCTCCTCGTCGCCGGGGTGCTGCTCAACGCCGGGATCATCGGCGTGTGGGCGATGTCGCGCATCTGGGGCGTTCCGATCGGCCCCGAGGCCTGGACCCCGGAGACGGTGGGTCTGGCAGACGTGCTGTCGTCTGCGTTCGAGGCGGGCATCGTCGTGCTGTCGCTCGCCGTCATCGTGCGTCCGGCGCTGGCGTCGCAGCGACTGCGTCCCGCGCTCGCATTGCCGGGCGTTGCGGCCGCTGCCTTGGGCGTCGCCGTGGTCTCGTCGATGGCGGTGGCGCCGGCGTTCGCTGCAGGTCACAGCCACGGCGGCACAGCCGACGGGCACACGCACAGTCACGGCGCTGCCGCCGACAGCGGAGCGCACGCGGGGCACGCGGCGATCGTGAGCAACGCGCCGCGCGGCGACACGCCGTGCGAGCAGTCCGGCCCGCCTGCCTCCGCCGGTCAGATCGCGAGCGCAGGCGGCCACGGGCACCGCGGCCCGGTGCAGTGGCAGACGATCTCGGACCGTGCGACGCGTGACCAGCTCGGGCAGCAGCTCGACATCGCGCACCAGGTCACGTTGCAGTACCCGACCGTCGCTGACGCCGAAGCCGACGGCTACCACATGGTGACGGGGTATGTGCCGTGCATCGGCGCCCACTACATCAAGGTCAGCAACATGCTCGGCGGTTTCGACCCCGCCAAGCCGTCGATGCTGCTGTACGAAGGCACCAACCCCGACTCGAAGATCGTCGGTCTGAGCTACTCGATCCTCGGCGACCCCAATACACCGCCCGAAGGCTTCGCGGGGCCGAACGACCCGTGGCACAAGCACGACAGCAACGGCGGGCTGTGTATGAAGGGCGGCGTGGTCATCGCGGCGGAGAGCACGAGCCAGGCCAAGTGCGAAGAAATGGGGGGCAAGAAGAGCGCGCTCCACAACCTCTGGATGATGCACGCGTGGACGGCCGACGCGTGGCAGAGCTCGTGGGGCATGTTCAGCGCCGAGAACCCCGACCTTGGTGGGAGGATCGGGGACATCAACGCCACTCCCGACGCGGCCTCGCGGAAGCAGCTCGCAGGCACTGCGGTCAAGGACTAACGCCGCATCGCAGCGATACGAAGCGACCGAGGCCCGCGCAGTGCGCGGGCCTCGGCGCGTGACGAGTTCGGCAGCAGCTAGAACAACGGCGACCACGCCGTGGTGCGCAGGAGCTTGCTCTCCCAGTCGTCGCGCACGTCGAGGGCGTCGTGCATCCACGTGCCCGGCGCCCGGTACTCGGGCGGGACCTCGGTCGTGATGAGCGGCGTGACGGCCTTGAGCTGGGTGACCTTCTGCCACAGCACGACCTCGCGCCAGCGCCCGGCCCCCCACGCGGGACGGAACACGGCCTGCAGGTCGAGGAGCGAACGGCCCGTGCGCCCACCCTCGGCCAGGCTGGGGGCGTAGTTCGTGCGCGCCGCCTCGAGGTACTCCTCGAGCCCGCCCTCGTAGGGCCAGGCGGTGTCCTCCATGAACAGCGTGAGCGGATGGTCGCCGCTCGTCGGAACGGCCGCCAGGTCGACGTCCTTGAGCGGCGACCACGGCACGGGCACGAGCACTTTGGCGGCGACGGCGTGACGTAGTTGGTCGACGTCGCGCGCCCACGGCCTGAGGTCGCCGTCGTGCAACCGGAGCATCAGCTGCTCCCAGGCGGCGCCGTCCCGGATCCCGGTGAGCGTCACGACGTTGTAGGCGCGGCCGGTGCCGTGCGCGTGGTGGAGGAAGTACAGGAGCCGGGCATCGTCACCCTTCGCCAGCGACGGCATCCAACCGTCCCGGTACACGGCTTCGAACTCCTCCTCGCGCCGGCCCGCGACCTGGTGCACCTCGTGCAGGAACAGCATGGATGGTTTGCCCCCCGACGTCAGCGGTCGGCGAGGAGCCTAGGCAGGATCTCGTCGAGCGCGCCGTCCGCCAGGGCGCGCAGCTCGTCGTCGGTCCGGTCCTGGATGGGATGCGCCACGAACACCCGAGCGGGATCGGCGCCGAGCGCGCCGGCCTGGGCGGTGGCGGCGTCGACGAACTCGCTCGACGCGATCATCACGCCGGGGACACCGCCGCTCTCCAGGTTGACGATGTCGTGCACACTGCACGACGTGCAAGAGCCTCAATCGGCGAGCGCCTCGATCACCACGTCGCATTTCGTTCCGATCTCGTGACGCAGGTCGATCGGGGCCGGCTTCGAGAACGTCGGCTTCGTGAAGCGCCGGACCTGGAGGCCGCGCCCGGCGAGCTGTTCCTCGAGCCGGTCGAGAAACACGTCACCACGTGGCTTTGAAATGTCGAGCAGGCCGACGGTCCGGCCGTCGAGCGAAGCCGGGCGCGGCGCCCGTTCACGGAACGGCGCCTCCCGCTCGCCGGTCGGGTCGAGCAGCACACGTGCGCTCACGGACTCACCTCCCGGGTGACGGGCTGGCTGCCGCCGGGCCCGTTGATCCAGCCGCCAATGATGGCCGAGAACAGCCCCGCGCCGCCGCCGGCGTGCACGAGCAGGAGGCCGTCGTCACGGAACTTGGGCACGCTGGCGCCGGCGAGCCCTTCGGGCAGGCCCTCGGCGATACCGCCCGCGCCTCGGATCACCTCGTCGCCGTCGAGCTGGAGGAGCGCGAGCAGCTCGTCGCGCAGGTGGGCCTTCGACCAGCCGCCCTCACGGAACACGCGGCCGTGCTCGGGCGAGACGACGACGACCACGTCGAACCCGAGCGCCATCTTCGGATGCGGAACCGCGCGCAGGCAGGCGGCGAGCGAACGGGCCAGCGACTCCGGCGTGCGGCTGAGCTGATCGACCATGCCGCGCACGCCGTCTCCGGCGAACAGCGTCACCGCCGACGCGCCGGGCGCGAGTCCTCGCTCGACGTGCAGTGGCTCCCACGGTGATCCCGTCTCGTCCTCGGCGAAGCAGAACGTGTACTTGCCGGGGTTGCCGAGCGTGGCCCGGTCGACTCCGCCTGGACGGCCGCCGCCGATGTTGCGCACGACGAGCTGGAGCGCGCGGCCGATCGTCGCGTTGGCGCGGTTGCCTTGGCCCAGCACGTTGATGCCCGAGTTCATCCCGATCGCGCCGGTGATCGGACCGTTGACGATCATGACGGGTCCCGAGAAGTACGTCGTGGCCAGCAACCCGTGGATGTTGAACTCGTCGCTGCACGCAGCCTCGACCGCGGTGATCACCACCGGGAGGTACTCGTGCTTGCAGCCGGCCAGCACCGCGTTGATGGCGACCTTCTCGACGGTGCATTCGACGAGGTCGGGCGGCACGATTGCGACGACGTCCTCCGGGTCGCGGGTCGTGCCGGTCAGCATGCGCGCGACGCGCTCGGGGGTCGGTGGCACGACGGGCAGGCCGTCGGTCCAACCGCGTTCGAACGCGGCCTCGACGTCGTCCTCGTGGGCGCCGAGGTCGATCCGGCGCGAGCGGAGGCCCGCGGCGCCCTCGGCGTCGGAACGGTCGGCGGCGACGTCGGGATCGAGGGTGCGGGACCCGCAGCCGGGCCGGTACTCGGGCAAGTCGGCACCGAGCGGCGCCCGGCCCGTGAGCGCTTCCCATTCGGGGCGCAACCAGCCCTCGGTGCGGTCGACGATCTCTCCGCCGGCAACGTGGAGCAGGGTCGGGACCGTCTCCAACTCGAGCGCGAACGACACCTCCAGCTCGGTGTCGTCGACGACTTTGACGCCGTCCGGGAACGTCGGGTCGTCCTGCGAGTAGACGGTGAGCGGCACCGCGCCGTCGGCGAGCTCGGTGAGCACCGGCGCCACCAGCCGGCAGGTCGGACAGTCGCGCTTGACGATCGCCACCAACCCGTCGGGGAGCGCCGGTGCGGTCATGCCTGCTCGATGAGGTAGTCGATGGCGCGGGTGAGGACGGCCAGGTCGTCGGGCTCGATGGCGGGGAACATCGCGATGCGCAGCTGGTTGCGACCCAGCTTGCGGTAGGACTCGGTGTCGACGATCCCGTTCGCGCGCAGCTGCGCCGCGAGCCATCCGGCGTCGACGGGCGGCTCGAAGTCGATCGTCGCGGTCACGTGGCTGCGCTCGTCCGGTTTGGCCACGAACGGGCTCGCCTTCGCGTGCCCCTCGGCCCAGCCGTAGACGATCTCGGCCGAGCCGTCGCAGCGTGACGCGGCCCACTCGAGCCCGCCGTTGCCGAGGAGCCAGTCGAGCTGGTCGGCGACGAGGAACAGCGTCGCCAGGGCCGGTGTGTTGTACGTCTGGTCGAGCCGGGAGTTCTCCAGCGCGATCGCGAGGCTGAGTGACGGCGGGATCCACCGGTCCGACGCCGCGATGCGCTCGATCCGCGCGATCGCCGCCGGCGAGCAGCACGCGATCCACAGGCCGCCTTCGCCGCCGAGGACCTTCTGGGGCGCGAAGTAGTACGCGTCGAACTGCTTGGGATCGACGCGCAGGCCGCCGGCGGCCGATGTCGCGTCGACGAGCACGAGCCCGTTGGCGGCGTCGACGCCGCCGGGCCGGTGTACCTCGGTCATGACGCCGGTGGAAGTCTCGTTGTGCGGGTACGCGTACGCGTCGACGTCGGGATAGCCGCGCAGCTCGGGGTGGGTCCCGGGCGCCGACTCGATCACCCGCGGCTCGTCGAGGTGGGGAGCGCCCGCAGCCGCGGCCGCGAACTTGGCCGAGAACTCGCCGAAGCTCAAGTGCTCGCTGCGCCGCTCGATCAGCCCGAAGACGGCCGCGTCCCAGAACACCGTCGTGCCGCCCACGCCGAGAAGGACCTCGTAGCCGTCGGGGAGCTGGAGAAGGTCGGCGACGCCGGTGCGGATGCGCCGGACGACCGACTTCACACCCTCGCGACGGTGACTCGTCCCGAGGTACGTCGGCGCCGCGGCCGCCAGGGCGGCGACGGCCTCGTTGCGGATCTTCGACGGGCCCGACCCGAAGCGCCCGTCCGACGGCAACAGCTCGGGCGGGAGTCGGATGTCGGTCACACGATCAGGCTACCGAGGGGTGCGTTCCTCGAGCCGCTCGCTTTGCTCTCCGGTCATCTCGCGGTACCACGCGGGGCGTTCGGTGCGGGCCCAGTAGGGCGTGACGCTCCCGCGGGTCATGCCGCCCAGCGCGACGGGATCGCGGATCGCGAAGTAGATGTGACCGAGCACGGCGATCCAGATGCCGAAGGCGAACCAGTCGTGCACGAACGTCGCGCCGGTGCGCAGGTCGTTGGAGAACGGGTTGGGCCAGCGCAGCATCAACCCGGTTGCGAGCATCACGACGACGGCGCCGGCGAAGAACGTCGCGTTGAGCTTCTGCCCGGCGTTGAACTTGCCGACCTCGACGCGGCCCCGGCGGACACGGTTCCGGCGACGGAACCAGCGGGCGTCGTCACGGGTCCAGCGGTTGATGCGGCCGGCGTCATGGCGGAGCTGCGCGCCCCACCGTCCGGCGGCGCCGGCCAGGATCGGGAACGGAAGCAGGATCCCGGCGTACACGTGGACCTGCCGGAACAGCTCGCGGCGGCCGAACATCGCCGAGAACGGTCCGGCGTACAGCACCGCTCCCGTCAGCATGAGCACGCCGAACAGCGCCGCGGTGGTCCAATGCGCGGCTCGCTCGACCCGGTCGAAGCGCGGGATCACTTCGGGGTCACGGCGCGTTGTCGTCCCGGTTGTTCGAGCGCCCGACCCACCCGTCGACGTCGTAGCCGCGTTCCTCCCAGTAGCCGGGGACGACCTCATTGGTGACCTCGATCCGGTCGAGCCACTTGATGGACTTGTAGCCGTACATCGGCGCGATGTAGAGCCGCACCGGACCGCCGTGGGCGTCCGACAGCTCCTGGCCCTCGAGCTCGTAGGCCACGAGCACGTCGTGGCGGCGAGCCTGCTGCAGGGTGAGGCTCTCCGTGTACGTCCCGTCGAACGACTTGAAGCGCAGGGCCTTCGCGCCCGCCTGCACCCCGGCCCGGTCGAGCACGTCGGCGAGCCGGACCCCCTTCCACTGCACTGCGAACACCCTCCATCCCGTCACACACTGGAAGTCGCGGGTGAGACCGGTCGGTGTCATCGCGCGGATGTCGCGATAGGTCAGCTGGAGCGGCTGGTCGACCAATCCGGAGACGCGCAGCCGGTACTTGTCGTGCCCGCGATGGGGCATCGACCCGGTGACGGAGTAGATGCGGAACCGGCCGATGGGAAGCAGACCCGACAGCCCGGTGCCGTCCTTCGCCAGGTACGGGCCGACTTGCTTCTCGAGCCAGCGCTGGACGTTGGACCCCAACACGATGCCCGCCGCACCCACGCCGAGCAGGCCGAGGAACACCCTCCGGCCGACCGGCGTCCCTTCCATACGTTCAGGATACGGACGCACCACCCGGTGACGGCGCGCGGCTCGAGAGCGTAAGGGGGCGCTCAGGCGCCGAGGGCCAGCACCTCGGAGAAGCCGGCCTCGACGGACTTGGCGAAGTCGGCTGCGTCTGGGATCGCGAGCGAGTCGGTGTTGATCCCGATGCAGCAGGTGCCGCAGTGCGAGAGGAGCGTGACGTTCGCGGCGGTGCCGGACAGCGGACCGAACGGGTAGAGGCGCTCGAGCTCGGCGCCCGCCACGTACAGCGGGAACGGCGAGCCGGGGACGTTGCTCGTGACGAAGTCGGACCCTTTCAGCATGGCCCCGAAGAACGCGGTGGTGACCCGGGTCGGCAGCTGGTTGAGCACCATCGCCAGCGCGTCGGTGAGCGCGACGGCCGGCTCGTCGCGCGCGGCCCGGGCGAGCTCGCCGAGGGCGCGCATCCGCTCCTCGGGGTCGGCGATCTGGAGCGGGACGAGGAAACGCGCCGGGGTGAAGTGGTTGCCGCCGAGCGCCGTGCCCTCGCCGCGCAGGTTGATCGGCATCACCATGCGCAGCGCGTCCGGCTCGACACCATGCAGGTGGTGGTACCGCTGGACCCCGCCGACCACGGCGGCGAGGAAGGCGTCGTTCAGCGAGCCACCCACACCTTTGGCGGCGCGCTTCAAGTCGTCGAGCGGGACGTCGAGCGCGGCGAGCCGGCGGCCGAGGCTGCGGGCGCCGATGATCGGGGAGCGGGGAGTCGTCGCCGGGGCCAGGAACGAGGCCAGCGACCGAGTCACCCGACCGGTCTCCTCGAGCGCAGCCTCCGGATCACGCGCCGCGCTGCGGGCCGCCCCTATCGCGTTGCCGATGCCCTGCCGTGCGATGTCGAATGCTCGCCGGCGTTGGTAGTCGAGGGATCGGCCGACGAGATCGAACGGCGTGAACGCGGGCAGGTCCCGGAACTCGTCGCACGGCCCGGGCGGCCCCGGGTCGCGGTCGAGGTCGAACAGCATCATCAGCATCTTCATGCCGCCGACACCGTCGGTGATCGAGTGGTGCACCTTGAGGACGAGCGCCGCTCCGCCGCCTTCGAGCCCGTCGACGACGGTGTACTCCCACAGCGGCCGCGCCCGGTCGAAGCCCGCCATTGCCGCGTTGCGGGCGAGATCAAGCACGCACTCGAACGAGCCCGGCTCGGGCGCGCGCACGCGGCGGAGGTGGTACGAGAGGTCGAACTGCGGGTCCGCCGACCAGCACGGTGGACCGACACGCAACACAGGCGTCACGACGCGCTGGCGTAGGCGAGGGATGAGCCGGCTGCCGCGCTCCACGCGCTCGACGAGCGCGTCCCAGTCGGGGCTGCGGTCGAGCGTCAGCACCGTCACGACCGTCGATCGCAGCGTGGGGTCCTTCTCGACCGTCCACATGAGCGCGTCGGCGTCGCTCATCTGGAGATCGAACTCGCCGGCCCCCGCCACGGGCCCAGGTTGCGCTACGCGCCGTATTTCTGCAAGCGGCCGGCGTTGGCGAGCATCAGTGCCATGAGGTCCTTCGTGGGCCGGAGACCGAGCCCACCCTGCCGGCACCATCTCTCGCCGAACCGATCGACCTCGTCGCGTCCGCAACGTTCGCTCCACAGGAGCGCCGGCACCGGATGCCACGAGTGCGCGGCCATCTGGGTCGGGGTCGAGTGGTCGCCGGACACGACGACCACGTCAGGGTTCAGCGCCCGCAGCTCGGGCACGACGTCGTCGAGCTGCTCGACGGCCGCGATCTTGCGCGCGCGGTCGCCGTCCTCCCCGGCGGAGTCGGTCCCCTTGTGGTGCAGGAAGAAGTAGTCGTAGTCGGTCCAGGAGTCGCGCAGGATCTGCAGCTCGTCGGCGAGCGACGCGGGCTGCCCGAGCACGTCCATGCCGAGCAGCCGCGCGATGCCGCGATACATCGGGTAGATCGCCACCGCCGCCGCTCGCAGTCCGTAGCGCTCGGCGAACCCGGGCAGCTCACGATGCGTGTCGAACCCGCGCAGCAGAAGGCCGTTCGCCTTCGGCTCGCCGACGAGGACGCGCTGCGCTTGCGCGACGACGTCGGTGACGAGCTCGGCGGTGTGCTTGGCGTCGGGCTCGAGCGGTTGCGGGTCGAGCGGCGCGACGCCCTCGTGCTGCGGGTCGGTGTCGGTGAGCGCAGGGTCGAGGCCGGAGCCGCGCAGCACGACGAGCACGCGGTGCTCGCGCTCGTGGCGGAAGAACACCTCGGCCCCGTCGAGATGGACACCGTCCTGCAGCTTGGCGACGACGGCAGCGGCTTCGTCGTCGGGAAGGCGGCCGGCGCGGCGGTCGGCGATCGTCCCGTCGCCGGCGAGCGTGCAGAGGTTGCCGCGGGCGGCGACGTCGCCCGGTCGGAGCTCGAAGTCGAGCCCGGCCGCGCTCAGCGCGCCGCGCCCGAGCTCGAACCGCTCGGGGTCGTAGCCGAACAGCCCGAGATGGCCGGGCCCCGACCCGGGCGTGATGCCCGGCCCGACCGGCTCCGCGAGCCCGGTGGTCCCTTCGGCAGCGAGCTGATCGAGGTGTGGCGTAGTCGCCTCCTCGAGCTCGGTGCCGTGCTCGCCGTCGGCATAGCCGCCGAGGCCGTCCATGACGACGAGCAAGATCTTGGTGTCCGCAGCCTGGATCAGCGGCGCGACGTCCATGCGTTCACGGTACCGCGGTCGTCGTCATCGACTCCGGGTGACTACTTGGCCTGGCCGCGGCCGCGCTCGACGACATCTGCTCGGCGGCGCTCGATCTCCGACGGGTCGACGCGGAAGTTGCGGAACCGTTCCTGCTCGAGCGCGATCGCGTCTCCCACGCTGAGCTTGGAGCCGAGGTCGTAGAGCTGCTTGAGGTTCCTGACCGCCTGTTGGTCGTTGCCGACGATGTCGGCCGCGATTCGCCGAGCGGTCGGGAGCAGCTCCTCGTGCGCGACGACGTGGTTCACCAACCGGTATTGGAGTGCCTCGCGGGCGTCGATGAAGTTGCCCGTGAGGCTCATCTCCTTCGCCTTGCGGAGCCCGACCGTCTGCGGGAGGAACACGCTCAACCCACCGCCCGGCGTGACGCCGACGCGCGCGTGCGTGTCGCCGAACGTGGCGCGCTCGGACGCGATCAGGAAGTCGCATCCGAGCGCGAGCTCGAAGCCGCCGGTCACGGCAGGGCCGTTGATCGCGCCGATGACCGGCTTCGCCATCGTCCACAGCACCGTGAACGGGCTGCGATGCTCGTCGTCGCGCCCGCCGACGAGGTTCGCGGCGGTGGTGCCGAGCTCACGGAGGTCGAGACCGGCGCAGAACGCCGGATCGGCGCCCGTGAGGATGACGACGTCGACGCCCTCGTCGGCTTCGGCGCCGGCGAGCGCGATGGCGAGGGCTCGCTGCAGCGCGCTGTTCATGGCGTTGCGGGCGTCGGGACGGTTCAGCGTGACCGTGCAGACGCGATCCGAGGTCTCGGACAAAACCGTTTCGTCCATGCGGGCGACACTAGTAATGCTTCACCCCATGAGCATTCGAGAGCTCCCGGCGGCGGATACCCGTCTCGCGTACGAAGCGATGCTCGAGCTGCGGCCGAACATCGGACCGGAAGCCGAGTTCGTCGCCCGCGTGAACGACGTCCAGCGGCCGGCCGGCTACCGGTTGCTCGCCTCGTTCGACGATGGTGACACCGCCGCCGCCGGCGCGGCCGGGTTCCACATTCGCGACATGCTGGCGTGGGGTCACTATCTCTACGTCGAGGATCTCGTCACGCGCGAGTCGGCGCGGCGCGCCGGGCACGCGACCCGTCTGCTCGACTGGTTGCGCATCGAGGCCGACCGCAACGGCTGCGACTCCTTTCAGCTCGACTCGGGTGTCCACCGGCACGACGCCCACCGGCTTTATCTCCGATGGGGCCTCTCGATCACCGGTCACCACTTCGGCCGCGGGTTGGGCGAGGGCGCCGGCCGGTAGCTTGCGGGGCATGGCGGCCCCTGTCTTCACCGGTGTGGGCGTCGCGCTCGTCACGCTGTTCGACGACCGAGGCGACCTCGATGCCCCGGCCAGCGCCGCGTTGGCGGCTCAGCTCGTCGACCTCGGGGTGCGCGCCGTGGTGGTGGCGGGCACCACCGGCGAGGCGGCCGCGCTCGAGGCCGCCGAGCGAGTCTCCCTCCTCGAGGCCGTGCGCCGCGCAGTGCCCCGGTCCGTGCCCGTGATCGCGGGCACCGGCGCGCCCTCCGCCCGGCAGGCCGCCGCGCTCACGCGCGACGCGATCGAGCGCGCCGCCGACGCCGTGCTCGTCCTGTCGCCTCCGGGAGTGACCGACTCGCGTGCGTACTACGACTCGGTGGCGAAGGCGGCAGCCGGTACGCCCGTCCTCGCGTACCACTATCCGAAGGTGGCGCCCCCCGGCATCGCAGTGCGGCTCCTGGGCGACCTTCCCGTCGTCGGGATCAAGGACTCGTCGGGCGACGCCGAGCGACTCCTGTACGAGCTCGACCAGTACGACGGGCCGATCTACACAGGATCCTCGGCGTTGCTGTCGTTCGGCGGTCCGCTCGGGTGCGCCGGCGCCATCCTGTCCCTCGCCAACGCCGAGCCCGAGCGATGCGTGAGCGCGTTCGGCGGCGACGTCGTGGCGCAGGGCGCCCTCGTGCAGCCGCACCTCGCCGCGCACGAGAGCTTCCCCCGCGGGCTGAAAGAGATGGTGGCGGCTCGTTTCGGCACGTCGACCGTGTGCCGCGTGGCGTAAACCGCGGTCGTCAGCGCCAGTCCACCGTCGCGACGAGTACCGGCTCGGCGAGGCCTTTGAGCTGGAGCGCCCGCTCGGCCGACGTGGTGAACGCGTCGTCGAGGCCGTCGAGCGTGCCTTGGCTCGCGACGATCTCGTCCGCCGATGCAGACGCGCCGATGCGAGCAGCCGTGTGCACGCCCTTGCCGCCGTAGTCACCTCCGCGCTCGGTCGCCTCGGCGGCGTGGACACCGATACGCACCTGGGGCGCGAAGCCGTGCTCACGTCGGTGGTGGTCGAGCGTGCGCTGGGTTGCGATCGCGCACTCGAGCGCGGCGCGGCCATCGGTGAACGCGACGAAGAAACCGTCGCCCTCGTGCTTGACCTCCTCGCCTTGGTGCTCGTCGAAGCAGCCGCGCAAGGTCCGGTCGTGCCAGGCGAGGAGGTTCTCCCACGCGTCGTCGCCGAGCAGCTCCACGAGCCTGGTCGAATCGACGATGTCGGTGAACATGAAGGTCCGCACCGCACGCGCGTCGCCGGGCGGGGTGAGGAAGCCGGCGATCTTCGAGCTTTCCCGGACGGCGCCGATCCGCTCGAACGCCGACTGCGCCGACTCGAGCTCCACGACGGCGGCGTCCTCGTCACCCTCGGCCCGGTACGCCCGCGCCAGCAGGACTCGCGTTCGGGCTCCTTCGTACGGCGCATCGACGTCCTGCCACGCCTGCCACGCCCGGCGCAGCTCGACGGCCGCGTCGCCGGCGCGTTGCTCGGCGAGAGCGAGCTCACCGCGCGCGGTGGCAGCCGCCGCCCCGAACGCGCCGCTCCCGGAGGTACTCACGCGGTCCTCGAGCGACTCGAGCGCGCCGCGCGCGGCTTCGAGATCCCCCGCCGCGATCTCGATCGTGACCTGGGCCGGAAGCACGAGCGCGCGTCCCTCCTGCGCGAGCACGCTGTCGTCGGCGACGGCCCGACGGATCGCGCGTTGCGCGCCCGCGGCGTCGCCTTCGTCGAGTCGCAACAGCGCTGCGCCGGGCTGAGGATCGAATCCCTGGGCTGCCGACCTGCGGAACGCTTCGGCGGCGCCGGCGAGGTCACCGCGCCGTCTCCGCACCTCGCCCAGCTCGTGATACGCGAATCCCGCCCACCGCGGCGCCGAGCCCATGAGCTCGTCGACGGCGGAGAGCGCGTCTTCCTCTGCGTCCGCGAGCGCCCCTCGGAATCGCATGATCTCGGCGTGGTGGAACCGGCAGAGGCCCGGAAACTCGCTGACCGACTCGCGCTGGCACCACCGGGTCGACGCGTCCGTCCACTCCCCGGCGCGGCGCCAGTCTCCGATGTTGCGGCACAGGAAGATCGTGCTGCAGTAGATCGTCCCGGCGGCCTGTACGCCGAGCCTGCCGCTCATTGCCGCCGCGGTGGCTTCGTCGACCATGGCGAGGCCGGCGGCCTGGTCGCCGCCCGTGACGAGGGCGTGGCCCAGATAGATGCTCGCCAGGCCCTCGACGTCCTGGTCACCGACACGGCGGCCGACATCCCGGGCTTGCTCGAGCAGTTCGCGTCCGGCGTCGATGTTGCCGCCCATGAGCATCGTGTATCCGGAGACGATGAGGAACAGCCCGTATTCGGCGCACTCGGTGTCGCTCTCGAGGAGCGTCGCCGCCTGCCCGAACCAGCCGGTTGCCACCGCGTCGTCGTTGCGCGTGAAGTTCTCCCATGCGAGCTTGAGCGCTGCGCGCGCTGCGCTCCGCCGATCCCCGGAACGAGCGAACCCGACCTGGGCCCGCTCGAACGCGCCGAGCACGTCGGGGTGATGCCGAGACCACCGCGCCGCCTCCGCCAGCTGCTCGAGGTCTGCCGGATCGAGTTGGCCGTCTGCGTCGGCCGCGTGGAACAGGTCGTAGGCACGCTTCCACTCGTGGCGCGTGAACGCTTCGCGTCCCGCAGCGAGCGTGTCGACGACCGTGTCGCCCATGGCGGCTTCCTGCCTCAGGATGGGCTGAAGCGGTCCTCCAGCCGGTAGAAGCGTACCGGCGTGTCCCAGAGCACCGCTTCGAGCTCGGAGCCTTCGAGGCCGTGCTCGGCGGATTCCTTCAGGAAGCTGCTGACGGCGTCCGGGTACAGGGCGTCGGGGTGCGGGAAGTCGCTGGCCCACACCACGTGGTCGGCGCCGACCTGCGAGACCGCCCACGCCGCCAGGGGGTCGTCCGGATCGGTGCTGATCATGCACTGCCGGGCGAAGTACTCCGAGGGCGACAGCGACAACCCCGCGGTCTCGGTGTCGTGCATCCACTCGGCGTGGCCGTCGAGGCGCGCCAGCCAGTACGGCAGCCACCCGGTGCCCGACTCGAGGAAGGCGACGCGCAGTGCGGGGTGTCGTTCGAGCGCGCCTTCGAGCATGAGGCTCGCCATCGCCGCCATTTGCTCCATCGGGTGCGACATGGCATGGCGGACGGCGAACGTCTCGCTCACGTCGCGCCCGATCGTGGGCGCGCCGCGCACGCCGAGGCCCTCGTGCACGGCGAGCACGAGGCCACTCTCCTCGAGCGCGTCGTAGAGCGGGTCGTAGTCGGGCGTGCCGAGGCTGCGGCCGTAGACGTGGTTGGGGCGCACCATCACGCCGGGGAGCCCGAGCTCGGAGGCGTGACGAGCCGCGTCGACGGCCAGCGTCACGTCGGCGAGCGGGGCGATCCCGACGCCGGCGAGCCGGGACGGGTCGGTCGCGCAGTAGCGGGCGATCCAGTCGTTGTACGCGCGGCATGCGGCGGCCGAGCCCTTCGGGTCGAGCTCGGGGAGGTACGGCGCGTACAGCCCGATCGACGGGTACAGCACGACCGCGTCGATCCCTTCGGTGTCCATGCAGCGCAGGTAGGCGTCGGCCGCGCATCCCGATTCGAAGAAGTCGGCCAGCTTCGAGGTGTCACCCGCCGCCTCGAACGGCGTCGTCGGCGGCAGATCCATGAGATCGGGGCCGACGCGCTGCGCGTCGCCGAAGACATCCCCCGGTTCGACGACGTGCGCGTCGGCGTCCAGGATCCGTCGCCCGTCACGCATCGCCGGTCACATCCGCCGGGCGGCGAGGCCGCCGTCGAGCGGGAAGACGGCGCCGCTGATGTAGCTGGACTCCTCGCCGGCGAGGAACATGATCGACTCGCAGACGTCGTCGGCGGTGCCGAGCCTCCGCATCGGCGTCCGCTCCGCGACCATCCGCTTGATCGCGTCGGGGTCCGGCGCCTGTTCGACCACCTTGAGGAACAGTCCCGCTTCGCACGCGGAGGGGGAGACCACGTTCACGCGCACCTTGTCCGGCGCGTGCTCGATCGCCGCCTGCTTGGCCAGGTTGACGAGCGCGCCCTTCGACGCGCAGTACGCCGCGTACCCGGGCGAGCCGATGGCGCCGAGCACCGACCCGAGGAGGACCGCCGAGCCCCCGCCGGACCGCGCCATGGACGGGATGGCGTGCTTGAGGCACAGGAACGGGCCTTTGACGTTCACGTCGATGACGCGCTGCCACTCGTCGTCGCTGGTGTCGGCGAGCGAGGCGCGCACCTCGACCGCCGCGCTGCACACCAGCACGTCGAGCCGCCCGTCGCCGTTCCCCCCGGTGGCGGCGCCGACCATGCGCCGCACGTCTTCCTCGCGGGTGACGTCGACGGCGACGGCCTCGGCCGCCCCGCCCGCCTTCACCACCGCGCCGGCAACACGCTGCGCCGCCGGCTCGTCGACGTCGGCGACGACCACCCGGGCGCCCGCCGCCGCCAGGCGGGCCACGGTCGCCTCGCCGAGACCGGACGCCCCGCCCGTGACGATCGCGGTCCGCCCGCCGAAGCGACCGTCGATCGAAGTCATCGCAGCGCCGCCAGGCCGCCGTCGGCGGGGATCACCGCGCCCGACGTGTACGCCGAGAGGTCGCTGGCGAGGAACAGCGCGATCCCGGCGACGTCGGCCGCCGTGCCGAGCCGGTGGAGCGGGATGTTCCCGAGCAGCCCGTTGACGAAGCCCTCGCCGTCGTCCATCTCGGCGGCCACCTTGCGGAACCGGGGTGTGTCGATCGAGCCGGGCGCGATCGCGTTGGCTCGCACCTTCGGCCCGTACTCCGTCGCGATCTGCCTGGTGAGCGCGACGAGCCCGGCTTTGGCCGCGCCGTACGCGGCGTAGCCCTCCGAGCCGATCAGGCCGAGCACGGACGCGGTGTTGATGATGCTGCCGCCGTCGCCCTCGGCGAGGTGCGGCATGGCGGCGCGACATGCCCAGAAGATCGCGTTGAGGTTCGTCGCCAAGGTGATGTCCCACTGTTCCTCGGTGCACTCGACGAGGCGCCCCGACATCTGGATCGCAGCGTTGTTGTAGAGGACGTCGATCCCACCGAAGGCGTCGACAGCGGCCGAGACCATGGCGTCGTTGTCGGCCCGGCGCGACACGTCGGCGTGCAGGGCGACGGCTTTGCCTCCCGCCTGCTCGACGAGGTCGACGGTCTCGCGCGCCCCGTCGTCGTTCACGTCGGCGACGGCGATGCGGGCGCCGTGCTCGGCGAACAGCACCGACGCCGCCCGACCCTGACCCGACGCGGCGCCGGTGATGAGCGCCACCTTGCCGTCCAGAAGCCGCAACTCAGGCACGCGCGGACGGTACGAGAACCCTGACACGGGCGTCAACAAGCCTCCCGTAGGCTCCCGAGCGTGCCGAACGGGCTTCCCGACGCCGTCTTCCATCGCGACGGCAGCCGTTTCGTCCCGACCGAGCTCGCGCGCGGCCCGTGGGACCCGAACGCGCAGCACGGCGGCCCGTGCGCGGCGTTGCTCGCCGGGCTGCTCGAACAGCACGACGACGGACCACCCGCGCACGTGGCCCGCATGACGATCGAGCTGCTGCGACCGGTGCCGATGCAACCGATCGAGGTGCGCGCCCGCACCCTGCGTCCGGGCAAGAGGGTGCAGCTCGTCGAAGGATCGGTGCTTGCCGACGGGACGGAGGTCGTGCGTGCCACGGCATTGCGGATCCGTGTCGCCGGCATCGAGTTCGCCGATCCGCCCGACGACCGGCTCACGCCCGGCCCCGGCGCGCGGCGCGAGCGGTTCGAGAACCTCGGCCCCCTGAACTTCGGGTTCGCGATGGAGATGAGCATGGCCCGGGGTGAGATCGGTGTGCCCGGACCGGCGGCGGTGTGGTTCCGGCTCGCCGTCCCGGTCGTGGCCGGCGAGGAGCCCACGCCGTTGATGCGAGTGGCGGCCGCCGCCGACTTCGGCAACGGCATCAGCGGCGCCGTCACGTGGGAGGACCACATCTTCATCAATCCCGACCTGACGATCTACCTGCACCGCCTGCCGGCCGGGGAGTGGATCGGGCTCGACGCCCGCACCTGGCCGACGCACGACGGGGTCGGGATCGCCGACACCGCGCTCTACGACGAGGACGGCCGCATCGGCCGCTCGGTCCAGGCGCTGCTCCTCGATCGGCGCTGAGCTTGCGAGGCTAATTCCGGATATCTAGCATCCGGAATATGCGGCTCTCCGAGGGCGTCGAGTGGGGCCTGCACTGCGCGGTGCTCCTCGCCGTGATGCCGCCCGACACCGCCCTGCCGACCGGCCGGCTGGCCGAGTTCCACGGTGTGCCCGTGGCCTACCTCGCGAAGCACCTGCAGGCGATGTCGCGGGCCGGGATCCTCATCGCCGGCACGGGCCCGCGCGGCGGCTACCGCCTGGCGCGCCCGCCCGCCGACGTCTCGGTGCTCGAGGTGGTCGAGGCGGTCGACGGCGAGGACCCTGCATTCGAGTGCCTCGAGATCCGGCGCCGCGGCCCGACGGCGGTGCCGGCGCGTGAGTACCGCACGATGTGCGGCATCCACCGGGTGATGGTCGAGGCGGACGCGGTGTGGCGTGAACGGCTGGCGCACACCTCGGTCGCCGATCTCGCCGAAGGCGTGGCGCGTGACGCGAGCCCGAAGGCGATGGAGAAGTTCGGGACATGGCTCCAGGAGGTGACGTCATGAAGGTGTTCCTGACCGGAGGTACGGGTGCCATCGGACCCGCGACCGTACGGGGGCTGCGCGACAAGGCCCACGAGGTGCGCGCGGTGGCGCGCACGGACGAGAAGGCAACGCAGCTGCGCGCGCTCGGGGCCGATCCCGTCGTCGTCGACTTGTTCGACGGCGACGCGGTAAAGGCCGCGGTCGACGGCTGCGAGGCGGTCCTGCACCTCGCCACGAACGTGCCGCCGCTGCGCAAGATGTCCAGCAAGGGCGGCTGGTCCGCGCACAACCGGCTCCGGACGACCGCGAACGAGCTGCTCGTCGACGCCGCGCTCACCACGGGCGCGCGAACGTTCGTGAAGGAGTCGGTGACGTTCAGCTACCCCGACCGCGGCGACGAATGGATCGACGAGACGACGCCCCCCGACGAGTCGATCGCCATGCTCGGCCCGACACTCGAGGGCGAGCGCATGGTCGACCGGTTCAGCGCCGAAGGAGGTCGGGCTGTCGTCCTGCGCTTCGGGTCCTTCTACGGGCCGACCGCACGGTCGGTGGACGAGGCGCTCCGGCTCGCCCGCTGGCGTCTGTCGATGCTGGCGGGGAAGCCGGACGGGTACGTGTCGTCGATCCATACCGACGATGTCGCCGGCGCCGCCGTGGCCGCGCTGGACGCGCCCGCCGGTGTCTACAACGTCGTCGAGAGCGAGCCGGCCACCCGGCGCGACTATCTCGACGCGTTCTCGGCCGCGTTCGGGCTGCGGAAGCTGCGGCCGATGCCGGCGTGGTTGGTGAAGGTCACCGCCCGGTCGGGGGCCGAAGCCGTCATCCGGTCGCAGCGTGTGAGCAACAAGAAGCTCCGCGACGCCACCGGCTGGACACCTCGCTATCCCAGCGTGCGAGAAGGGTGGCCGGCGGTCGCGCGCGAACGGGAGGCCAGCCATGCGTGATTGGGTCGTGCGCGTCGTGCTCGTGGTGTGGGCCGCGGCGAGCGTCCAGCTCGGGATCTGGGCGACGTTCGCGCCCCGATCGTTCTACGACGACTACCCGGGCTTCGGTCGGGAGTGGGTGCGCGTCAACGGTCCGTACAACGAGCACTTCGTGCGGGACTTCGGGGCACTGAACCTCGCCCTTGCCGTCGTGACGGTCGCCGCCCTCATCACGCTGAGCCGGCCCCTGGTCATCGCGGTGGCCGTCGCGTGGCTGGCGTGGAGCGTGCCGCACTTCGTGTACCACCTGCGCCATCTCGACGTGTTCTCGTCGACCGGCGACAAGGTGGCGAATGTGTTCCTGCTCGGCTCGCTGCCGGTGCTCGCGGTGGTTGTCTTGGCGCTGACGCTCCGAAGACCCGCCCGCGCTTGACTTTCTGTCGCCGTCACAAGCTCCGGCTTTGCGACGACGGTCGGCAAAGCCGCCGTCGCCGCTAGCGGCGCCCGGCGTTGGGGCGGTTGCCGTGGTTCGCCTTGTTGCGGCGGGCTCGAATGCGGCGCTTCTTCGTCTTCTTCGACATGAGGCAGATCACGCTAGTCGAGGAGGCGCCGATACCCTGAGGCGCGATGGAGCATCTCGGGCTCGTCGGCCTTCCCGACTCGGGGCACGCACAACTGTTCAGCGCGCTCACCGGCATCGACACGCCGACAGGCTTCGAGACGACCAAGGGTGTGGCGCCGCTCCCGGACGATCGGGTCGATCACCTGGCCGAGATGTCCAAGTCGAAGAAGCGCATCCATGCGACGTTCGAGATCGACTTCATCCCCGGCCTCGCGCCGGGAGGAAAGGCGGGCGAGGGTCTCGGGAGCCGGTTGCTCGGGTCGCTGCGTGACACCGACGCCGTCCTCGCCGTCGTGCGCGCCGGCGACGACGCCGACCCCGCCGAGGCGCTCGGAGCCCTGGAGCTCGACCTCGTGCTCGCCGACCTCGCGTCCGTCGAGCAGCGCCTCGACAAGCAACGGCGGGCGCTGAAGGGGGACAAGACGCTGGCGGGGGAGGTCGCCGCGCTCGAACGCGCCGAGGCCGTCCTCGGCGACGGCACGCCCGTCTACCGCTCCGACCTGACGGCCGAGGAGCGAACGCTGCTCGCGCCCGTCTTCCTCCTCACGAACAAGCCGATGCTCGTGGTCGTGAACGTGGCCGTCGACCGCCTCGATCGCGCCGACGAGCTGGCCGCGCCGTTCGGCCCCGATGCGCTGTCGGTGTGCGTCGAGATCGAAGGAGACCCCGACGTCGCCCAGGCGCCGCCCGACGAGCGCGCCGCGCTGCTCGCCGACCTCGGCGTCACCGAGAGCGTGCTGCCCCGCCTCGCCCGCAGCGCCTACCACCTCCTCGGCCGGCGGACGTTCTTGACGACCGGAGAGGACGAAACGCGCGCCTGGTCGTTTCGGGCCGGCGCCAAGGCGCCCGAATGCGCCGGCGTCATCCACTCCGACCTCCAGCGCGGGTTCATCCGCGCCGAGGTGATCGACTGGCGCGAGCTTCTCGACATCGGCTCGTGGGACAAGGCGAAGGAGCTCGGCAAGCTGCGGGTCGAAGGCAAGGAGTACGAGGTGCTCGACGGCGACGTGCTCGAGATCCGCTTCAACGTCTGACGGAGGAACCGGGAACGTATGCCCTGGCTGGTGCGTGAAGGCGACGTGCTGGCGACGGCCGAGGTCGCGGAGACCCGGCGCGCGCGCCGGCGCGGCCTCCTCGGCCGGTCGGACTTCGACGGCGCGCTCGTCCTCAGGCCGTGCCGTCATGTCCACACGCTGTTCATGCGCTTCCAGATCGACGTGGCGTTCTGCGACGGCGACGGCGTGGTCCTGCGCACCACCTGCTTGCGCCCGTGGCGCGTCTCACCGCTCGTCGCGAACGCCGCGTTCGCGGTCGAGGCCCGAGCCGGCGCGTTCGAGCGCTGGGGCCTCAAAACCGGCGACACGGTGGAAGTGAAGGAGTGACCGACCGCCCGGCGGGGGCGCTCGTCCTCGTCGGCACGCCGATCGGCAACCTCGGCGACCTGTCGCCCCGCGCCGTCGAGGAGCTGCGCGCGGCGGATGTCATCGCCGCCGAGGACACGCGCCGTACCCGTGGCCTGCTGACCCACGCCGGGATCCCGGCCGGGCGGCGGCTGCGAGCGGTACATCCCCGCAACGAGGCGACCGCCGCCGAGCGCATCGTCGGCGAGATCCGCGGCGGCGATCGAGTTGCGGTCGTCACCGACGCAGGCATGCCGGGGATCTCCGACCCCGGCGCCCAGCTCGTCCGCGCCTGCCTCGACGCCGGGCTCCCGGTCGAGGCGGTCCCGGGCCCGAGCGCGGCGCTCACCGCGGTGGTGTTGTCGGGACTGCCGAGCGACCGCTTCGTGTTCGAGGGGTTCCTTCCCCGCAAGGGCCGTGCGCGCACCGAGCGGCTCGCCGCCCTTGCCGGCGAGCCCCGCACCACGGTGCTGTTCGAGGCGCCGAACCGCGTGCGGGCAACGCTCGCCGACCTGATGGCCGCCTGCGGTCCGCACCGGCCGGTGGCGGTGGTCCGCGAGCTGACGAAGGCCTTCGAGGAGGTGTGGCGCGGCACGCTCGCGGACGCCGTCGGGCACGTCGAGCGCACGGAGCCGCGCGGCGAGCACGTCGTCGTCGTCGGGCCGGCGCCCGAGCGCGCGCCCGCCGGCGACGCCGAGATCGAGGCGGCCGTGCGGGCTGCGCTCGCCGACGGTCGCTCGGCGCGCGACGCCGCGTCCGACGTCGCGAACGCGCTCGGCGTCGCGCGGCGCCGTGCCTATGAAGCGGCTACACGCCTGAAGCCTGCTCGGCGCTGAGGCGGCCGAGGCACTCGCGGCAGACCAGCTTGCCCGAGAACTCGCTCAAGCTCGCCGTCCCGCCGCAGAACACGCAGCGGCTCTCGACCTTGGTCAACAGGATCGCGTCCGAGTCGACCCCGATCTCGATCAGGTCGCCGGGGCTGATGCCGAAATGCCGGCGGACCTCGGCGGGTAGTACCACCCGACCGAGCTGATCGACTTTCCGCGCAACACCGGTACGTCGTGCCATGGTCCCTATTCCGACGAGGAGTATCGGAGCCGTCGGTATCGTAGGCGGCGATGCCGCGTCCCTTCTACGTGACGACTCCTATCTATTACCCGAACGACGTGCCGCACATCGGTCACGCCTACACCACGGTCGCGGGCGATGTGCTCACGCGGTGGCGGCGACTCTGGGACGACGATGTCGTCTTTCTGACCGGGGTCGACGAGCACGGCCTGAACATCGTCCGGGCGGCCGAGGCGCAAGGCCTTCCCCCCCAGGAGTTCGTGGACCAGACGAGCCCGACGTTCCGTGAGGCATGGAAGCTGCTCGACATCGCGAACGACGACTTCATCCGGACCACGGAGCCTCGTCACTACAAGGCCGTGCAGGAGTTCCTCCAGGCCGTCTACGACAACGGCGCCATCGAGCTCGGCTTGTACGAGGGCCTCTACTGCTATCGCTGCGAGCTCTATTACACCGAGGACGAGCTCGTCGACGGGAAGTGCCCGATCCACGGGATCCCCGTCGAGCGCGTCAGCGAGGAGAACTACTTCTTCAAGCTCTCCGCGTTCGAGGATCGGCTGCTGGCGCACTACACCGAGCATCCGGAGGCCGTGCAGCCCGAGATCCGGCTCAACGAGACCCTCGGATTGATCCGGCAGGGGTTGCGCGACTTCTCGATGAGCCGGACGTCGATCTCGTGGGGAATCCCCTTGCCGTGGGACCCGAACCATGTCGCCTATGTCTGGTTCGACGCCTTGTTCAACTACTGCACCGCGATCGGCTACGGCGAGGATCGCGCCCGCTTCGATCGCTACTGGCCGGCCGACTACCACCTCATCGGCAAGGACATCCTGCGCCAGCACGCCGTGTACTGGCCGGCGATGCTCATGGCCGCCGGTGAAGCACCGCCGAAGTGCGTGTTCGCCCACGGGTGGCTGCTCGTCGGCGGCGAGAAGATGAGCAAGAGCAGGCTGAACCAGATCGCGCCCGCCGATCTCGTCGCCGAGTTCGGTGTCGACGGGTTTCGCTACCACTTCCTCGTCGATCAGAAGTTCGGGCCCGACGGCGACTTCAGCTACGAAGCGATGCTCGCTCGGTACAACAGCGATCTCGCCAACAACTTCGGCAACCTCGCCAACCGCGTGCTCAGCATGGCGGTCAACTACGTCGGTGGCGTCGTCCCGGACGCGCGCGCCGACGGGCCGCTCGTCGATGCGGCCGCGGCCGCGTTCGAGCGGCTGGAGACGAGCATGACGAAGCTCGACTTCTCGTGGGGCTTCGGCGGCGTCTGGGAGCTGATCCGCGCGGCCAACTCGTACATCGAGGATCGTCAGCCGTGGGCGCTCGACAAGGCGGGTGATGCGACCGCCACCGCCGAGGTGCTCGGCGACTGCCTCGAGGCGTTGCGGATCGTGGCGCTGCTCGCCTCGCCGCTGATTCCGAACGCGGCGGCCGAGCTCTGGCGACGACTCGGGTTGTCGGGTCGCCCCGAGGACGCGCACCTGCCCGAAGCCGCCGCGTGGGGCGGGCTTCCCGCCGGGTCGCGGCTCGAGAAGGGCGCTCCGCTCTTCCCCCGCCTCGAACCTGCGTGACCTGGGTCGACTCGCACTGCCATCTGCAGTCGCTGAGCGATCCCGAGGGCGCGATCGAGCGCGCACGCCAGGCGGGCGTCACCGGGATGGTGTGCGTCGGCACCGACCTCGAGACCTCCCGCCAGGCCATCGAGCTCGCGGCGCGCCATCCCGATGTGCGTGCAACCGTGGGCCTGCATCCGCACGACGCATCGAAGTTGGGCGACGAATGGGAGCGGCTCGAAGCGCTCGCGGAATCCGGAGATGTAGTCGGCATCGGCGAAACCGGCTTCGACTTCCACTACCTGCACAGCCCGGCCGACGAGCAGGAGACCGCCTTCCGCGCCCAGATCCGTCTCGCGAAGCGCCTCGATCGCGCGCTCGTCGTGCACTCCCGCGACGCGTGGCGCGAGACATTCAGCGTCCTCGCCGACGAGCGCCCACCGTCGCGCACGGTCCTGCACTGCTTCACCGGCGGGCCCGGCGAGGCGCGCCGCGCGCTCGACCTGGGCGCGTTCCTTTCGTACAGCGGCATCGTGACCTTCCCCGACGCCGACGACGTGCGCGCCGCCGCCGGCCTCACGCCGCTCGACAAGTTGCTGGTGGAGACCGACGCGCCCTACCTCGCCCCGGTGCCCCGTCGGGGACGGGAGAACGAGCCCGGTCTGGTGACCCTGGTCGGCGCGGCCGTCGCCATTGCCGCCCGGCAGTCCGAGGCCGAGATCGCCGAGCGCACCGCCGCAAATGCCGCCGTCGCGTTCCCGGGTACCGGATCGGCCTCCTGAGACGCCAGCTACCGTCACGTCGATGGCTCTGCTGACACCGGCGAGCGTGCGCGCCTTGCTGGGAGAGCACGGGCTCCGACCCTCGCGCCGGCGCGGGCAGCACTTCCTGGCCGATCCCAACACTGCCCGCCGCATCGTGCGCCTCGCCGGCGTCGGGCCCGGCGACCGTGTGCTCGAGATCGGAGCCGGTTTGGGCTCTCTCACGCTTGCGTTGCGCGAACGCGAGTGCGCGGTGCTCGCCGTCGAGATCGATCCACGGCTGGTGAGCATCCTCGAGCGCGAGATGGTGCAAGACCCGGACGTACGCGTCGTTGCCGGCGACGCGCTCACCATCGATCTCGACGCGATGCTGGGTGCGGGTCCGTGGCGATGCGTCTCGAACCTCCCGTACAACGTGGCTACCCCCGTCGTCATCCGGCTGCTCGAGGAGGCGCCGACGGTGACCAAGGGACTCGTGATGGTGCAGCGCGAGGTCGCCGAGCGCCTCGTGGCCGCCCCGGGCACCCCGGCGTACGGCGCGCCGTCGGTGCGCGTCGCGTACTACGCCGAAGCGAAGATCGTCGGTATGGTCCCCCGCGCTGTGTTCGTTCCCGTGCCCAAGGTCGACTCCGCGCTCGTCGAGCTCGTCCGGCGCGACAAGCCGCCGGTGGACGTGCCGTCGCGTCTGCGTCTCTTCGAGCTCGTGCGAGCCGGATTCGCGCATCGACGCCAGATGCTGCGACGAACGCTGCGTCCTGTGCTCGGCGAGCGCACGACGAGCATCCTCACCGACGCCGACGTCGACCCGCGGGCACGCGCCGAATCGCTCGGACTCCCCGAGTGGGCTGCGCTCGCGAACGCCGAGACGGAGTCGTGACCACCGCGCACCTCGGCAGGGTGCGGGCCACCGCGTTCGCGAAGCTGACGCTCTCGCTCCGCGTGCTCGGCCCCCCGCGCGAGGACGGCTTCCACGAGCTCGAAGCGCTCACCGTGCCGATCGGCCAGCCGCACGACACGCTCGAGGCGGTGGCCGTGCCGTACCCGCCCGGCGTCACGTTCGATGTCGTCGCCGGCGACGAGAGCGTGCCGACCGGCCATCAGAACCTCGCGATGCGCGCGGCGGAGAGCCTGCTCATTCGAGCCGGCCGCGCCGGGCACGGAGTGCAACTCTCGCTGCGCAAGCGCATCCCGACCGCGCGCGGGCTCGGCGGGGGATCGGCCGACGCCGCCGCCGCGATGCTCGCCGTCCACCGGCTGCTCGAGGTCGACATCTCCGAGCCCGACCTGTTCGAGCTCGCCGCCGACCTCGGCTCGGACGTGCCGTTCTTCCTCGGCGGCGGCCCGTCGTGGATGCGCGGGCGCGGTGAGGAGCTCGAACCGGTCGTGCTGCGTCCCGGCATCCCGATGCTCATCGTGATGCCGCCGTTCCCGGTCGCGACGGTCGACGTCTACCGGGCGTGGGATGAGCTGGGCGGGCCAAGCTCGAGCCGTGCCGTGGCATCGCCACCTCCCCTCGACGCCCTGGCATCCGAGCTGGTGAACGACCTCGAGCCTGCAGCCGAGCGCGTCGAGCCGCGGTTACGCCCGCTGCGTGAGCGCATCGAAGACGCCATCGGTCGCGGCGCCCTCATGGCCGGCAGCGGACCCACCTACGCGGTCCTCGCCGACGGCCCCGTCGGCCTGCCCGAGCGAGCGCAGGAGCTCTCCGCCGCGGTCGGGGTTCCCGTCGCCGCCGCCGCCACCGTCTCCAAGGCGGTGCGCATCGAGCGGTAAACGGTGCCGGCGCGATCCGGCCGCCCGAGCGGGCGGCCGAAACGGGTCGAAGCTCCGGGCTCGAGCGTGCGCTAGCGGCCCTGCTGACGCCGCTGCCAGCGCGTCTTCTTCAGCAGCTTCTTGTGCTTCTTCTTACGCATGCGCTTGCGGCGCTTCTTGATCAGTGAGCCCATGACTGCAACGGAAGCTACCGGTGCCCGTGTGACCTGTCACATTGTGTGGCCCACGACCGCGCGCTCGCGGCGGTATCGTCAAGAGGGTCGATCGGGGGTGGTGTAACGGCAGCACGGGGTCCTTTGGAGTCCCAGGTCGAGGTTCGATGCCTCGCCCCCGAGCTCGAGGGCCTCAGCCGCACGCCACTCCGCGAGCCCGGCAGGAGGTGAGCGCAATGACCCAGTACCGCCCGTTGTCGGCAGTCGTCCTCGCCGCCGGCGAAGGCACGCGCATGCGCTCCGAGACCCCGAAGGTCCTCCATCCGTTGTGCGGCCGGCCGATGCTCCTGCACGTCATCGACGCGCTCGTCGCGCTGCCGCTCGAGCGGATCGTCGTCGTCGTCGGTCACGGAGCCGAGCGCGTGACGAAGACGCTGCAAGAGCAGCTCGCGACCGAGCTTCCGGTCGAGTTCGTCGAGCAACGCGTCCAGCGCGGCACCGGCGATGCCGCCAGCGTCGCGCTCACCGCCGGTGTGTTCGATCTCGACGCCGAGGACGACCTGCTCGTCGTGCCGGGCGACGCGCCGCTGCTGCGCGCCGAGACCCTCGCAACGCTCGCCCGTGCTCATCGCGAGGCCGGCGCCGCCGCCACGGTCCTGACCGCGATCCTCGATCGGCCGACCGGCTACGGGCGCGTCGTGCGCGACGAGAGCGGCCGTGTGGACCACATCGTCGAGGACGCCGACGCGACGCTGGACGAGCTCGAGATCAACGAGATCAACACGTCGATCTACTGCTTCCGCCGCGGGTTGCTGGCGCCCGCGCTCCGGCGCCTGAGTCCCGAGAACGCGCAGGGCGAGTACTACCTGCCCGACGCGGTCAGCGTCCTCAGGGAGACCGGGCACGCCGTCGTCGGCGTGGTTGCCGACGACCCCGACGAGACCGCCGGCGTCAACGACCGCGCCCAGCTCGCCGAGGTCGAGGCGGCCCTGCGCCGGCGCATCAACCGGCGCTGGATGCGCGACGGCGTCTCGATGACCGACCCGGAGCGCACCTACGTCGACGCCACCGTCGAGCTGGAGCCCGACGTCCACCTGCTCCCGGGCACGATGCTCGAGGGCCGCACGGTGATCGGCGCCCGCTCGGTGATCGGCCCCGACGCCCGGCTGACCGACACCATCGTCGGCGAGGGCGCAGTCGTGCGCCAGACCGTCGCCCACGAGGTCGAGATCGGCGACGACGCAACGGTGGGGCCCTTCGTCTTCCTCCGGCCCGGGACGCGCCTCGCGGCCCGCGCCCACGTCGGGACGTTCGTCGAGATCAAGAACTCCGACATCGGCGAGGACGCCAAGGTGCCGCACCTGGCGTACATCGGTGACGCCGAGATCGGCGACGGCGCCAACATCGGCGCCGGGACGATCACGGCCAACTACGACGGGCGGGAGAAGCACCGCACGAAGGTCGGGAAGGGCGCCCGCATCTCGTCCAACACTGTCCTCGTCGCCCCGGTCGAGGTCGGCGACGAGGCGTACACCGGCGCCGGCGCCGTGGTCACCCGCGACGTGCCCGCGCACGCGATGGCGAAGGGCGTCCCGGCCGAAATCGACGAAGGCTGGGTCGATCGGCGCGAAGCTGAGAGGGACTAGCGGGGGAGGGCTCTGGCGATGGAGCTGGTGACCAAGAAGAACCTCATGCTCTTCGCCGGGCGGGGCAACGAGCAGCTCAGCAAGGAGATCGCCGAGCACCTCAAGGTCCCCTTGGGCGAGATCGTGCTGTCGACGTTCGCCAACGGAGAGCTGTACTGCCGCTTCGGCGAGAGCATCCGCGGCGCCGACGTCTTCATCCTCCAGAGCCACTGCGAGCCGATCAACGAGCGGATCATGGAGCAGCTGCTCATGCTCGACGCCGCCAAGCGGGCGTCGGCCAAGCGGATCACCGCGGTGTGCCCGTTCTACGGGTACGCCCGCCAAGACAGGAAGGCCGAAGGTCGCGAGCCGATCAGCGCCCGGCTGCTCGCGGACTGCATCACGGTCGCGGGCGCCGATCGCGTCGTGACGGTCGATCTCCACACCGGCCAGGCCCAGGGCTTTTTCGACTTCCCCGTCGACCACCTGACCGCGGTGCCTTTGCTCGCTGAGCACCTCGCCCAACGGTTGGATGGAGCCGTCACGGTGGTTACGCCCGACGCCGGCGGCGGCAAGCTGATGGCCCGGTTCGCCAGCTACCTCCGGGACCACGACATCGACCCCGAGATGGCCTACATCGACAAGCGTCGGCCCAAGGGCACGCACAACGTCGCCCGCGCCCAGGAGGTCGTCGGGCTCGTCAAGGACCGTACGTGCGTGCTCGTCGACGACATGATCGACACGGCCGGCACGATCACGAGCGCGGCCGAGCTGCTGACGGACCGCGGGGCGACGGACGTCTACGTCGCCTCCAGCCACGGTGTGCTGTCGGGCCCGGCAGTCGAGCGCCTCGCCAACGCACCGATCCGCGAGGTCGTGCTCACGAACACGCTGCCGATCCCGGGTGAGAAGCAGTTCGACAACCTCACGGTGCTCTCGATCGCTCCGACCGTCGCCAAAGCGCTCGACGCCGTCTTCGCGGACACGTCGGTCAGCAACATCTTCCGCGGCGACAACGTCTGACGCGCCGCCGGCGGCGACCGTCCGAGGACGTGGGCATGCAGATCACGCTCTTGGGCACCGGGAGCCCGCTCCCCGATCCACTGCGGGCGGGGCCGGCGACACTCGTACGTGCGGCCGGGTCGACGATCCTCGTCGACTGCGGCCGTGGCGTGCTCATGCGGCTCGCCGGTGCCGGAGTGCTCCCGCCGATGTTGAGCGCGGTGCTGGTCACGCATCTGCACAGCGACCATCTCACGGACCTGAACGACGTCATCACGACCCACTGGGTCATGAACCCGCAGCCGGTCGCTCTCTCGGTCTTCGGTCCACCCGGTCTGCGAGGGGTCGTCGACGCGACGCTCAGCGCGCTGGCGCCCGATATCCGTTACCGGCTGGCGCACCACACCGACCTGACCGAGCCGCCGAACGTGGACGTCACCGAGATGACGCCGGGTGACCAGTTCGACTTCGAGTCGGTGGCGGTGCGAGTCGCCGCCACCGATCACCGGCCCGTCGAGCCCACCGTTGCGTACAGGATCGAGGGCGACGGGCGGTCAGTCGTCGTCGGTGGTGACGGCGTCCCGTGCGTAGGCCTTGACGAACTGTGCCACGGCGCGGACGCGTACGTGCAGACCGTGATTCGTTCGGATCTCGTCCGACAGGTCCCGAACACCCGGTTCCAGGACATCATCGATTACCACTCCACGGTCGAGGACGCGGCCCGCACCGCCGCCCGCGCCGAGGTGCGCACGCTCGTGCTCACGCACTACGTCCCTCCCATGGCGCCCGCGCAAGCGGATGAGTGGCGCGCGCTGGCCGCTCGGCACTTCGCCGGTGACATCGTGCTGGGTGACGACCTCACGACCGTCGACCTCTGAGCGGTCAGGCTGCTCGAGCTCGCCGGGAGGTAGGCCGGTTTGGAGTTCGGGGCTAGATCGGCGGGATACGCTCGCCTCGGGGCAGCGGTTCTCGGGTCGCTCTTCCCCTGCCCGAGAGTGGCTGGGGGCTGCTGCCCCACTTTCTTGACGCGGCGATGCCGATCTATTGGGCCCGAGTCTTCGCAGACCGAGGCTACGCATTGGGAAGAGGGGAGCCGTCGTGCAGGAGCGAAGCGAGTATCCGCCCGGGGTCCCGTGTTGGATCGACACCGCGCAACCGGATCCCGAGGCCGCGACCCGGTTCTACGGCGGGCTCTTCGGGTGGGAGTTCGAGGACCAGATGCCGTCGGACGCGCCGGGCAACTACTTCATGGCCCGTCTCGATGGCCGTGATGTCGCCGCCGTCGGCTCGCAGCCGGACGGCGCGCCACCGACCCCGGTGTGGAACACGTACGTCGCAGTCGACAGCGCGGACGACGCCGCCACCAAGATCACCAACGCCGGCGGCAGCACGCTGGCGGAGCCGTTCGACATCTTCGACGCGGGGCGCATGGGAATCTTCTCAGACCCTTCGGGCGCGGTTCTCTCGGTCTGGCAGGCGAAGCAGCACATCGGTGCGCAGTTGGTCAACGAGCCGGGCACGTGGAACTTCAGCGACCTGAACACCCGCGACGTCGACGGGGCCGAGGCGTTCTACGGCGCCGTCTTCGGCTGGGTGGCGAAGTCGTTCGGCGCCGGCGGGATGGAGTTCCCGATGTTCTGCCTTCCCGGGTACGGCGACTTCCTCGAGAAGTCGGATCCCGACCTGCGCGCCCGGCTGGGCGAGATGAACGGGCCGACGGGTTTCGAGGACGTCGTCGCCGGGCTGGTTGCGATGACGAGCGAGCAGTTCCCCGACGACGTTCCGCCGTATTGGAGCGTCACGTTCGCGGTCGACGACACCGACGCGATCGCGGCACGGGCCGGTGAGCTCGGTGGCACGGTGATGGTGCCGCCCTTCGACGCCGGGCCTACTCGCGTCGCGATCCTGAGCGACCCTCAGGGCGCGGTGTTCACTGCGAGCCGGTTCGATCCGGAAGCGCTGTGACCCCCGTCGACCTCGAACCGGCGGCCCGACGAATGGGCGACCTCGTCAGCAGCGTTCCCGACGACCTGCTCGACGCCCCGACGCCCTGCCCCGGGTACACGCTCGGCGATCTGGTCGAGCACGTCGGCGGGGCCGCGTCCGCCTTCACCGGGGCCGCGGCGAAGGACCTCGGCGACGCCACGTCGCATGCACCGTCGGGAGACGCGTCGCGGCTCAGCGACGACTGGCGCAGCCGAATCCCGCGCGACCTGGCGGGCTTGGCGGATGCGTGGCGCGATCCCACCGCGTGGACCGGGATGACCAAGGCCGGTGGCGTGGACCTGCCCGGGGAGGTCGCGGGGCTCGTCGCGTTGGACGAGCTCGTGATCCACGGCTGGGACGTCGCTCGCGCCATGGGACAGCCGTACGACGTCGACGCGGCCTCGCTCGGGGCGGTGCACGGCTTCGTTGCCCAGTTCTCCGAGCCCGGGATGGAGGAGGCGCGCGCAGGCCTGTTCGGGCCGGTCGTCGAGGTGCCGGAGGACGCGCCGATGCTCGATCGCGTCATCGGGCTCACCGGCCGTGAACCCGGCTGGTCACCCGGCTGAAGCCGAACCGGTCCGGCTGATTGGTCACCTTCGGCGGGCGTCTGCCACGTCCGGGACCGGTGAGTCTTCGAGCTCCTCGGGGTCCTACGCGTCAGGAGCACAGCCGGAAAGGAGTCCGCATGAAGCTGGTCGTGCAGGCGGACCTCACCCTCGATGGGGTCATGCAGAGTCCCGGGATGCCCGAGGAGGACCGCAGCGGCGGATTCGACCAGGGTGGTTGGCTCGTCCCGTACGCCGACGACGTGTTCCAGGAGATGAAGCGGGACTCCATCGGCGCGGCCGACGGGCTCCTTCTCGGACGCAAGACGTACGAGCTCTTCGCCGGGTACTGGCCGCGCATCACCGATCCGGCCAACGAGATCGCCACGATGCTCAACACCATGCCCAAGCACGTCGCCTCCAGGACCCTGGGCGCGCTCGAATGGAACAACTCGAGGGTCATCGAGGGCGACGTCGCCGAGGCAGTCGGCAAGCTGAAGGGCGAACCCGGGCGCGACCTCCAGGTGCACGGCAGCATCGAGCTTGCGCAGACGCTCATGCGCCACGACCTCGTCGACGAGTACCGGCTGTCGTTCGCTCCGGTCGTGCTCGGGACCGGGAAGCGTCTCTTCCTCGAGGGTGCCGTGCCCGCCGCCATGCGGCTTGTCGACACCACGAGGACCACGACCGGCCTCGTCTCCCATACCTACGAGCGAGCCGGGAAGCCGGAATACCGGTCGTTCGCCCTCGAGGAGTAGCGAAGCACCGATCCGACTTGGCCGCGGAGGGCCCGGCGGCGCACAATAGAAGGTCCCCGATCGCCGACGAGGCCCGATCCCATGGCCGGTAACGCCGACAACGCCAACAACACGCTGACCGCCGAGTCACGCGCGATCGTCGGGAGCCGGCCGGCGGGACGGCTACGCCGTGAAGGCAAGGTCCCCGCGGTGATGTACGGCCTCGAGACCGACACGACCAACCTCACGGTGCCCGGTCGTGAGCTCACCCACATCCTCGCCGGCGAGTCCGGCGCCAACACGCTGATCACCCTCAAGGTGGACGGCGAGGAGCACCTGGCGCTCGCCCGCCAGATCCAGCGGCACCCGACCCGCGGCGACCTGCTGCACGTCGACTTCATCCGGGTACGGCGCGACGTCGCCGTCGCCGCCGAGGTACCCGTCCACCTGGTCGGCGAGCCCGAAGGCGTGCGCGACGGCGGCGTGCTCGAGCAACTCGTGTTCACCCTCAGCATCGAGGCCAAGCCCGAGGACATCCCGCCCGGCGTCGAGGCCGACGTGTCCGCACTCAACATCGGCGACCAGCTGCGCATCGCCGACTTGCCGCTGCCGGCCGGCGTCTCCGTGCAGCAGGAGGCCGACGAGCTCGTCGTGCAGGTCGTGATGCCGCGCGTCGTCGAGGAGCCCGAGCCCGCAGAAGGCGAGGAGGGCGAGGAGGTCGAGGGCGAAGCGCCGGAGGGCGAGGAAGGCGAGGCCGCACCGGCTGCCGAAGGCGGCGAGGGCGGCGAGGCCTCTTCCTCCGACGAGTCCTCCGAGAGCTGAGCCCCGTGCGGCTGCGGCCGCGGCGGGGGACGCCGGCCGACCTGCTGGTCGTCGGGCTCGGGAATCCGGGCGACGAGTACCGCGGATCCCGTCACAACCTCGGGGCCGAGGTCGTCGAACTGCTCGCGAAGCGGCATGGCGGACGTTTGCGCAAGCGCAAGGAGCGCGCCCTCGTCGACGAGGTCACGATCGAGGGACGCCGCGTCGCGCTGTCGATCCCGCTCACGTACGTCAACGACTCGGGTCATGCCGTCGGCGCCCTGGTCCGCCGGTTCGGCGTCGACCCGGAGCAGCTCGTCGTCGTCCACGACGAGCTCGACCTCCCGGTCGCCGAGCTCAAGGTGAAGTCGGGAGGCGGTCTGGCCGGTCACAACGGGCTCCGGTCCATCGTCGCCCACCTGCACACCCAGGACTTCCAGCGGGTCCGCATCGGCGTCGGCAAACCGGTGTCGAAGGAACGCGGCGCCGATCACGTGCTGAACCGGTTCAGCAAGCGCGAGCGGGCCGAAGTCGAGGTGACCGTCGAGCAGGCCGCCGACGCTGTGGAGACGATCGTGCGTGACGGCGTCGACGCGGCCATGAACCGCTTCAACTGAGCCGCCGTGCCGTCCGAGCGCGTGTCCCGGCGGACGCTCGCGTTCCTCGGTGGCGGCGCGGTGGGCGTCCGCTTGCTCTACCTGATTGCGTTCGCGGGCGATTACAAGCCCCGCAGCGACGCGAGCCACTACCAGGCGATCGCCTCGGCATTTGCGAACGGCGACGGCATCTCGGCGCCGTTCCCGTTCACGTATCTGCACCCGAC
Organism: Acidimicrobiia bacterium; assembly: GCA_035938395.1. Classification (GTDB taxonomy): domain Bacteria; phylum Actinomycetota; class Acidimicrobiia; order IMCC26256; family JACDBD01; genus JALZAA01. The sequence goes on from DASZGY010000150.1 coordinate 45,606, forward strand.
GGCGTTCCGTCCGCCGCTGTACCCGGCCCTGCTCGGCACCTTCTACTGGGTCACGGGCGTGCACGTGGGCGTCGGGCAACTCGTCAATGTCGCGCTCGGTGCGACGGTTGTCGTGCTCGCGGCCATGCTCGGGGCCCACATCGCCGGGTACCGCGCCGGCGTGGCCGCCGGGATCGCGGTCGGCGTCTACCCGCCGCTCCTCGCGAACGACGTCGTGCTCCTCAGCGAGCCGCTGTCGCTCGCGCTGCTGCTGGCGATGATCCTGCTACTGGTTCGGAATCGGCCGGCCTGGGCGGGCGCGGCTTGCGGTTTCCTAGTGCTCACGCGACCGAGCGCACAACTGCTCGTGGTGGTCGTCGCCGTGTGGTTGATCTGGCGGGCCGGGTGGCGCGCCGCTGTTCGTTTCGGGGTTGTGTCGGTCGTCGTGGTCGCGCCGTGGGTGGTGCGGAACTGGGTGCTCGTCGGCACGCCGACGATCGTCACGTCCAACGGCTTCAACCTCGTGTCCACGTACTCCGACGAGGCCCTCAGGTCGAAGGGCTTCGCCGACGCGGTGTTCGACAGCAGGTTCACGCGCATCAATCTCACGAACCGCAACGAGGTGGAGCTCGACAACGCCTACCGCGATCACGCGCTCGACGACGTGCGAGACCGACCGACCATTCCGCTACTCGTCGTACGACACAACCTCGCCCGGTACTTCGACCTTCGTCCGGACGTGAACGAGAGCGCGGAACGCGCCGACGGGCGTGACATCACGGTTCGAAACGTGACACTCCCGCTCGTCTACCTCGTGACGGTCGCCGGGATCGTCGGGCTCGTGCGGGCGCGCCGCCGGCGCGGCGCCGAGCTGCTGCTCCTGGCGGGCGCGTACTTCACCGTCGTGAGCGTCGCCGTCATCGCCGTACCGAGGTTGCGGGCGCCGTTGGACCTGGCCGCCGCCATCGGCGTCGGACTCCTCGCCGCCGAACTGATCAGTCGGCGGGCGCGGGTGCCCGAAGCGCGAGAGCCCGAGCCCGCCGCTGAGGACGCGCCCAAGCCGGCGGCGTCGAGCTGGAGCCGGCGCGCACGGATCCTCGTGACGCTGGCGACGGTCGCCGTTGTCGTCGCCGCGGGCGGCGTCGCGTTCGCGCGGAACCGGGTCGAGGCGAACGCGCAGTCGCAGCTGGAGCAGAAGCTCGCCCGCGACGGGCCCGCCGTGCAGCGCCTCGCCGCCGTCGACGCCGAGAGTCTCGTGGGCGGAGGGGCGGCGCCGTCGAAAGCCGACTACGCGCGGGCGCAGGCGGTCGCCGACCGACTCTGGCTCCTGTCGCCGCGCCTCGACGGCGGCCTGCGCAGCGAGACCGGCGAGGCCGCCCGCACCCTGGACGAAGCCCTCTTCGAGCTCAAGGTGCTCGACCTCGTGACGAGCGGCAACCGCGATCCGGCAACGCCGCCCGCGGCCGCGCTCGACGCGTCGCGCGCCACCTACGACGCCGAGGCGCGTCACGCCAACGCCCGGCTGCCCGACTGGGACACGATCGGCAGCAACCCCGCCATGCGGCGCGCGGCGCGGGCCCTCCAACGACTCGAGGAGCGGCTCGGCCGTCACTGATGCGCGAGCGCGGGCGGTAGTCTCGATTCGAGCTCGCGACCCCCGATCGGCATCGGTCGGGGGCTCCTTGCGCGCCGCGACCACCGTTGGTGCCCACATGACGACGACCGAGACCCAGACCGCCGATCTGCTGGCCGACCTCCCGG
>DASZGY010000151.1:0-8541 GCA_035938395.1 Acidimicrobiia bacterium
GCCATCGTCTCGAACCGGGACCGGGGAAACCCCGGCCCCTGCCGGAGGTGCCCCTCTCACGGTGTCCTTGAGGGGTCGCGCGGCAACCCGAGGACGCGCTCGCCGATGATGTTGCGCTGGACCTCGGAGGTGCCGCCGCCGATCGTCAGCGCCCGCGAGTACAGGAACCCCTCCACCCAGGTCGCGTCGACGTCGCCGAACGGGCCGCGGTCTGCCAGCATGCCGGCGGTCCCCGCGAGGTCGACGGCGAGCGCCATCACGTGCTGGCCGTGCTCGTCGGCGAGCGCCTTGCGCACGGACGTCTCCGGGCCCGGCTCCAAGCCCCGGACCATCGCCGACACGGTCCGCAGCCGGATCAACCGCAGCACTTCCGATTCGATGTAGAGCGCGGCGAGCTTCTGGCGGACGCGGGGGTCCGGCGTACCGCCGTGCGCGCGCACGATGTCGAGCAGCGTGTCGGCGGTCGGCCCCCGCCCCCACAACGCGCCTTCCCCGGAGAGCGACACGCGCTCGTTGCCGAGCGTCACCTTCGCGAGGCGCCACCCGTCGTTCTCGTCGCCGACCATCTCGCCCGCCGGGATGCGGACGCCGTCGAGGAACACCTCGTTGAACATGGCGGTGCCGTCCATCTGCCTGATCGGCCGCACCGTGATCCCCGGTGTGCGCATGTCGACGACGAAGTACGAGATCCCCCGGTGTTGCTCGGCGGTCGCGTCGGTGCGGGCGAGCAGGATCCCGTACCGGGCGACGTGGGCGAATGTCGTCCAGACCTTCTGACCGTTGACGACGTACTCGTCGCCGTCGCGCTCGGCGCGGGTCGTGAGCGACGCGAGGTCGCTGCCGGCTCCGGGCTCGCTGAACAACTGGCACCAGAGATCGGCGCCGGAGAGGATCCCGGGGAGGTAGCGGTCCTGCTGCTCCTGGCTGCCTGCGACCAGGAGCGTGGGGCCCGCCCATCCGATGCCGATCGGGTTGAGGGGGCGGGGCGCCCGGGCAGCGCGGAGCTCTTCGTCGATCACGAGCTGCTGCACCGGGCCGGCGTCGCGCCCGTACGGCTTGGGCCAGTGGGGTGCCACGTATCCCGCCTCCGCCAGCTGTACGTTCCAGTCGGGAGGGAAACGCCCGCCGGGGGCGTGCTCGCGGACGAACGCCCGGACCTCGTCGCGGTAGGTCTCCGCCTCGGCGGGCAGATCGAAGTCCATCAGGCGAGGCTACCGGCGATCTCTTTTGCCGCCCTCCGGCGGCTGATGATCCGCGCGCCGCCCGGGGAGCGAAGAACTACGCACGCGACGCACCGGATCGGGAACGTGAAGACGACAGAGCTGCGGCTCGCGAGCGACGCCCAGCTCGTCGTGGCGATAGGGCGTTTCCGCCACGACGCGCTCTCGGAGGTGTATCGGCGCCACGCGCCCGCAGCCTTCGGGCTCGCTCGGCGCATCGTCGGCGACGGCGCGCTCGCCGAGGAGGTCGTCCAGGAGGTGTTCCTCCGCCTCTGGAACCAGCCCGATCGCTTCGATGCCACCCGGGGGTCGCTCCGGACGTATCTGCTGACCCAGACGCACGGACGCAGCGTCGACGTCATCCGCGCGGAAGCGGCGCGCCGGGCGCGCGAAGAGCGCGACGCGCGCATGACCTCGGAGAGCAGCTACGACCTCGAGCGCGAGGTATGGGATCTCACTCAGGCGGAGCACGTACGCGATGCGCTCGGGCTCCTGAGCGAGGGTGAGCGTCGGGCGATCGAGCTGGCGTACTTCGGTGGTCACACCTATCGCGAGGTCGCCGTCCTGCTCGGCGAGCCCGAGGGAACGGTGAAGAGCCGGATCCGCTCGGGGCTGAGCCGGCTCCGGGACGCACTGGTCGAGAGCGGGGTCGCAGGGCCGTGGCACGAGAGCTGAGTCGCCGCGAGCTCGACGAGCTCTTGGGCGCGTACGCGCTCGACGCGGTAGACGACGACGAGGGCGAGCAGGTCGAGGAGTACCTCGCGCGCACTCCCGAGGCGCGTTCGCTCGTTGCGGAGTACCGCGAGACCGCGGCGCTGCTCGCGCACGGCGGCACCGAGGCGCCCCCGGGCTTGTGGGAACGAATCGAGCAGACCCTCGAGGAGGAGCCACCGAAGCTGGCGACGGCGCCGTCTCGCCCCCTCGGGCTCGAGTCGCGCCGCGCTCGGATTCGTCGTCGGGCCGCGGTGGTGGTCGCCGCCGCTGCCGCCGTGGTCGTCGTCGCCTTGCTCACGGTGAAGGTCGTGCAGCAGGGCGATCGGATCGACGAGCTCAGCCGGGAGGCCAGGGCGGGGTCGGTGCTCGCCGCGGCCGAGAGCGCGTCACGCGACCCGCGCGCCGACCGGGTGGCCCTGTCCTCGACGGACGGCGCGCTCGAGGCTCGCCTCGTGTACCTCCCCGGCGGCGACGGGTTCCTCCTCGAGAGCAACCTCAGGGCGCTGCCCGCCGGCCGGACGTACCAGCTCTGGGCGCTGATGGGCGGCTCGAGCCCGGAGCAGCCGATCTCGGCCGGGGTGCTCGGCCCGGATCCGGGCATCACCGCGTTCCGGGTCCATGGCCCGGTGGTCGGGTTCGCGATCACCGACGAGCCGTCGCCCGGCGTCGTCTCGCCCGGCGATCCGCCGCTGATCCAGGGCGTCGTGAGCTGAGCGGCAGCCGCACGACCGCCGTTGGCACTCGGTAGAATCGAGTGCTAACAGGCGAGCACCGGGCCGGTCCGCGTCGCGCGCGGGCCGGGTCCGGTCCGAAGGCTGGGGAACGACGGGACCGACGGGATCGATGGGACCGATGGGATCGACGGAGCCGATGGATCTGGACGAGCGCAAGGCCGCGATCCTGCGCGCCGTGGTCGAGGAGTACGTCGAGACGGCGGAGCCCGTCGGCTCCCAGCGGGTCGCCGGTTCCCGCAAGCTCGGTGTGTCGAGTGCGACCGTGCGCAACGACATGACCGTGCTCGAGCGCGAGGGGTACATCACCCAGCCGTACACCTCCGCCGGCCGCATCCCGACCGATCTGGGCTACCGCTACTTCGTCGACCACTTCACCAGCGAGGGTGCGCTCCGCATCGCCCAGCGCCGGGCGGTGGCGGAGTTCTTCGAATCGGCGCACCGGGCGCTCGAGGACCTGCTGCACGAGACGAGCCAGCTGCTGTCGCGGGTCACCGACCACACGGCGATGGTGGTCGGGCCGCAGCCCGAGGTCGCACAGGTGCGGGGCGTCCAGTTGGTGACGCTCCACCCGGGCGTCGTGCTCGCGGTCGCCGTGCTCTCGAACGGCGCCGTCGAGAAGTACACGCTGGAACTGCCCGACGTCTTGGACGAAGCGCAGGTCGGCGCGGCGGCCTCCGCCCTCGAGGGACTGTGGAACGGCTGCGCGTTCAACGAGCTCTGCGAGCCCCCGCCCAGCGGCGACGACGCGATCGACCGCCTCGCGCGCGCGGTCCGCGGCGCCTTCGGTGAGCTGGTCGCGGAGCGCCCGATGGAGATGTTGTACGTCGGCGGCACGAGCCGGATCGTCGCGGAGCACGAGTCGTTCGCGACCGCCGAGAGCGCGACGCACCTGCTCGAGCTGCTCGAGCACCAGGTGGTCGTCGTCTCGCTCGTCCGCAATTTGCTGGACCAGGGCGTCAACGTCAGCATCGGGTCCGAGAACGAGATCGAGGAGCTGCGCGACTGTGCGATCGTGCTCGCGCCGTATCGCGTCGAAGGGGAGTTCGCCGGCACCGTGGGTGTCCTCGGCCCGACCCGTATGGACTACCGCCGGACCATCGGCGCCGTCGCGGCCGTCTCACAACAGCTCGGCCGCCTCCTGACACGGGTGGACTGACGTTGCCTCACAGTTACTACGACGTGCTCGGCGTGTCGCCGCAGGCGACCGAGGCCGACATCAAACGGGCGTACCGGGCGCTCGCGCGCCAGTACCACCCCGACTCGAACCCCGACGACCCCGACGCCGAGGCCCGCTTCAAAGAGGTCACGATCGCGTACGAGACGCTGCGCGACCCCGAGCGCCGGCGGCGCTACGACGTCTTCGGAGCCGACGGCGCTCCCGGCACCAGGGGATCCGGGGGAGCGCAGGCCGGCGACGCCTTCGGGCTCGGCGACCTCTTCGACGCGTTCTTCGGCGGCGACGCCTTCGGCGGCGGGCGCGGGCCGGCGGGGCCACCCCGGGGCTACGACGCCGAGGTCGCCGTCGAACTCACCCTCCGAGAAGCCGCCTTCGGTGTCGTCCACCCCGTGGAGGTCCGCCTGCCGGTCACGTGCGAGCGTTGTGACGCGTCCGGGTGCGAGCCCGGGACGCACCCGTCCCGCTGCGACATGTGCGGCGGAACGGGCGAGGTGCGGCAGGTGCGCCGCTCGATCCTGGGCCAGATGGTCACCGCGTCGCCGTGCCCGACCTGCGACGCCACCGGCAGTCGCATCCTCTCGCCCTGCAAGGGCTGCCGCGGCGAGGGCCGCGTGCACGCGGTCCGGCGCATCGACGTCGAGGTGCCCGCGGGCGTCGACAGCGGACAGCGGCTCCGACTTCCCGACCGCGGCCCGGCCGCGCCGCGCGGCGGCATCGCCGGCGACCTGTACGTCACGATCGCAGTCGCGCCCCATCCCGAGTTCGAGCGCGAGGGCAACGACCTCGTCCACGCGCGGAAGCTGCCGTTCACGCAAGCCGCGCTCGGCGCCCGCTTCACGATCGAGACGCTCGAAGGCGACGAGGAGGAGATCCTCGTGCCGCCGGGCGCGCAGCCGGGCCAGGTACTCCGGCTCAAGGGCAAAGGCGTGCCGTCGCTGCAGGGTCGCCGCCGCGGCGATCTTCTCGTGCGCCTCGACGTCGAGATCCCGTCGAGGTTGCGACCGGAGGAGGAGGAGCTCCTCCGCCAGCTCGCCGAGCTCCGCGGCGAGGAGGTCGCCCCGAGCGATCGCGGGTTCTTCGACCGGGTGCGCTCCGCCTTCCAGTAGTGACCCGATTCGCGGCCCGGTATCCGGCGACCGCGCACACGTTTCTTCCCGCGCTCGACGACGACGTCACGATCGACGCCGAGGCCGGGCATCACCTGAGCCGGGTGCGGCGTCTCCGCGGGGGCGAAGCCGTCACCGCCGCCGACGGCGACGGGCGTTGGCGCCCCTACACGGTCGTGGGCGTCCGTCCGGGGGCCGTCGACCTGCACGCCCGAGCCGAACCGGTCGTCGAGCCCCAGCTCGACCCGCGCCTCGTCGTCGCGTTCGCGCTCACGAAAGGGACCAAGCCCGACCTCGCCGTGCAGAAGCTCACCGAGCTCGGCGTCGACGGCGTCACATTGCTGTCGACTCGGCGTTCTGTTCCGCGCTGGGACGAGACCCGCGAGGAAGCAGCCGTCGCCCGCCTCCGCCGGATCGCCCGTGAGGCCGCGACGCAGAGCCGTCGGGCCCGGCTGCCCGAGATCGACGGCGTGCGCCCGGTGACGGAGCTGCGCGGTCGTCCCGGGCTCGTCGTCGCCGACCCCGCGGGTGAGGAGCCGCCGCTGCTGCCGGCGCCGCCGGGCGGCGAGTGGGTGCTCGTCGTCGGACCCGAGGGCGGGTTCGACCCCGACGAGGCGGCCGCGCTCTCGTCGCCCGCGCCCGACGGCGAGACGCCGGTCCGCCTGCGCCTCGGGCCCAATGTCCTGCGGGCGGAGACGGCGGCGATCGCCGGCGCCGCCGTGCTGGCTACACGACGCACGCCGCGACCGGACGCGTGAGCCTCCTATTGCACTCTCCGTGGTCGACCGACCGCCAATCGCCACCACATAGGGTGAGAATGGCGGCGGAGAGTGGTAGCCTTCGGTTTGCGAGCCTCGGGCAGGGCGGGTGTGAGGGAGGTCGGCGCGGTATGAACATGAGCGAAGCGATGGTCGGCGACCGGTTGCGCTCGATCCGGCGCCAGAAGGGGCTGTCGCTGCACGACGTCGAGGCGCGCTCGAGCATGGAGTTCAAGGCTTCGGTGCTCGGCGCGTACGAGCGGGGCGAACGGGCGATCTCGGTGCCCCGCCTCCTGCGGCTGGCCGAGATCTACCAGGTCCCGGGTGACCAGCTCCTGCCGCGCAGCTCAGATGTCGACGTCGAGCGCACACAACACGACGACACGTTCGAGGAGGGCTTCACGATCGACCTCGAGCGGCTGCGCGATCTCGACGACCCCGAGGCGTCGGTGCTGTCGCGCTACGCCGAGACGATCCAGCTCCAGCGCCAGGACTTCAACGGCCGGCTGCTCACGATCCGCCGCGACGACCTGCGAGTCCTCGCCGCCGTGCTCGGTCGCCGCGCCGAGGACCTTGGCCGGCGACTCGACGAGCTCGGCCTGCGCGCCGTCTGAGCCGGTCTCTCGACCGGAGGCCGCACGCCCAGAGCTACCATCGCGCCGACGTGGCCTCGCCGTCGCCGACTCAGGTCAAGATCCTCGTTCCGGGCAACCATCTGATGGTGGGCCTTCTCGGTCAACGTGACGAGCTGCTGCGCCTGGTCGAAGGCTCCTTTCCGGTCGAGATCCACGTCCGCGGCAACGAGATCACGGTCACCGGCGACGCCTCGGAGGCCGAGCGGGTCGGGCGGCTGTTCGAGGAGATGGTGATCCTCCTCGAACAGGGTCACAGCCTCGATCGCGAAGGCGTGGGGCGCAGCATCGAGATGCTCAAGGCCGACCAGCGCCCGACGGACGTGTTCACGACCGAGGTCCTGCGCGGGCGCAAGAGCGTGCGGCCGAAGACCTCGGGCCAGAAGGAGTACGTGGACGCCGTCCGGGAGCACACGGTCACGTTCTGCATCGGACCGGCCGGGACCGGCAAGAGCTACCTCGCCGTGGCGCTGGCCGTGCAGGCGCTCCAGGCGAAACAGATCAACCGCATCATCCTGACGCGCCCGGCGGTCGAGGCAGGCGAGAGGCTCGGCTTCCTGCCCGGGGACATCCTCGCCAAGGTCGACCCGTATCTCCGTCCTCTCTACGACGCGCTCTACGACATGCTCGACCCCGAGGTCGTCACACGGTTGATGGACCGGGGTGTCATCGAGGTCGCGCCGCTGGCGTTCATGCGGGGCCGCACCCTCAACGACTCGTTCATCATCCTCGACGAGGCGCAGAACACGACGCCCGAGCAGATGAAGATGTTCCTGACCCGACTCGGGTTCGGCTCGAACATCGTCGTGACCGGTGACGTGACCCAGATCGACCTCCCCGAGGGGCGCGGGCGATCCGGGCTCCTCGTCGTCCGCGACATCCTCGAAGGCATCAACGGCGTCGCGTTCGTCCAGCTCGGCTCGGCCGACGTCGTCCGCCACAAGATCGTGCAGGACATCGTGGACGCCTACGAACGCGACGAGAGCCGCCGATGAGGACCGTGTTCGGGGCCGACGAGCAGTCGGAGGTGGAGGTGGACGTCCTCCGGTGGGTGCGGCTCGCCCGCATGGTGCTCGACCAGGAACGGGTTCCGGAGGAGTCCGAGATGTCGGTGATCTTCGTGGACGAACAGGCGATGTCGGACCTCCACGAGCGGTTCCTCGGCGGCAGCGGGCCGACGGACGTGCTCGCGTTCCCGATGGACGACGACGTCGCCCCGGGTGGACGCCAGCCCGACCAGGGCGGGCGCGGGCCCGGCTCGCCGGCGGAGGCCGCCGACCCGCCGACCGTGATCGGGGACGTCGTGGTGTGCCCGCAGGTGGCCAGGCGCCAGACCGGCGCGCAGGGATCGCTGGATGACGAGGTTGCGCTGCTCGTCGTCCACGGAGTGCTGCATCTGCTGAACTACGACCATGCCGAGGACAACGAGTCCGAGGCGATGAGAAAGCGGGAGCGCGAGCTGTTGGCGCGCTTCCGGGAGCTCGAGCAGGAAGAGGGACGGTGAGCGCGGGTCCAGATACCGGCGTGGCATGACCGGAGCGGACTGGCTACTCGTCGCGACGATCGCCGCGCTGTTCCTGGTCTCCGGCGTCCTCGCCATGGCCGAGACCGCCTTCACGCGCATGAGCCGCGTCCGTGCGCTGGCGCTCGAGGAGGAGGGCCGCACCGGGGCGACGAGGCTGGCGCGACTGCTCGAACGGCCGGAGCGGACGCTGAACTCGCTCCTGCTGGTCATCCTCGTGTGCCAGCTCGTGTCCGCGAACCTCACGGGTGTCCTGCTCGAGCAGCACTTCGGCACGGTCGGCTTCGTGCTCGGCATCGTGGTCGAGATCGCGGTCTTCTTCGTGTTCTTCGAGGTCGTGCCGAAGACCTTCGCGATCCAGCACACGGATCGGGCTGTGCTCCTGGTGTCGCCGATTCTCGCGTTCTTGACGAACTTCCCGCCGTTGCGGGTGCTCTCACGCGGCCTGATCGGTCTCGCCAACGTCGTGCTGCCCGGACGCGGCCTCAAGGAGGGCCCCTTCGTCAGCGAGGAGGAGATCCGCCAGATGGCGGACGTCGCCGCCGACGAGGAGGCGATCGAGCGCGACGAGCGCAAGCTGATCCACTCGATCTTCGAGTTCGGCGACATGGTCGTCCGCGAAGCGATGACGCCACGTACCGACATGGTGTCGATCTCGGCCGACGCGACCATCGAGGA
>DASZGY010000152.1:0-10219 GCA_035938395.1 Acidimicrobiia bacterium
GATGCCCGGCGGGACGGTCGCCGCTTCCTCCTCGGGGGTCATGCGGGATCGTGAACGCCGGCTCATCGGCGTGTCGACCCAGTCGGGGCAGATGCAGTTCACCCGGATCCCGGCCTGGTCCGAGAGCGGCGCCAGCGCGGCGCTGAAGCGCGCGACGCCCGCCTTGGTGGCCGCGTAGTCGGGCGCCGGGTGCGGGCCGAGCCCGATGCCCGCGAGCGACGCGATGTTCACGATCGCGCCGCCACCTCGCTCCCGCATCGCCCGGATGGCGTAGTAGGTGCCGAGCATGGGGCCGCGCAGGTTCACGTCGAGAACGCGCATCCACGTCTCGGGCTCGGAATCCGGGAACGCCGGGTTCGCCACGATGCCGGCGTTGTTCACGAGGATGTCGAGCCCACCGAACGTCGTCGACGCGAAGTCGATCATCGCCCGGGCGTCGGCCTCGCGTGCAACGTCCGCGTGCACGAAGCCGGCGTGTCCGGACGCGGCCTCGATCTGGCCTGCCGTCTCCCGTCCAGCCGCGTCGTCGAAGTCCGCCACACCCACGGCGGCCCCCTCCCGGGCGAGGCGCAACGCGGTGGCGCGGCCGATCCCGGCCCCCGCCCCGGTGACGAGCGCGACGCGCCCCGCGATCTCCACGCGCCGAGTATGGCGGAGGGGTACGACCTCTACCGGCGGAGAGCCCGCAGCAGCGTCTCCGACGACACGACGTGGGCGCCGGACTCGCGTGCGTGCTCGCCCACCCAGCCGTCGGAGGAGGCCACGACCACGGGCACCTCGACCGGGAGGTCCATGGCCTGGCGCACGACGACGGCGTCGGCCTCCTCGCCCTCGGGCGAGAACACGACCCGGACTCCCGGCCGTCGGGGCGGGAGCACGCCACCGACGTCGGCGCCGTCGAACACGAGGATCACCCGGGCGCGTGTCCGGAGCTGCAGCTCGGAGATGGCGCTCAGCAGACGGTCGCGCTGCTGGGCCGGCGGGGCGTCACCCCACGCCAGCATCGACACGTTGTACCCGTCCACGACGAGCACCGCTCGAGGCGTCCGCAGCATCGCATCGAGCGCATCGGGGTCGTCCTCGACCATGCCGGGCGGCACCCGGGGATGGGCGCGACGCGGCCGCAGCTCCCCGTCTTTCTTCTCCTTTTCTCTGCCCTTGTCGCTGCCGGGTGCTCGTTCGGCCGCAGAGGCCGCAGGATCGTCCCGCAGCGAATCGTCGTCGTCGTTCTTCCGTTGCAGCACCCGGCGGGCCTGGTCGGCCACACCGCTCAGCCCCGTCGCCAGCCGCTGAGCCAGGTCGGCGGCATCGACCAGCGCGCGCAGGTCTTCGCGCCGCAGGATCGGCAATCCCGCGTCCGCGTCGCGCACCTTGGCTTCCGCTTCCTTCACGGCGCGCCGCAGCTCGCGCATTTCGTCGTCGACCTTGCGGGCTCGGGTCGCCTCTCGTTCGATGCGCGCATCGGCTCCCTCGACCGCAGTGCGCGCATCCGCGATCTCGCGTTCCATGTCGGCGGCCTTCCGCTCGGCCGCCGCTACCTTCTGGTTGGCCAGCGCGTCGCGGTCACGCCGGCTCTGGCGCTCCTCGCGCAGCTCGCGCTCGACGTGCTCCGCCCGCTGTTCGGCGGAGGCGCGGGCGGCTTCGGCTCGTCGGCGCGACTCCGCCAAACCGGCGACCTGCGACTCACGCGCGCGGTCATCGTCGCCGGCCTGCCGTTCGAGGCGCAGACGCTCGAACGCAGCACACGCGACCCCGAGCCCGAACGTCCATCCATGTGGTCGGGCGGCGTACAACGCCGACGCGAGGACCGGCAGCGTGGACTCGTTGCTTGCCTTGCTCACGAGCGCGAACGCGTCGTCGGCATCCCACGTCTCGAGCGCCTCGGAGACCTCGGATCGTGCAAGGAACTGCTCGACGGCGCGGTCGCGAAATTCCGGTTCTGCGTCGATCGCGCGGAGCAGCTGCTGGCGCGCGGCGCCGCGCGCCAGGCCGCGACGATCGAACTCGGCGACGGGGCGCAGGATCGGCGGTATCTCGCTCGGCTCGAGCGTGCGCAGCATCTCGCCCGCGGTATCGAGCAGCGGCACGAGGAGCGACTCGGGCACGGGCGGCCGTGACACCCGCTGCGGTGGGCTCGACATCCGCTCCCCGGCCGTCACCGCGCCCCCCGAGATGCTCGTCGTGAGGCCGACCCGTAGACTGATTCGCAGATTCCGGGTGGCCGGCGGCGAAGGAGTGGCATGCGTTCACGGTACGAGGAAGTCACCCTCGACACGCAAGGCGACGGCGACATGCTCGACGTCACCCCCTACGCCCAGAAGGTCATCGACAACGCCGGCCTGGCCGATGGTCTCTGCACCGTGTTCGTCGCCCACTCGACGTGCGGCATGACGACCATCGAGCACGAGCCAGGATGCAACGCCGACCTCAACGCCGTGCTCGAGGGCGTCGCTCCCCAGGACCGACCCTGGGAGCACAACGCCCGCAACGCCGACACCAACGGGCACAGCCACGTGCGCGCCGCGCTCGTCGGGCCGTCGGTGACGATCCCGTTCCGGGCCGGCGAGCTCCAGGTCGGCGTCTGGCAGAAGGTCGTCTGCATCGATTTCGACGACCGCCCGCGCAGCCGCAAGGTCGTCGTCCAGCTCCTCGGCGAGTAGCGCCAGCTCCCCCCGCTCACGCGGGCTCGGCCGGCGCCGCGGCGTCGGCGGTGGTCGGCGACGCTTCGGGCGTTTCGATGCTGTCGCCACTGGCGCCGCACCACCGGCACGTGACCCGCTCGACGGTCTCCTCGAGCAGCTGCTCGTCCTCGACGGTCAGGTCACCGCCCACGCTGTAGTGGTGGAAGGCGCTCGTCCGCCGGGTCGTGACGACGTCGAAGCGGGTGAGGTTCCCGCACGCACCGCAGCGGTAGCGCACCGCCATTGACTCCTCCATGGTCGCCCAGGCCGACTCGAGCAGCGGCGGTCGTTCGAGGACCCCGCCCTCGCCGCGGAGTGTACGGCTTCGTCCGCCTACGGACCGCCTCGCGGGGCCGCGGCGCGTCTCGACCGCGGCTCGTCGGCCTCGCCGTGATCGCCGGCGCGGTCCCAGTCGTCCTCTTCGAACGGCTCGCTCTCGCCACGCTGCGCGCTGAGGGAGTCGTTCGCCGCGGCACGCTTCTCGGCGCGTCGCCGTGCGAGCGCGCGACCGCCTTCGAGGAACAGGGTCAGCAGGATCGTCGTGAACAGTGCCCAGACCGGCGCGACCGCGATCACGCGGATGTAGCGCGTAATGCCGGTTCCGACGAACACGTCGACGAGCCGGTCGCCGCTCAGCCACCCGGTCACTCGAGCCACCCAGATCGTGACCACCAGACCGAGCGCGAGCGCGACCACCCACGCCAGCACGCGCAGCGGCAGGGCGATCGTGTCCGTCGGGGGAACGACGCCGGCCGCAGGGCCGGGCGCCTCGGCCGGGCGCGCCGCCTTGGAGGCAGATGCGGCCACGGGCGCCGCCGCCGCCGCCGGAGCCGGACGTGACGGGAGAACTGAAGTCGACTCGGGATGCGGCGCGTCGGGCGGACGGACGTGTCGCGACGACGCCATCACTGAAGGGCGGAACTGGCTCGGCACCTTCAGCGGCTGACCGCAGCCTTCGCACTTGAACGTGGGCGCGTCCGGCAGGCCCGACACCCCGTGCTTGCGCCCGCACGACGGGCACTGGATGGCCTTCCCCACCGCGTCAGCCTTCGTCGGCGGCACGCGCCGCCTTGCTCGTGAGCACGAAGGTCTCCAGGACGGCGGCGGCCTTCCCCGATTCGATCGCGGAGATCGCCTGCTCGATCCCGGCGCCCATGTCGGAAGCGGCGTCGGCGACGACGAGCGCAGCCGCCGCGTTGAGGGCCACGACGTCACGCACCGGGCCCGGCTCGCCGCCGAGCATTCGCTCGGCGATCGCCACGTTGGCGGCGGCGTCGCCGCCGACGATCTCGTCGGCCTCGGCGGCCGGGATCCCGTACTCGCCCGGATCGACGGTCGAGGTGCGCACCGAGCCGTTCGTGAGCTCCCACACGTTCGAGACCGTGGTCGTCGTGAACTCGTCGAGGCCGTCGGCTCCGCAGACCACCATCGCCCGCTCGACTCCGAGCTCGGCGAGGGTGTGCGCCATGCGCTCTGCCATCGAGGAGTCCGACACGCCCAGGACCCGGCGGCGCACGCCGGCCGGGTTGGCAAGCGGGCCGAGGAAGTTGAACGTCGTAGGTGTCCCGAGCTCGCGACGCGCCGGGCCCGCGAACCGCAACGCCGGGTGGAACTTGGGCGCGAAGCAGAACCCGATCCCGGCCTCGTCGACGCAGCGGGCGACGCCGGTCGGACCGAGGTCGATCACCACACCCATTGCCTCGAGGACGTCGGCCGAGCCGCACGCCGAAGACGCGGCGCGGTTGCCGTGCTTGGCGACCCGCACGCCCGCGCCCGCGACGACCAGGGCCGCCAGGGTCGAGATGTTGACGGTGCCCGAGCGGTCGCCGCCGGTCCCGCACGTGTCGACGACGGGCCCGCCCGGGCCGTCCAGCGGGATGTCGACGGTCTGCGCGAAGCGCAGCATCGTGCGGGCGAGGGCCGCGAGCTCGCCCGCCGTCTCGCCCTTGGACCGAAGCGCGACGGCGAAGCCGGCGATCTGGGCGTCGGTCGCCTCGCCGGCGAGGATCGTGGCCATGGCCTGCTCGGCCTGCTCGGCCGGCAGGTCCTCTCGGCGGAGGAGCCGGCCGATCACGTCAGGCCAGAGGGCGGGATTGGGTGTCGTCATGAGGGTTTCTGTTCGTGCGCCGGAGTCAATCCCACCACAGATCGTGGTCGAGAACCCCGCGCGCGATGAGCCCCAGCTGCACCTGCGTGGTCCCCTCGACGATCGTGAGCTGCTTGGCGTCTCGGTAGTAGAGCTCCGTGGGATGGTCCTCCATATACCCGGCGGCGCCGAGCATCTGCAGCGCTTCGCCCGAGACCTTCACCGCCAGCTCGGTGGCGTAGTACTTCGCCATCGAAAGGAACGGGACATTCTCCTTGGTGTACAGGCCCCGGTCGGCCATCCACGCGGCGCGGTAGGTGAGCAGCCGCGCGGCCTCGATCTCGGCGGCGAGCTCGGCGATCTTCCACTGGATGCCCTGGAAGTCGGCGATCGTCTGACCGAACGCCTCGCGCTGCTTCACGTACTCGACCGCGTACATCAGTGCGCCCTCGGCGAGCCCGATCCCGCGGGCGGCCACGATCGGCCGCATCGAGTTGAGCCCGAGCATGGCAAGCCGGAACCCACCGATCTCGCCGATCACGTTCTCGGGTGGCACGCGCACACCATCGAGGACGAGCTCGCCGGTGTCGACGCCCTTCACGCCCATCTTGCGGTCGACGCGGCCGACGTCGACGCCGGGCCACGCGCGCTCCACGATGAACGCGCTCACGCTGTCGTGGGCGCGCGAGTCGACGGCGGCGCTCTTGGCGAAGACGCAGTACCAATCGGCCTGGCGGACGCCCGACATCCAGCATTTCGTGCCGGTGAGCACCCAGTCGTCCTCGTCGCGGACGGCGCGCGTGCGCATACCCATGACGTCACTGCCCGCCTGCGGCTCCGACAGCCCGAATGCCGCGCGGGCCTCGCCCGTCGCAACCGGCCGGACGTACCGCTGGTTCTGCTCCGGCGATCCGGCGATCATGACCGGCCCGGTCGGCAGGCGTGTCAACAGCAACATGAGGGCGGCCGCGTTCGAGTACTTCGCGACCTCCTCGATGGCGATCGTGAGACCGAGGATGCCGGCCCCGGCGCCGCCGTAGTCCTCGGGGATGCACAGGCCCGTGAGCCCGGTCTCGACGAACAACGCAAACAGGTCGTCGGGGTACTTCTCGGTCTCGTCGATCTCACGGGCGCGGGGCGCGACTCGTTCCTGCGCCAGCTTGCGGACGGTGGCCTGGAGCTCGGCGAGCTCGTCGGAGAGCTCGAAATCCACGACCGGATGCTACCGGCCGGTACCGACGTTTCGGCCGAGCGCTACGCGGACTTGCGCCGCTGGCGGATGAGACGACGGCGCTCGCGCTCCGTGCGACCACCCCACACCCCGTGCTTCTCGCGCACGGTGAGGGCGTACTCGAGGCATGGCTCGCGCACCGGACACTCGGCGCAGATCTCCTTCGCCTCCGGCGCCTCGTCCTCGTCGGAGACGGGATAGAAGACGGCGGGGTCGACTCCGCGGCAGCGGGCCTGTTGACGCCAGGCCAGATTCATGGTTTCAGCACCTCTTCCCCGGCGAGGGTTCCAGGGGAAATGGTCCAACCCTTGGTGATTCGCTCGTTATTCCCCTGCGATCACGCCGAAAACCTCCTCGCCGGCGGTCCAGGAGGCGGGCCATAGGATCCGCGGGATGGCCCGGCTCCCCCCCGAGATCCTCGACGCCGTCCGCCCGGGAACCGAGCGCCGCAGCCGTCAGCTGATCCCGATCCTGCTGGCGGCGGCGGCCACCCTGCCCGCCCTCGGGATACGGGCGACGGGCGCCTCCCCGCCCATTTGGTTCGCGGCGATCTTGTTCGGGACGGCCGTCGTCGGAGCTGCGTTCCTGCTCGCGTGGGGCGCGGAGGCGCTGCAACTCGACGTCTCGCAGGGTCTGGCGATCGCCGTCCTTGCGCTCATCGCCGTCCTTCCCGAGTACGCGGTCGACTTCACGTTCGCGCTGAAGGCGGGTCAGGATCCCGACAAGTACGCGCCACTCGCGCTCGCCAACATGACCGGCGGGAACCGCCTGCTCATCGGCGTCGGCTGGTCGCTGGTGGTGCTCCTCGCAGCGTGGCGCATCACTCGCATCGCGAGGCAGCGGGGCTACGAAGGTCCGCTCGAAACTCAGGTCACTCTCGATCGGCCGCACGCCATCGAGATCACGTTCCTCGCGATCGCCACGATCTACTCGCTGACGCTCCCGTTGAAGCGAACGCTCGCCTTGTTCGATGCGGTGGTGCTCATCACGCTGTTCGTGCTGTACGCCATTCGGATCAGTCGTGCGCCGGCCGAGGAGCCGCACCTGGTCGGACCGGCCCGGTTGATCGGCGACCTCCCTCCGGCACGACGACGCACCGTCGTCACCGTGATGCTCCTCGCCGCCGCCGGCGTGATCCTGGCCTCGGCGGAGCCGTTCGCGCAGTCGCTCGTCGACACGGGTGAGCAGTTCGGCCTCGACACGTTCCTGCTCGTCCAGTGGGTCGCTCCGCTCGCCTCGGAGGCGCCGGAACTGCTCGTCGCCGGCTTGTTCGCGTGGCGGTTGAACACGAATGCGGGCCTCGGGACGCTCGTGTCGGCCAAGGTGAACCAGTGGACGCTGCTCGTCGGGACGCTCCCGATCGTGTTCGCGATCTCCGCCGGCGCGTTCCATGGGCTTCCGATCGACGCACTCCAGCGTGAGGAGCTCTTCCTCACCGCCGCCCAATCGGCCTTCGCGGTCGCGGTGCTGACGAATCGGTCGATCAACGTGCGGGAGGCGTTCGCGCTCCTGGGCTTGTTCCTGTTCCAATTCGTTCTCGGCGGTGTGCTCCCCGAGGACCTGCGCGCAGTCGAGCGGGTAGGTGTGGGGGTCATCTACCTCGTCCTGGCGTTCGTGCTGATCGTGCAGCAACGCCGGTACGTCCGCCCGCTCGTGCGCGACGGCCTGCGGACCTCGGTCACCGAGCTGGTGCACGAGCGTGAGCAGGCCCCGGCGGAGGCGTGAGGCAAAATCGTGCCGTGACCGCACCCGAGCTCGACAGCCGAGCCGCCGTCCGCTGGCCCGCAGTGATCCGGGGCGCGCTGCTCGGGCTGGCGCTCGTCATCCCGATCACGATCGTCGGGGCCATCCTCGACCGCTCGATGGACAACTTCGACAACTCGGGTTGGCGTGTCGTCCTCGCGCTGCTGATCGCGCTGACGTTCGTTCCTGCCGGGGCCTACGCCGCCCGCCTCGCCCCCGCCGCGCCGCTGACGAACGGCGCGCTCGCCGGGCTCGGCACGTTCGTGGTGTGGCTCCCGGTCCGCCTGCTCATCTGGCTGACCCGCGACGACCGCCCCGGCCTGGTGACCGGGCGCGATCCGGTGTTCCGGCCCGGGCAGCTGTTCGGGTTCCTCGTCATCTCCACGGCCCTCGGGATGCTCGGTGGGTACCTGGCATCACGCAGGCGGGCCCGGGCGGACGATTCCCATGGGGGCACGACCGGCTGAGCGCGACAATGGTCGTGGTGGCGAGTCGGCCGGGCGGCCGCGTGCCGGGCGCTTCGGCGCACCGGCCCGAGGAACGTCCGGACTCCACCGGGCACGGTGCTGGGTAACACCCAGTCGGGGCGACCCGCAGGACAGTGCCACAGAGAACAAACCGCCGATGGCGGGACCGGTCTCCGGAGCGGCCCCGCACAGGTAAGGGTGAAACGGTGCGGTAAGAGCGCACCAGCACCCGGGGCGACCCGGGTGGCTCGGCAAACCCCACCGGGAGCAAGGCCACGCAGGGGGAGGACGGCCCGTCCGTAGACACCCCCGGGTAGGCCGCTGGAGCCGGCGGGCAACCGCCGGCCGAGAGGGATGGCCGCCACCGGCGGTTCTCAGGAACCGCCGGCACAGAATCCGGCGTACAGGCCGACTCGCCACCACTTTCCCTCTGACCAGGGAACACGCAGTTATGGTCCGTCTCTGGTCCGCGAAAAGTCCGCGGAAGCTCCGAGAACCGTGTCGATGGCGCGTCGCGTGCGGTCCTCCGAGTCCGGCCAGAGGTAGCTGTAGGTATCGAGCGTCTCGGCCGCGCTCGCGTGCCCCAACCGGGCCTGCACGACCTTCACGGACTCCCGTGCCGGATGAGGAGCGAGGCGTAATAGTGGCGCAGGTCGTGCAAACCGGTGCCGGGCGGCACTGTCCGCGTGTGATTTTTCGGTTGGCTTCAAGCGCTCTTCTCGCTGGCCGAAGGCCAGTGTGGTTCGGCGGGAGGTGTTCGCCAGCCAAGGGTCGAGGCGTGGTCGATCAGAGTCCGGGTCGCGCGAGCAACCATCGGCCGGGTGTCGTCTGCGCGATGAAGGAGCGCCCAGGCCCATACGGGTACCGGAGATCGGACACGCCGGCGGGTCAACGTCGGTAGTATCGGCGCCGAGTGGCGCTTGGGCGACTCGAGCACCGGGCGCCGCAAGCGGGTGACGTGGTCGAAAAATGCTGGCCCCGCTATGCCGCCATCGTGGATATTCGTCACTGACGCCTGGTTCGCTTTCGCGAACGCGGTGGCGTAGCGGTTCCATGACAACCACGACGCTTCGTCAACGTCGACGAGCACCGTGATCTCGGACGCCGGCACGCTCTCGTGAAGAGTCGCCTGATGCGCGCGTGGCAGGACGGCCTCCAAGCTCTCGTACCACAAGAGGTCGGCGGCCAAGTTGTGCCGTTCGACGTCGACCTCGTCGATCCAGGCGATGGCCAAGTCGAGGCTGCCTTCGGCCACCCGCGCCGCTTGGGTGTGTGAGGGCAGGACCCATTCGTCGATACGCACCCGGAGGTCGGGCATTGCTGCTGCCTCCGGGGGAAGCCAACTGACATAGCCCAGCCGCAGAGGTAACTCTCCGCCTCCCGTACGGGTTCGATCAACCGCCCGGGCCGCGGCGCCCAACACCTCGCGAGCATCGATCAGGAACCGGCTGCCGGCGGGCGTCAACTCGACGTGGCGGCGGTCGCGGACGAAGAGCTGGGTGCCAAGCTCACGTTCGAGCTTGCTGATCTGCTGAGAGAGCGAAGGTCCAGCAAGGTGAAGCCGCTCTGCGGCCCGACCGAAATGCAGTTCCTCGGCGACGGCGACGAAGTAGGTCAACTGCCGGAGCTCCACGCCGTCGATGGTAGAGCCGCGCTGATAGGCGGGGTCTACCAGAGTTTGGTCATAAGTCGTGGACCCAACACGCGCACAAGCGTTGACTCGGACACAGAACCTTCGCGTTGCGAAGCAAAGGATGAATCCGAGTTCCCGACCCCAGCGATGTCATCCGTAATGCGATGCGTCGAAACCGCCGGACCAGAGAAAGCAAGGAAGAGCCATGAGCCCAACCGAAGTATCCAGTGTCAGCAGCGAGAAGAGTGTTCGCAGTGTCAGCATGAAGCTCGAAGTCGACGTCATCCCCGTGTCCGACGTGGACCGATCCAAGGGGTTCTACGAGCGACTGGGTTGGAGGCTCGACGATGACGCCGCGCCGCTCGACGGGCTCCGCAT
>DASZGY010000153.1:0-8865 GCA_035938395.1 Acidimicrobiia bacterium
GTAGCCGTGGCGGTCGGTGCGGGTGTGGGGGTCGCCTTCGGCGATCTGTTGGGAGATCTTGCCGAGGATGATCACGCCGGTGGGGCAGCGGTCGACGCACAGGGCGCAGCGGGTGCAGACGTCCTCGTCGACGATGAAGGCGACGTGGTCGGTGGGGTCTTCGCCGGGCTGTTCGGTGTCGGTCGCGTCCGCGATGGCGTCGACGGAGACCATGTGGATGCATTTCCAGGGGCAGATGTCGACGCAGCCTTCGCAGAGGATGCATTCGGCCTGGTCGATGTGGAGGAACTGCTTGGGCTTGACCGCCGAGGTGAGGAACGCGGGGTCGACTTCTTGGAGCTCGTAGTCGGTGACGAAGTCCGGCATCGGCGGGTTCGCATCGGTCTTGGCCATCCCGCCAAATTTACCAGCCTTCGGTGGGATTATTTGCCGGCTTCGAGCTTCCCTCGCAGGCGAGCCAGACGGCGGTCCCACTGGGCGCCCACGGTCGTCATCCACCCCGCCGCGTCCTCGAGGGGTGCGGGCGTCAGGGCGTAGCGCACCTCGCGTCCGGCGCGAGCCGGCGTCACGAGCCCGGCCTCGTCCAGCGACTGGAGATGTTTGACGATCGCCTGCCGGCTGACCGGCTCGGCGGCGGCGAGCTCGGTCGCGGTGGCGGACGGCTGCTCGGCAAGGCGCCCGAGCAGACGACGACGCGTCGGGTCTGCGAGCGCCGAGAACACCGCACCGAGGCGCCGGTCGTGCGCGTTCATGCGACCGCGCCGGCGACCGCCCGCACTCGGGCGCGTGACGACTCGACCAGCCGTAGGCGGGACCCGGCGTCCGTGCGCTCGATCGTGATCGTCACCGAGGTCGCTCGGCCCACCTCGTCGCCGGTGAGCGGCCACCACGTGAACGCCAGACGCTGCCCCGGCTCGACGTCGCGGACCAGCGCCCGACGCACCTCGCCGTCGGCGAAGCGGAAGCTGCCCGACCCCCCGGGGCGCGGCTCGAGCTCGACGTCGGCGTCGAGCCACTCGCCGAGCTCGTCGCTGTCGGTCACCTGCTCCCAGACCTCCTCGGGGGAAGCAGGAAGCTCTACTTCGCGGGTGACGTCCGAACTCATGCAACCCCAGAGTTGCACAGTCGGAGGGGGCGCGCCACCATGGTGCAACCAACCAGTTGCACCAATGAGATGGGAGTCCGCCATGAGCAAGGTGCTGGTCCCGACCGTCGTCGAGCAGAGCGCCCGTGGCGAGCGTGCGTTCGACCTCTACTCCCGCCTGCTCAAGGAGCGGGTGGTGTTCCTCACCGGAGAGATCGACGACACGGTGGCGAACCTCATCGTGGCGCAGCTGCTGCACCTCGAGTCCGAGGAGCCGGCGAAGGACATCAACCTGTACATCAACAGCCCCGGCGGCGAGATGAACGCGCTCTTCGCGATCTACGACACCATGCAGTTCATCGGTGCCGACGTCGCGACCACGTGCATGGGCCAGGCCGCGTCCTCGGCCGCCGTGCTGCTCGCTGCCGGCGCGCCCGGCAAGCGCAGCACCCTGCCGCACGCGCGCGTGCTCATCCACCAGCCGTGGGGCGGCGTCCAGGGCCAGTCCATCGACATCGAGATCGCGGCGCGCGAAGTGATGGCACAGCGGCGCCAGATGATCGACACGCTCGCCCGCCACAGCGGGCAGACCGTCGAACAGATCGAACGCGACATCGACCGCGATTTCATCCTTCGGGGCGGGGACGCCGTCGAATACGGCCTCGTCGACCATGTGATCGAGAGCCGTCAGCTCGTTCCGGTCGGGGTGTCGTCGAACGGATCGGGGCCCGCGCCGCGCTAGCCACTTCCACGACCACGACCTCTACGATGACCGGCCGTGCCGGTCCTCGCGTCGATCCCGAGCCCCGACAACGGCGTCATCGACCTCGGGCCGATCCCCATCCACGCCTACGGCCTGCTCCTCGCGATCGGCGTCCTGGTGGCGGCGTGGATCGCCGAGCGGCGTTGGGTGGCGCGCGGCTTCGACGGCAAGACCTTCAACGACATGGCGGTATGGATCGTCGTGGGCGGCGTCGTCGGCGCCCGCGTGTACCACGTGATCAGCGACTACCAACTGTTCACCCACGACTGGCTGCGCGCGTTCCAGATCTGGAGGGGCGGCCTCAGCATCTGGGGGGTGCTGGCCGGGGGCGCCATCGCCGTGATCGTGCTGACCCGCATCAAGCACGTCGAGACGCTCCCGCTCATGGACTGCATCGCACCCGGGCTGCTCGCCGCCCAGGCGATCGGCCGTTGGGGCAACTACTTCAACCAGGAGCTGTTCGGCGGCCCCACCAAGCTGCCCTGGGCGCTCGAGATCTCACCGGGGAAGCGCCCGCCCGGGTATCTCCACGACACGACCTTCCATCCGACCTTCCTGTACGAGTCGCTCTACTGCCTCTTCCTGCTCGGGGTCGTGCTCTGGATCGAGCGTCGGTTCCGTCTCCGCAAGGGCCAGATGTTCGCCCTGTACCTCGCGACGTACACGTTCGGTCGGTTCTTCTTCGAGAACATGCGCATCGACCCCGCCAACGAGATCTTCGGAGTGCGCCTCAACGCGTGGGTCAGCGCCATCGTCTGCATCCTCAGCATCGGCTGGTTCGTGTGGCTGGGGCGCCGCGGCTCCGAGTACCCGCCGGGCACCGTTCCTGCCGACGGCGCCGCCCGGCCCACGCGCGACGAGGTTGCTGACCGGGTCGGGTAGACGCGGCACCCGCGGCGCGGCCGCCACTGTTCATCCGCAAGCGTTCCCGGCGACGTATGAGCGAAGTACGTTCGCCCCGATTTGGCGCACGGCGGGCACAGGAAGGTTCTGCCATGACGATGACCCCTGGCCGGCAGAAGGTCGATCGCGACGAGGTCTTCCTCGAGTACACGAAGAGCATCTGCCCCGTCTGCAAGACGGTCATCGACGGCGAGGTCAACGCGAAGAACAACCAGGTCTTCCTGCGCAAACGGTGTTCGGAGCACGGCCAGTTCGAGGCGCTCCTCTACTCCGACGCCGAGATGTACTTCGACTCGCTGCGGTTCAATAAGCCGGGCACGATCCCGCTCGAGACGCAGACCGAGGTGAAGGACGGCTGCCCGCTCGACTGCGGCCTGTGCCCGGAGCACAAGCAGCACGCGTGCCTCGGGATCATCGAGGTGAACACGAACTGCAACCTCGACTGCCCGATCTGCTTCGCCGACTCGGGCCACCAGCCCGACGGGTTCTCGCTCACGATGGACCAGGTCGAGGCGGGACTGGACGCGTTCGTGCGCTCCGAGGGCGAGCCGGAGGTTGTCATGTTCTCGGGGGGCGAGCCGACCATCCACCCCGAGATCCTCGGCTTCATGCGCATGGCGTCCGAGAAGGGCGTGAAGATCGTGAACCTCAACACCAACGGCATGCGCCTCGCGCACGACCGCAAGTTCATGAAGGACATGTCGGAGCTGCCGAAGCGTCCCAACGTCTACATGCAGTTCGACGGATTCGCCGAGCGCACGCACACCGAGATCCGCGGGCGTGACCTTCGCAAGGCCAAGCAGAAGGCGCTCGACAACTGCGCAGAGTTCGGCCTGAACGTCACCCTGGTTGCGGCCGTCGAGCGCGACCTCAACGACCACGAGCTCGGCGACATCGTCCGGTTCGGGATCAAGCACCCGGCGGTGCGCTCGGTGGCGTACCAGCCCGTCACGCACTCGGGCCGGCACGTCGAGTTCGATCCGATGAACCGGCTCACGAACGCCGACATCGTGCACGGGCTCGCCGACCAGTGCCCGGAGTGGTTCCGCGAGTCCGACTTCTTCCCGGTGCCGTGTTGCTTCCCCACGTGCCGGAGCATCACGTACTGCCTCGTCGACGGCGACAACGTCGTCCCGGTCCCGAGGCTCCTCCAGATCGAGGACTACCTCGACTACGTGAGCAACCGCGTCATGCCCGACATGTCGGTGCGGGGCGCGCTCGAGAAGCTGTGGAGCGCGTCGGCGACGCCCGGCACCGAGATGACCGCCGAGCAGCTCGAGTGCGCGACCTGCGGGATCGACCTACCCGACGCCCTCAAGAGCATCACGGACAAGGCGTTCATGATCGTGATCCAGGACTTCCAGGACCCGTACACGCTGAACGTGAAGCAGCTCATGAAGTGCTGCGTCGAGGAGATCACGCCCGACGGCCGGCTGATCCCGTTCTGTGCGTACAACTCGGTCGGCTACCGCGAGGAGGTGCGCGAGCAGCTGTCAGGCGTCTCGGTGCCGACGATCGTGCCGAACGCCGAGGAGCTGCAGCCCGTGCTCCTGACGACGAAGTACGGGTCGAAGACACACGGCAACGGCGACGCCGACGACAGGGGCGCCGCCGACGGGTCGGACCACGTGCCGGCCGACGCGACGAACGTGGGCAAGAACCTGCGATGAGCACGGCGGAGGCGCTGCCCTCGGCCGAGGAGCTCAAGCTGTGCTGCGCCAGCGCGTACCAGCGCGACGCCGTGGCGCTCATCCTCGGCGACAGCTACCACCCCGGCGGGCTCGACCTCACGCGCCGGCTGGCCCGTTCCCTCGAGCTGAGGCCGGGCGATCGCGTGCTGGACGTCGCCAGCGGGCCGGGCACCACGGCGTTCCTGCTTGCGGGCGAGTTCGGCGTCGAGGTCGAAGGCGTCGACCTCGGTGATCTGACGGTGGCGAAGGCGAACGCGACCGCCGCCTCCGAGGGGCTCGGCGACCGGGTCCGGTTCCACCTCGGCGACGCCGAGCGCATCCCGCTCCCGGATGCGTCGATCGACGCCGTCGTGTGCGAGTGCGCCTTCTGCACCTTCCCCGACAAGGTGACGGCCGCGGCCGAGATGGCGCGAGTGCTGAAGCCGGGCGGGCGCGTCGGCATCACCGACGTGGCGCTCGAGCCCACCCGCCTCGACGCCGAGCTCCAGTCGCTCGCCGGCTGGGTCTCGTGCCTCGCCGACGCCCGCCCCGTCGAGCAGTACGTCGAGATGCTGGCCGGCGCCGGGCTCACGGTCACGAAGACCGAGTCGCACGACGACGCGCTGGCGCGAATGGTCGAGCAGATCGACGCCCGGTTGGTCGCGTTCCGCATGGCGAAGCTGCCCGCGCTGGCCGGCGTCGACTTCGACCTGGCCCGCGAACGCACCGCGCAGGCTGCCCGCGCCGTTCGCGACGGGATCGCCGGCTACTCGCTCTTGGTGGCGACCAAGGAACGCAGCAAGGAGGAGCTCCGATGACCATCGCTTCGCAACTCGACCGGGACGCCTTCGAGTCGACGCTCGACCAGTTCCGCGATCTCGGGTTGCTCTCGCCGTCGGAGAGCGACGAGGTCCTCGGCCTCTTCGATCCGGAGTTCCCGTATGCGGACGCGGTCGCGGCTGCGCAATCGATCCACGTGCACGTGAAGGTGGCCGACGTCGACGCGCTGCCGCATGATGCGATCACGGCTCAGGGCGTGATCGCGACCAGCTGCACCGACGGCTACATCAAGTATCCGTTCCCGGGCGGCATCAACATGATCTTCTCGTCGATCGACATCGCCGAGGACGACATGCTCGACGAGCCTGTGTCCACGCCCATGCTCGACCACAAGGGGATCGACCTCCGAGACGAGAGCGCGGGCGTGCACGCGATCTTCGACGCCGTGCCCGAACGCGCCGGTGACGTCGGCTGGCGTCACGTGCCCCAGGGCGGCGACGGCCAGCCGGTGTACTGCTGCCATACCGAGGTCAGCGGCAAACATTGGGTGTACCCGGTTGCCGGCGAAGTAGGGCAGACGCGGCCGATCGAGTTCGCGTTCGGGCCCCTCGAGATCCATGACTCGAAGATGGGATGCGACCTCCGGCCGATCGACCCCGCGCACCCGCGCGCCGCCGAAGCCCAAGCCGCGCTGGCGGCATGCGCCGCATCGCACGGACCGACGGAGGGCAACGGCGTCACGTCGAGCTACTACGAGCGGGGGGACCTCGGCCACTTCACTGACGTCGGCAACTTCGCCAAGCCGCTCATGAACAAGTTCTGGGCGTACTACAACGGCGTCTTCGGCGAGGACGGCGCGCTGACCCGTCGCGAGAAGGCGCTCATCGGCTTGGCCGTCGCGCACTCGAAGCAGTGTCCGTACTGCATCGACTCGTTCACGAACACGTGCGCCGATCTCGAGATCACCCCGGACGCGATGCACGAAGCCGTGCACGCAGCGGCATCACTCGGGGCCGGGATCGATCTCGTCCACGGCGTCCAGATGCAGAACGCGCTGAAGCTCCGGGGAGCGATCTAGGCCCGGACCGGTTCTGCCGACCCGAGCGCGCTCCGAACGTCGGCGACGCGCGCGGGCACGATCGACCACCACACCCACCTGCCGCGCTTCTCGCCCGCGATCAGCCCGGCGTCGGCGAGGACCTTCGTGTGATGGCTCACCGTGGGCTGGCTGCGGTCGAGCGGTCCGAGCAGATCGCACGAGCAGATCTCGCCGGCGGCCGCGATGAGGCTCAGCAATCGGAGCCGCACCGGGTCGGCGAGGGCGGCGAAGACCTGCGCCAGCTCGGCGGCGTCGGACTCGCGCAGCGGCGCCTCGAGCACCCGCGCGCAGCAGACCTCGGTGTCGGCTGGGGCACGGGCCATGAGCGACCTCCGGATTCGTATTGACACTTCTCGATGTATCCGCGATGATCGATACATCGACAAACGGCAATCTATATCAGGAGCAGCGATGAGCCGGGTGCAGCTTGCCCTCAACGTGGCAGACCTCGACCAGGCGATCGACTTCTACACGAAGCTCTTCGGCACGGCACCGGCGAAGGTTCGCCCGGGCTACGCCAACTTCGCGGTTGCGAACCCTCCCCTCAAGCTGATCCTGATCGCAGGCGACGGCGAGCCGGGCGGCCTCAACCACTTGGGGGTCGAGGTCGAATCGACCGAGGACGTCGCGGCGGCGCAGCAGCGGCTGGCCGGCGAGGGCCTGCCGACCGCCACGGAAGACGAAGTCGCGTGTTGCTACGCGGTGCAGGACAAGGTGTGGGTGGACGGCCCCGACGGCGAGCCGTGGGAGATCTACACCGTGCTCGACGATGTCGAGATGCCGGGCGGCGAGCTTCGCACGGCCGATCCCGAGACCGACGGGATGTGCTGCGAATCGGCTCCCGAATCGGCGACGCGCTGCGGCTGACGTTCGAGCTCGTCGGCGTACTCGAGGCGGCCAGATGCCCGACCTCGCGAAGCAGCCCGAGACGGGCACCGGCAGCATCGAGCTCGACCTGACGCGTCGCCTGGCTGCGGAGGGAATCGGGACGGGATTCCTCGTGATCGCGGTGATCGGCTCCGGGATCATGGCCGGCCGGTCGTCTCCCCACGATGCGGGCTTGGAGCTGCTCGAGAACGCGGCTGCGACGGCCGCCGCGTTGATCGGGCTCATCCTCGTCTTCGGCGCGGTCTCCGGAGCGCACTTCAACCCGGTCGTGACCCTCGTGGATCGCGCCTTCGGCGGCATCACGACCCGCGACTCGGCCTTCTACATCGCCGCGCAGGTCGTCGGCGGCTGTCTCGGCGCGATGCTCGCGAACCTCATGTTCGAGCTGCCGGCGATCGACGTCTCGAGCAAGGCTCGCTCGTCGCCCGCGCTCTGGCTGTCCGAGATCCTCGCCACCGTCGGGCTTCTGCTCGTCATTCACGGCTGTGTGCGTACCGGTCGCGCCAACGTGGTGGCGTTCGCCGTCGGGATCTGGATCGGAGGCGCCTACTGGTTCACGTCGTCGACCAGCTTCGCCAACCCCGCCGTCACGATCGCCCGCACCCTGTCCGACACGTTCACGGGCATCAAGCCGTCGTCGGCGCCGATGTTCATCCTGATGCAGCTCGTCGGAGCCGCCATCGCCTACGGGCTCATCCTGCTGCTCTATCCCGAGCGTTCGCCGAGAGGAGCCGATGTCGTCACTCGATGACCCGATCAGCGGCAAGCCCAGCGTCCTGTTCCTGTGCGTGCACAATGCCGGGCGTTCGCAGATGGCCGCCGGCTGGCTCAACCACCTCGCCGGCGATCGCGTCGACGTGTTCTCGGGCGGCTCCGAGCCCGCCAGCTCGGTCAACCCGGCCGCCGTCGAGGCGATGGCCGAAGTCGGGATCGACATCGGCACGGAGCTCCCCAAGCACTGGACCGACGAGATCATTCGCGCCGCCGACGTGGTCATCACCATGGGCTGCGGCGACGCGTGCCCCGTCTATCCGGGGAAGCGCTACGAGGACTGGGTGCTCGACGACCCGGAGGGCCTCGGCGTCGACGCGGTCCGCCCGATCCGAGACCAGATTCGCGTCCGCGTCGAGAAGCTCATCGCGGACATGGGACTCGTCTCCGAGTAACCGGACTCGCGTCCGCGAAGCGGCTCGATCCGGGAGGTTCTCCACCGCGCTCCGCTGTTCGCCGAGCTGCGGTTGCCGTCGCGTAGGGTCTCGGTACCCCCGAACACCTTGGCAGGAGGACCACCGTGACGTCTGCCGTCGCATCCCAGCCCGCCGCCACCACGGTCGCCATCCGCGCCGAAGAGGTGACGAAGATCTACGGCGTCGGCGAGGCGGCCGTGCGGGCACTCAACAACATCACCGTCGAGTTCGCCGCCGGTCACTACACGGCGATCATGGGCCCGTCGGGCTCGGGGAAGTCGACGCTGCTGCATTGCCTCGCCGGGCTCGACCGTGTCACGGCGGGTCGCATCCTGCTCGGCGACATTGAGATCACCGCGATCTCCGAGAAGGAGCTGACGGTCGTCCGCCGGGACAAGATCGGGTTCGTCTTCCAGTCGTACAACCTGATCCCGACGCTCACGGCAATCGAGAACATCACACTCCCGCTCGCACTCGCCGGGAGGAAGCCC
>DASZGY010000154.1:0-16596 GCA_035938395.1 Acidimicrobiia bacterium
TCGCGATCGGCGACGGCATCGTGACCCAAGTCACCCAAGCCGGCGACACCGGCTGGACCTCCGCACACCCCGGCGGTTTCGTCGAGTACCAAATCCAAGGCGGCGGCCTCAACGGCCTCTACATCTACCACGCCGAGGGCATCGTCCCGACCGTCACCGTGGGCCAGAAGATCAAGGCCGGCGACAGGGTCGCGAACCTTATCCCCGGCTGGCCGACCGGGACCGAGAGCGGCTTCGGATCCGGCACCGGCGAGAGCACCTACGCCGCCGGCCACGGCGGCTACCAAGAAGGACAGATGACCGCCGCCGGCCAGGCAATGAGCGACCTCATCGCGAAGCTCGGCGGTCCCGCCGGCCTCACCGAAGGCCGCACACCGATCGGCACCACTCCATTCGGGGGGAGCCTGACCGTCACCGGCGAGGCGCTCGGTACCAAACCGGTCAGCGTCGGCGGCCTCGCCGCCGAGGTCGCGTCGGACGTGATCAGCGGGATTTGGGATCTGATCGGCAAAGACATCGAGATCGCCGCGCTCTACGTCGCGTTCGTTCTCGGCGCCGTGTGGCTGATCGGGAAGGGCATCGAGCGCGAGGTCGGCGCTAACCCCGTCACCGCCGCGGCGCACGCCGCCGGCGACGTCGGCAGGGTCGGGCTCGCGGGAGCGGCCGCCTGATGGCCACACCAATCGAAGAGGCGATCGCCGCGCTCCAGATCGGGCACGCGAAACAGCGTCGTGACATCGCGGACATCCAAGGACTGACCGGCCGCCCCGCGAGCGACCCGAAGGTCTACACGTTCACGACCGTCAACCCGTCGCGGTCGCTGGTGATCGGGAACTGTCGCTCCTTCACGATCGTGAACCTGTCGCCGCTGAACATCTACGCCGACCTCCTCGGCCTCAACGCCGACCAGGACGGCCCCGGGATCCGAATCCCCGGCAACTACTTCACCACCTTCCCCTGGGGCGCCAAGAACCTCGAGCTTCAAATCGGCGTCGCGCCGTCGAGCATCAACCAGATCGCCGGGCAGCCGCGAGGGAGCATCCAAGCCTTGGTGATCAGCCACCCCGACGAGCGGCCGTTCGCGAGCGCCCCGATTGCGTACGGCCCCGGCTCCGCGGAATACACGCGCGTCACGATCGCCGCGCCCTCCGCCGGCGCCGACTGGTCTTACACGATCCCGGCGAGCATCTGGGCAAGGTTGCTGTCCGGGTTCACGACCCTGACCACCAGCTCCACCGTCGCGAACCGGTACGCCGGCATCATCGAGTCCGACGCGAACGGGGTCGAGATCGGCGAGCTCCAAGTCGCCACCGCGATCACCGCGTCGCTGGTCGAAAGGATCTCGTACGGGCATTCGTCACAGTGGGCAACCATCGCGGCAAGCCCCGCCGGGACCGTCGCCGTGCAAGCCGTCTTTCCCTCGTTCCCGATCCCGCCCGGCTACACGATCGGCTCTAAAACGGTCGGCCTAGCCGCGGGCGATCAGTACTCGTCGATCCAGCTGCTTTTCGAGGAATGGACCGCGGCGCCGCTGCTCGACAGCCCCGGAACCGGGCTGACCTAGATGTGTGCCCCGACGACCTCCAACCCGACGATGAACGGCGGATGCGGCGCCGCCGCGCCGAGGACCTCCTCGCGTACCGCGTCGACCAGCTCGAGAAGATGATCGCCGAGCGCCCCACCCGACCCGAGCTCACCCGCGACTACGTCAGCCGCGAGGAAGAGGACCGCTTCCACGAGCGGCACCGCAACGACCTCGGCGTGTGGTTCGTCGGCCTGGCGCTGATGTCAAACCTCGGGCTCGGGATCGCGACCCTGATCCTCACCCACGCCCACTAGGAGAAACCAATGGCCGTCGCAATCTCAAACGTCAAGCCGATCGTGTCACTCCCCGGCGTCAAGCTCGCGACGTGCACCGTCACGCTCGACACCAGCTACCCCACCGGCGGGACGGTCGGCATCACCGCGGCGCTCGAGGCCGCCGGCCTCCCGATCGACTCCGGGATCATCGCGTTCGCCGCGCTGCAATCCGCCGGCTACGACTACGACTACCTCCCCGCGACCGACGCGCTCAAAGTGTGGGGCGGCGCGGCCGCCGGCGCCGGCGTCGGCGTCGAGGTCGCGAACGCGACGAACCTGTCAGCCAAATCAATCGTCGTCCTCGTCGTCTACGAATAGGAGCGCCTCACCAATGGCCCACGGACACGGACACAAACGCGACTGCCGGTGCGGGTTCTGCCGCAAAAGCGCCAGCCACACCAAACACCGCCGCCACCACCACCGCAAGCACCGGAGGAAGCGATGATCACGCTCACCATCGAAGCGAACACCGTCGACGAGCTCGTGCACGAGCTCGCCCTACACCTCACGACGCTCTCAGACGCCGCCGGGTTCACCGTCGAGAAGACGCAGCCGACGCCACCGCCGGCGCCGGTCGAGACCCCGCAGGTGACGCGAGAGCCGGTTCAGACCGCGCTCGAGCCGCCGCCGCTGCCGGTCGCCGCTCAGCAGCCCGCGCCGCCGCCACCCCCCGCGGCCGCGCCGGTGCCCGATCCCGCGTACGACGTCGCGACCCCCGTCGCCGCGGCCGGCGGGCCGCCGCCCGAGCCGCTCACGTAGGATGACCAAGACGAAGACCGCCCAGCTCGGCGGCGAGGCATCGGCGCTAGTCGCCGGGATCCTCGCCGCCGTGCTCGGCACCAAGCACGGCGCCGTAAACGTCAGCCAGCTCGGGCAGCTGCTCGTCGCCCTGGTCGCCGGCGTCGCGAGCGCCGCGCACGCCCCCAAGGTCGTCCACCGCGTACGACGCCGCAAACCGCGGCCGCTGCCCGGCCCGCGGCAGATCGTCGTCGTGTGGGACACCGTCACCGCTTCCGCGATCGGGCACCTCGCCTCGACGAGCTCCGACGCCGTCATGGCCTACGGCGACGGCGCGTACGCCGACCTCGCCGAGATCGAACGCGACTACCCCGGCCACAAGCACTACACCATCGACGACACCGGTCAAGATCCCGCCTGCGAGTTCCTCGACGTCGAGCCGGGCGCCGCCCCCGTCGAGCGCGCCGCCGGCTGGATCCGCGAACGCGCGAAACTGCTCGGGATCCCGATCAGCCGCGTCGTCCTGGTCAAGTGGGTCGCGAGCTGGACCGGGATCCCCGGCATCCCCCGCGGCTACCAAGGCTGCCAGTTCGCCGACCCCGCGTTCACCGGCCGCAACGTCGACGAATCATGGTTCTACGCCGACGCGCTAACCGGCGAAATCATCGGCCTCTACGTCGACGCCGCCAACTGGCCCGAGGTCTTCGCCGCACTCCGAGCAGACGGCCTAGGACACGTTCTCTCCTGATCACGGCGCAGCGGGCGGCTTCGGCGGCGTCGGTGGATTGGGCGTCGGGGGAACAGGCGGCGTCGGCGGCTTGGGTGTCGGGGGAACGGGCGGCGTCGGCTCGGGCTTCGGCGGGGAGGGCGGCCGCGCTGCGGTTGTGGTGGGCACGGCGGGCGGCGTCGTCGTCGATGGGGGCGGCGGGACGGGTCCTGTCGTGATCGTGATCGGCGCAGCGACGGGCAAGCAGGCGATCTCGTAATCGTGGCCAATGCTCGACTGCTTGGTCCACGCCTTCCTCGCCCCACATGTCGAGCCCGGGGCTGGCGCAGCTACCTGATAATCGCCCTGAACGCACCGGTCCGGAAGGTTTGGCTCCAAGTCGCACTGAGCCGTGATTCTCGGGTCCGCGCGACTGAGCGTCGTCGTCGACGGTGACTCCGACGACGACGCACAACCGCCGAGACTGAGCACTGCCGCCGCGATGAGCCACCGCACGCGCTGATCATAAGAGCGGACGGAAGCCGAACGTGCGTTCGACTTGTCCGACCGGGCCTTAAAAATTCCCGACCGATGGTGATCCTGGCACCACCGGACGGGTTGTGTGAGCATAGGTCACACAGCTGACGCCTCGGTTGCAATCCCCCACGGCGAGGTGCGAGCGTGGCTCGCAGAGCGCCACGAGGAGGCCCGCGGGCGGCCGCCGTTCGAGCGCCAGCTCGATCACCTGGTGATCGTGTTCCGCCAGGTCTTCATGACCCCAGAGGCGCAGGACGGCGCCACATCGATCCGTCGATCGATCCCGCAGCTCGTCGAAGCGATGAAGCTCCCGGTGCCACCCGGCCCGGGCAAGAACGTGCGGAAGATCCAACAGCGTTATCGCAACCAGATCTATCGCACGCTGCGCTACCTGGAGGAGATGGGCCTCGTGGACGGGGCCCACGAGGCTCCCCGCGCCGCTGACGGCCGTGGCACGTGTATCGTGATCCACATTCCCGCCGGAGTAGCTCAGTCGGTTAGAGCAGCGCTCAGGGGCGTTCGCCGCTTCGTCCCGCCGCTGCGCCGTCCTCTCTCGTGGGCAGAGGTGTCAGCTCCCCTTCGGGCTAACACCAACGTTGGTGTTAAAGCCGGAGTTTGCGAGTTAAGGAAGGGACCGGCGCGCGCGCGCGAGCCTTTGGTTGACGCGAACGGGCCGCCCGTCCGGCCACCGAGCCGCGCCGCGTCGGATTTGGGAACGGCGCCGCCTGCGGCGGCATTCACTTTTGAGGGAGGGGGACCGGTTGGCGCTGCGATCGCCGCTTGGCGCGAGTGGAAGCCCGACGAGCCGTGGCGTCTGTCCAAACGCGGGGCGATGCTGATCAGGCGCTACTGCGCGCAGCTCGACGAGCTCGTCGGTCGCGACGGATACGGGGAGCAGTGGCTCGTCAACCAGATCGACTTCACTTTCGAGCCGTACGTGTCCTCGCTGCCGCTGGGTAGACTGCCGTGGGACCGCGGCGCGCCGCCCGGCGGGGGCACGCCGCGGTCGCTCGGCTACTTCGTCAGGTTGCTGCGCCGCCACGCGCGGCTTGCGCGGCGAAGGGCGCCTCGTGGCTGAAGTCCCACGTCCGCGCTCGCATCGCGTCGATCACCTGTTGCGGGCGCAGGTGGCCGATGTAGCGGTCGGTCGTCCGGGAGTCCTTGTGCCCGAGCTGCTTCTGGATGACGTGGATCGGGACGTTCTCGCCGGCGAGCTCGAAGGCGTGGGTGTGCCGGAGCGCGTGCGGGTGGACGCGGCGGTCGAGCCCGGCCCGCTGGCCGGCGCGTTTGATCGCCTCGCGGGCGCAGCTGTCGTGCATCGGCTTTCCGATCGACGGGCGCGAGATCACGCAGAACAGCGGGTGTCGGCCGTTGACGCCGAGCTCGCGGCGGAGATCGAGCCAGTGCTCGACGACGGCGGCGGCCTCCGGGTCGATCCCGACGACCCGCCGGCGGTCGCCCTTGCCGTGGAGCACGGTCACGGTCCCGTTCACGAGATCCACGTCTTTGGGGTGAAGCGCGAGCGACTCGGCTATCCGCAGCCCGCACCGCCACCACACGACGAACAGGGCCTTGTTGCGGGCGCCGGCGTAGCCGCGGCCGCACGCTTTCAGAAGCCGGCGCACCTCGTCCTTCGTGAGCGGCTCAGCCGGGTACTTCTTCCCCGCGTTCCCGGGCTTCATGCCCAAACGGTAGTCCCGGGTGGTGACGACGGACCGCCACCGGCCCGCGATCAGAACGGAGCTACGCACAGCTCCTCCCTTCGGTCGGTTGACCGGAGAGTAACCCCAGAGCGGTGGGCGCCGCCAACCTCGGGTGCGTCCGTGGTCGACGACGCCCGCCGTGGAGGCAACACCATGGTCAGGACGTATCTCTCCACCGCCGAATGCGCGGTGCTCGAGGCGCTCGTTGAAGGGCGCTGGTTGACAGCAACCGAGGTCTCCGAGATCCCGCCGGCGGCCGGGCTTCACCCCCAGGTGGTCCGCGGTTCGCTTAAGCAGCTCGCTAGCCACCGTCTGGTCGAGCGCGGCGGCTGGGGCGACTCGATGCGCTGGGGCGAGTTCCGCATCACGGCCGCCGGCCTCGAGCGCGTCAACGAGGCGCGACAGCTGAGGCTCGCATGACGCCGCTAAGCGACCCAAGCAATAGCCCCACCGAGGCCGAGCTCCAGGCGCTCGACGATGCGTTCTACCGGGGCGACGCCGAGGAGCTGTGCGACCCCGAGATCTTCGCTCGGACGACAGCGCTAGCGGAGCTGCTGATCCGGTATCTCGAGACGATGGGCCGGGCCGGCGCGGAGAGCCTGTTCACCAAGGTCGAAGCCGACGCGACGGTGCTCGAGATCGGCGACCGCGGTTTCGATCTGAACACCGGGTCGATGTGGTTCCAGGTGATCGCGCCCATCACCGGCGAGCTGCGGCGCGTCACGATCGAGCTCTACGACGAGCAGAGCCACAAGCTCTATCGCGCGCTCAAGGGGAGCAGCTCGTGAGTGGCTGTGATCACACGTGGGCGCGTGAGCACCCCGGGCGCCCGCTCTACTGCGAACTCTGTGGGGAGGTCTGGCCGGCTTCGCCGGGGTGGCCGCCGACGGCGTTCGCTGAGCGCAATCCCGGCGCGGGCGACATGGCCGGCCCGATCGCGTGGAGCCGGGGCATCGAGGCGGTTAAGGCGATGCCGCTATGACGGCGCAACCACGCATAAGCGCCAGCGACGGGCACCGGTGGGTGCCGGTGCGCGAGCTCAAGCCCGGGGACGCGCTCAACACCCATCAGGACGTCTATTGGGAGGTCGTGCGCGTCAGCGACAGCGCGCGGCACCCCGGCTGCGTCGTCGTCGAGGTCGTCCACGACCGGCGTTACACCTACGCGCCCGACGAGCTCGTCAAGGTCTCGATATGACGCCCAACCGCTACGCCCACGTGGCCGATTGGGAGTATCGAAACTCGCTCGAGTCGGTCATCCGATGCGCGCAGGCCGCGCTCAGCGAGACAGCCATCGACGACTACGCCGCCGAGAAGATCGAGACCGCGGCGCAACGCCTCGAGTGCGCGCGTAAACGCTTCACCGAGCTCCACCCCGGTACCGACTGGCTGGGCCGCTGGGTCCGCGGTGCCGTATGACGCCGCAACCAGAGAAGAGCTACAGCGATGTCGAGATCCGGACCGTCGCGTTTTTGGCGGCCGGCGCGGCGACGGCGGCCGTTATGCGACTCGCGCCGACCGTCGTCATGCCGAGCGAGGAGATCGTCGACGCCGTCGACGCGATCCTCGACGACGCGCGCGAGGGGCGGCTACCGCGATGACGTCGCAACCGGACAAGAGCAGTAGCCGCCCCACGAGCGGCGTCGTCGGGATCTTCGTGATACCCATGATTCTGCTGGTGGAAGGCGTCGCGCTCGGGATCTTGTGGAACCCGTGGGCGTTCGTCGTCGGCGCGGTCAGCGCTTTCGTCTGGCAGTGGGTCGTAACGCGATGACGACGGTGCCGGACATAAGCGAGAGCGCCCGGGCGGCCGTCACAAAACAGATGGACCTCGGGTCCTACTGCTCGATGTGCGGAGCTCCGCTCGAGCGAGCTCGGACAGGCCGGCCGCGGCGAACGTGCTCGGACCGGTGTCGGCAGCGGCTAACCCGGGCGCGTGTCACAAAACCCGACCACGGGCTGCTCAAGCCATCGGCTTTTGTGACACGTCGCGCGCGGATCTTGGAAACGATCCGCGTGCGGCCGGGGCTGACGACCGAGCAGCTGTCACAGGCGACCGGGCTGCTCCCGAACTACCTCTATCGGGTGCTGGCGCACGAGCTCGCCGGGGGCACGGTCACCAAGCGCGGCCGCGCGTGGTTCCGGACCGAATAGCGTTGCTTTTGGCGAGAACCAAAGCGATATGGCGCCCCCCCGACGCCGGTCGTGCAAAAGCG
The DNA here is from genome assembly GCA_035938395.1 of Acidimicrobiia bacterium. Lineage (GTDB taxonomy): Bacteria > Actinomycetota > Acidimicrobiia > IMCC26256 > JACDBD01 > JALZAA01. The sequence continues at coordinate 7,760 of DASZGY010000154.1, forward strand.
ACGCTATTCGGCTCGTTTGCGGAGCTCGACGGCGAGCGCGCGGAGGTCCGGAATCACGCCGGCGCGGAGCTGCTCGAGCGCGCGGCCGGCGATCGCCTGGGCGAGGAATCGGTCGCGGTCGACGACGTAGCAATCGGAGGCGTTGACCTTCTGGCCGGGCTGGGGTGTCGGCGTGCCCGGGAGGTGCGGTCCGGTCCAGTTGGCGATGATCTCGAATTGCATGCCGGGGTCACCGCGGATCGCGAGTGACGTGATCATGACCGTCGCGGCGAACGGCGGAACGGGTCCTTCTTTCCAGAACGGCGCGGGGCGCTTGATCGCGCCGGGCGAGCCCTCGGGGAACGCTTCGGCAGGGCCGGGGTCGTGCAGGTTCGGGTCGGTCATCGCGGCGCGAGCTCGGCGTCGAGGAGCTGCACGAGGTTGACCTCGGCGACGGCGGCGTTATGCCCGAGGTACTGCGGGTAGCGCTCGCCGGCGGGGATCCACCACCATCCCTGCGAGGGGGTGCGGCCGCCGGGCTGGTCGACCCACCACGGTCCGCGTTCAGGCTGGAGCACCGCGGCGATCAGGATCAACCGTTTGCTCTTGCTGCTCTTCGCCGCCCTGAGCCCCATCGCTCACTTCCTTCCGGCCCGGTAGATCGACCGCCCGCCTGACGATTATCCGCTCCCGAACGAAGTCGGGCAACGGACCTGAAACTCGAAGGTTACGCTCGGCCTTGGTGAAGATCACGAAGCTGTGCCGCTCGCCGAGCTGGTGCGCGCGGTCGAGCGCCTCGTCGAGCTGCTCGAGCGGCCGCTCTGCCATCCGCGCCATGATCTTGCGATCCTCCTCGTCGACGCGCGGGTTAAAGCACACGATGTGCTGCGCCTCGGTCCGCGCGACCCTCGGCATCCCCACCGGACGCTGCGAGGCGCCTAGGAGCCCGTTACCGCGGATGTTGCCCTTGCGGATGTACGCGCGCACCCATTTCGGGGTGCGGTTCGGCTGGTCGTCGCAGAGGTCCGCGAGCTCGTGCACGCACACGAGCAGGTTCCGCCGGCGCAACGCTTGCTCGAACAGCTCGTTGTACTCGTCGAGGTCGTTCGTCTGGTCCTGGTAGTGGATCATCGGGGCGCGCCAGTCGAGCTCGCCGAGCGAGCGGGTCGGCTCGACCCCGGGGATCTCAAACTCGGGCTTGGTGTCAACGAGCAGCCGTTGACACCGCACCTGCGTGAACAGGTAATTCAGCAGCTCGGACTTCCCCGAGCCGCTGTTCCCCGCGGCAAACAGCCGCTCGTGCCACCGGAACAGCTCAGCTCCCCTTGGGCTCGGGTTCGGCCTCGGCGTCGGGATCTCCGCCCGTCTGCCGCACCCGCTCGTTGTGCTGTCGCACGCGCTCGTTAACGACCGCCGTCCGGGCAGCTTGCCGGGCTCGGTCCTCGGCGATCGCGTTCATCCAGATCGAGAAGCCGTAGCCGACCAGCATCGCTCCGATCATCACTCGAAGGGTCGTGTCGTCCATCAGCGGCGCTCCTTTTGGTTGATCCAGTCGAGCAGTTGGTCGAGGCCGCGGCGGGCCTTTGCTTCGTTGGCGTGCGCGTGCCCGAGCTCGCGCTCGAGCTCGCCGCTGACACTTGCGATCGCCGCGGCGGCGAGGAACACCAAGACGACGCACACGACGGCGCCGGCCTGCGCCAAGCCGAGGAGGGTCTCAGCCCGTTGTAGCTGGCTGAGCGTCGGGGTCGGGCGCATTCTCGCCTGAGCGGATCGTGATCGGCGCAGCATCGTCTGAGCGCAACGAGAGCGCCCACGCGGCGAGCTGCTCGAGCGCCACGTCGACGTCGGCCGGGCTCTTTCCGTCGAGCTGCTGCTCGACGGCCGGGAACAGCAAGGCGGCCATCCCGGCGCTACCCACGAGCTCGTCACCGTGCGCGGACCAGAACTCGGTGATCTTCTCGACGCTCGTCCTCATGACATGTCCGGGGTCTCGTACCCGGGGTCGAAGTCGGGGCCGACGTCGGGCGCGGCCGGTGGCGGCGGCGCCGGGGCGGGCTCGTCCTTCGGCGGCTCTGACGCGTTCGGGGTCATCTCGGCGGCGATCACGCGGCGGCGCTCGTTGACCGAGCGGGCGATGTAGCCGCCGAGGCCAAATACGACGTCGAGCTCGTCGGACACGCCGGCGGCCGCGCGCGTCGTTGGGAACCGGTTGAGGATGCTCGCGAGGCCGGGTGCGACGGCGCGGATCTCCTGCTCGGTCCACAGGAAATCTGTCTGTCCGCGGCCGATCGCTTTGTGTGTCAGCGCCCCCTGGATCTGGAGCTTGGTGGCGATCTTTTCCCGGGTCCAGCCGACGTCCTCGACGACCGGCTCGCCGGCGTCCGGGGGCTGGTTGCCGTTGAGTGCGCCGGGGTCCTCCTCGAGCTCGGCGTCGGGGTCGAACGCCGGGCCCGGGTCGGCGATCAGCTGCCCGTCACCAGTTGCCGAAGAGGCCATCTAGAAACCCTTTGCGCTTCGCCGGCTGTTGCCGTGGTGAGCTCGTCTGATCCCGCGGCGGCCGCGCGCTCGTTTTCACCGTTTTGCTAGCGGATGCGGTTTTCGTTTTCCCGGGCGAGCGGGGTGTCTTTCCCGGGTCGCCGTAGGTGATGACGTCGTCGTCACCGTGGGAACCGGCGCCGTTACCTTGGGAACGCGGGGTTTTCCCGCGGGTAGGCGGGGTCTTTCCGTTGAGTGCGTTGCCGGCGGCCTTGGCTCGCCCGGCTGCTAGGTTCGCGTCGCGGCGCTTGAGCGCCTCGGGATCGCTGGGAACGCCACGCGGCATCGGGGGCGAGTGTTCACCGGGAACGGGCTGCCCGCTAGGGCCGGGGGCGCCCCGGGGCGCCCCACAGCGGTGCGGGGCCTTCACGTTTCCCGAGCAGGCCGAGGACGCTGTCGAGCATGCTTTTCGGTGCCGCACTCCACCACTGGTTTCTGACCGGCCTCGCGGCCGTGACGTTCATCCTGGCTCTCAAGTTCGGCGCGGCGTTCCTGCCGTGGGCCGGCGCCAAGAAGCTCTCGGCCGCGGTCTGACGATGACGGTCGCTGAGCGAGGAGAGCAGCGCCGCGCCCGCACCGCTGCCGCGCACGCCGGCCGCCGGCGCCGGCGGATCGCCGAGCTTGACCGTCAGCTCAAGCTCGTCTCAGAGTGGCACCGGCACGGCTGGGACGTCAACGAGGAGAACGTCCGCGCGTGCATCGAGCGCGGGTTGCCGCCGATCGCCGGCGGCGCGCAGGGCCTCAACCCGGCCGTGTTCATGAACTCGACCCCGGCCGAGGGGTCCTACCGGATCGACCAGCAGACGTTCGACCGGATGACCGAGCGCAACGACCTGTTCGAGCCCGTCGACGTGTGGCCCGGGTTTGGCGGCCGGATCGACCACCGCCTGAAGAACGTCGGGGTGATCGCGAACATCCGCCTGTTCGTCACCCTGTCAGTCACGGTCTCCGGGTCGGGGACCGTCACCTCGCTTTACCCGTTCCCGTACAACCTGATCCGGAAGGTCACGCTCAACGCCAACGGCGCCGCTCAGACGTGGCAGTGCCAGGGCCTCGACGCGCGCGCCCGGTTCTTGCGGCTGTTCCACAACCCGGCCGACGTCCTCGGGCTGAACACGGCGCCGGGGATGGACACGACCGCGACCGCGACCGCCGCGGCGCCGTACCGGCCGATCGGCAAGCAATTCCCCGGCACGATCGCGAACGGCACCTATAACGTCAACTTCGTGCTCGATATCACCCCCGCGTATGACCCGAGGTCGTTGATCGGCGCGCTGTTCGCGCAGTCCGATCAGACGTACTTGAACTTCATCATCGAGACCGCGCAGTCGGGTGACACGCTCTCGATCGGCACCGGCTCCAGCGTGGCTTTCAACGCTGGGTCACAGGTGCAGGCCGAGGTCACTTTCTTCTCGATCCCGCGGATGAATACCGAGGGCGGCGGCTCGGTGATCATCCTTCCCGCCGGCGTCCGTTGGCTGCACGAGTTCATCGCCTCGGACTTCTATTTCTCGAACAATCAGGACGTGATCGTGCCTCTGGTGAGGAGCAACGGTCAGCTGCGTTGTCTGTACCACTACATCGACAACGGGGGCGCCGCGCAGATCCTGCCGATGTCGCTCTCAACGATTAAGTGGATGTACGCCGGGAACGTTGTCCCGCGCAACTATCTGGCGGGGCACCTGATGTCGGAGAACCAGCGGAACTATGACGGGCCGATCGACCCGGGGTACATGCTGATCGACTTCGAGCAGGCCAACGTCCGCCGCGACGTTGTCTACCCGCGCGGGCTCGCCGAGCTCGACGTCGATTTCTTCGTGCCGACGTCGATCACGCCGAACGCCAACGCGCACGTGCACACCGTTCAAGAGACACTGACCACGGTGTAACGGTGGCCGAGGGCCTGAACGTCGACGTTGGCGCGTTCGCCTCCCCGGTGTGGGAGATCGCCGGCCAGGAGGACGACGAGCACCTCCGCGCGCTCGACAACTACGACCCCGACACTTTCGATCTCAGCGACATGGGCAACCTGCCCGCCTACGGCGGGATCGGGACCGGCGGGACCGAAGGCGCCGCGGCCGCGGTCCGACAGTCGATCCCCGGCGCCGCGAAGAAGAGCCCGGCCACGACCGTCAAGCGCGCGACCAACCCGCACCAAACGCTGTTCTGGCTCGCGCTGCTGTTCGTCCTCTATCTCGGGGTCCTCAGCGTGCAAGTGCACGCCCGAGTAGGCCGCTGATGTTCGGCGGAGACTGATGACCGATGGAGCAGTTCGCCGGGTTCGCGCTCGGGATCCTCGCCGCGATCCTGCTCCTCCAATTCGCGCAGGGCGGGACCAAGCAGGTCAGACAGTGGCTCGCCGCCAAGTTCCTCGGACAACCCAGCTGAAAGGGGCTCACCTATGAGCAAGCGCACTCTCACCATCGTGTTGGTCCTGGCCGCGCTCTGGTACTTCGTGATCCGCTAGCCCGGTGCGCGCGGGGCTCCTGATGATCATCCTCGGGCTGTTCGTGCTGTTCCGAACGGTCCGCCACGACCACGCCGGCAAGACCTTGGTCGACCACATCACCGGATGAGCGACCTCCTGACCGCACCTGAGCGCGCGCGGAAGATCGCCGGCCGCAAGAGCGCCGCGAAGCTCTACGCCGACCTCGAGTACGAGCTCGCGCTCGGCGAGCCCGACCGCATCCACGAAGAGGCCGGCGAACAAGCGCTCGGGATCCTCGATGAGCGGTACCCCGGCGTCAAAGACGACAGCGACGAGACCGTCGAGAACGGGCACGTCCCCAACCTCAGCCGGCGCGCGGGGGAGAGCCTCGGCGGCGTCGAGAGCACCCCCGAGGAGCGCCGCGAGCGCGTGCACCAGCTCCGCCAGCGCGTCCACCAGCGCCGGCAACAAAACTCCCGCACGGGGAGACCCCACAGTGGCCGCAGCCGGCGCACCCCCGGTCACGTTCACGCGCCGGCTGCGCGCCACGCCCAGACCGCCAGCCGGATCGCCGGCCACGCGCTCTCGAGCGTCCAGGCCGGGGCGGCCGCGGTCGCGCCCGAGCCGGTCAAGGAGCTCGGCGCGTTCATGTGGGAGATGTTCCTCGCCGGCGTCGGCCTCAGCGTCTTCTACCTGCTCGTGACGCACCCCGAGCGGCTCACATCGCTGACCGATGCGTTCTGGAACACGTGGGCTCGCCTCGTCTCCAAGCACTACGACGTGTTTCCCGGCGGCGGCCCGAGCCCCGTCACCCGCAGGCACGCCGGCCCGGTACACGTCGTCGGGACCGCGACCCGCGGGATCGGCCCGGGTGTCGGCCAGGGTGTCGTGAGCGTGCCCCAAGGCGCGTCCGCGCTCGGCGCGGCCGCGGCGCTCGGCGTCGGGCAGGAGCTCGCGGGGCCGAACGCGCCGGCGGCGATCCCGGGTATCGACGAGATCCTCGCGGCGCTGAACCTCTCAACCTCGGGCAGCCCGGCCGACGCCGGCTACGGCCTGGTCCCCTGATGAAAGGACGCTGATCATGCGCCTCGGACGCGAGTTTTTGGTGCTCTCGCTCGGCACCGTGTTTTTTCTGCTGGCCCTCGATCACTACACCGGCGCGACGAAGATCCTCGACTCGTTCGGCTCGCTCGCGATCGGCACGTACGGCACCCTCCAGGGCCGCAACGTCGCGTTCCCCGGCGGCGTGCAGGTCTGGGGCGGCAGCCAGTAATGGGCACGCTCGGGTACGACGGCCGGCCGATCGGCCGCTACAAGGGCAACCCGTCGTTCCCGGACGTCTGCGCCGGCGTCCTCAAGGGGTTCTTCTCGAACCTCCTCGCCCCGGCGCCGCTCGCGCGGCTGTCGACGTCGCACGATCCGATCGGCACCTACTACGGGCTCGACATCATCCCGCCGCAACGGTTCCCGCTCGGGCCGCCGGCGGCGAACCGTGACGCCGACTTCGAGGGCGTCGCGTTTCAGGAGATCACATGGGAGCCCTGATAGGCGATCTCAAAGACGCCCCCGGGCTCTTCAAGGACCCGAAAACGCGGCCGTGGGCGATCGTCGTCGTCGCCGCCGTCGTCGGGTTCTGGCTCTACTCACGCAGTCACAACAAGCCCGCGGTGGCGCCCGCGGCCGCGACCGCGGCGCGGCTGCCCGCTGCGCCGACCGGGACCGTGCAGTCGCTGCTGAACGCCGAGTATGGGCCGGGGACGTGGCAGTCGGGCGCCGGGTTCGCCGCCGAGGAAGACCTCCAGAGCCAGCTCCAAGCCGAGTTCGCGCAGGAGAAATCGGCGCTCGCTCAAGGGCAGACCGCGACCGCGCACCAGCTCGAGGCCGAGATCGCAAAGCAGCAACAGCAGCTCGAGGCCGAGGCCGCCCAGGCCGTGAGCGCGTCGCAGTCGGCCGAGAGCCAGGCGGCCGCGAGCCAGGCCGCGGCAGCGAGCGCGCAGAGCGCCGCGAGCACGGCCGCGCAAGACTCCGCGAACGCCGACGCCGCGACCGCCGCGGCGCAAGCGACCGCCGCCGCGGCGCCCGCGCCCGCCGCGGCGCCGGCGCCGGCGCCGGTGTCTTACGCGCCGACGAGCTACAGCCCCGGCGTCGCGTACGGCGGCGGCGCGCAAGGCGGGAGCGCACGCCCTGGCCCGAATGCGGTCTGGGGAGAGCGTCCCGGCCCTGAATGGGATGGTCTTGGCGGCGGCTGGTGGGGACCTCCCGCCGGCGCCGTGCACGGCAATCGACCCGGTTCCGGATGGCACGGAATCGGCGGCGGCTGGTGGGTCAAAAACTAGTGAGGAGGACCGCATGACCGATATGACAACCTGGCCCGCGAAGGGGTGGGCCGGTCCGCAGCCGTGGGACATCCGCGCGCTCGGGATCACCAAGGACCAGGTCGAGCAGCTCGGCCCCGGCGCGCCGAACACGCTCTCCCCGGTCAAAGTGCGCCACAGCTTCCCGATCCTCGGCGTCGGGTCGCACGGCCCGATCGTCGGCGAGCTCGCCCGCCGGCTGCACGCGCTCGGGTACCGCACGAACATCGGCACCGGCGCCAACCCCTACAGCGTGCTCGACGACAGCGTCTTGGCCGCGGTCGAGAACTTCCGCGACGAATACAACGTGCTCGAGGACCCGGCCGGGTTCGGAGGCACCGGGCAGAAAGCGGTCGCGAAGGCCGCCGAGTACGTCGGCCCCTGGACGTGGGAGGCGCTGATCCGCGCTTGCGACCAGCTCGCCCGCGCGGCCGCCTAGGGAGCCTCTCTGTTGGCTTGGAGCACCCCCACCGCGGCAACGCCGCTCTTGGTCGGCCGGTACGTCGCCGGCGCGCCGTCCAAGACCGAGGGCGGCGGCCGGCGGCTGCCGTCACGCGACCAGATGGAGACCGTCAAAGTCGCGCTCGAGCTCCTGCTCCTGTTGCTCGCGTTGCCGTGGCTGCTCTACCGGCTCGTGACCAACCCGGCCGATCTCGTCCGCAAGATCGGCCACCACCACGAGGCATGAGATGGCCGGCCTGACCGTCAAAGGACAAGCGATCACGAGCTCGCAATCGGCGACCGCGAGAACGCTCCTCCGGCAAGGCGAGATCACCGGCGCGAAGCGGCCCGCCGAGATCGCCGTGATTTATGCCGCTATGGGCGAATCGGACCTCGACCCGAACGCGGCCGGCGGCGGCGTCCTGCAAGGCACCAGCTTCCCGAACCCGGCTGACGTCGCCGGCGAGGGACTCGCGTTCTTTGACGGCGGCCAAGGCTTCCAGGGCGGCGGCGCCAACCACCTCGTGGAAACCGGTGAAACCGACCCCGTCGTGATCGCCAACACCGTCGAGGCGAACTATGCGTGGATCACCTATCACCAGGACAGCTACGGGCACCAGTGGCCGGGGGGTGTCACCGAAGCGATTAAAGAGGCAACCGCGATCGTCGACGCCAACGGCGGCAGCTCGAGCAGCTCGTCGGCGAGCTCGACGTCGGCGAGCTCGAGCTCGAGCGGCGGGTTCGGGTCCGGCGCGCTCGGGTTCCTGCTCTACATCGTCTTCGTCTGCGCCGGCCTCTGGCTGATCGTGCAAGGCACCAAGCGGACGGTGGGGGCGAGCTGATGCCTGGCGCCAACGCGAGCGTCAACCTCGCCGGATATGTAAACCCGCTCGAGCACGCGCACGTAACCGCCGAGCGGATCGACCAGGGCGTCGACTACGCCGGCACCGGCAGCTTCGTCGCGATCGGCGACGGCATCGTGACCCAAGTCACCCAAGCCGGCGACACCGGCTGGACCTCCGCACACCCCGGCGGTTTCGTCGAGTACCAAATCCAAGGCGGCGGCCTCAACGGCCTCTACATCTACCACGCCGAGGGCA
>DASZGY010000155.1:0-22772 GCA_035938395.1 Acidimicrobiia bacterium
GAAGATCCTCGGGCCCGGCGCTCGGCCTTTCGACCTTCGGTTCGCGAAACCTGACGGCGACTGCCGCGATGGCGCGCACGTCCTCCAGATCTCCAACAACCCGTACGGCAACAAGAGTCTGAACGCTCGCTCGAGCCGGCCCCGGCTCGACACGAAACGTCTGGGCGTCATCTCGCTCGAGATCGGCGACGACCGCGCAGCTTCAGCGTTCCTGACTGCATTCGCGGCCGGACAACCCGAGCGGTTCGCGGGCTACGAGTCGTGGACTGCCGAGAGCTTCGAGGTGACTTCGGGTTCCCCGATCGATGTCGGCCTCGACGGCGAGTCGTTGTCGATGGACCCCCCGCTGCGCTTCTCGATCCGGGACCACTCCGTGCGCGTGCGGCTGCCGGCGCGGGCGATCGGCTATTCGCCCGCGGCGCGCGCGATGGGCTGGCGCGACGCGAGCCGGAGCATCTGGCGCGTCGCGTTGGGGGAGCCCGTCGGCATGGACGCATGATCGGGGCTCCGGGCCGAGGACCCGCCAGTACGGGCACGGTGAGAGTCGGCGTAGGGCAACCGGATCCCGACGCCCGTCAAGAGGCGGTGGTTCGAGCGACATCGTGATGTCGGCGATCACGTTCGGCATTTGCGGCCTCCTCTCGGCGACGGTCGGCAATGCTGACCGTCGGACGGCGCCCAACTCATCGCGGCCGAGCAAACGCGTTCGCTCTCGGCACCGTGACGACGACGCCCGGCACGCAAGCAGCAACCTCCCCGCCAAGCCGCCAGTCGTCGACCTGGCCACCTGGCCGGCGGCGCGCCTCAGTGCGCGGGAGCCCAGAATTCCTGTGGCACGGATGTGACCTGGGCGCCAGCGAGGGCCCGGAAACCGAGAGCGGGTGACGGGAATCGAACCCGCGTTCTCAGCTTGGGAAGCTGATGTTCTGCCTCTGAACTACACCCGCGAGGGAACGTGTGCCGTACCCGAGCGAGGGATGGTAGCCGGGCGGGATGGGACGACCTCGGGCGCTACGACTGGAGCCAGGGCAGGTCCGATGGCCCGACGTACGTTTCTTCGCGGGCGGACGCGGCTGGCCCACCCCATCGCTCACCGTGACGCGCCGCCGGTGGGGACGGGCGCCGGCGTTGGCGTCGGCGGAGTCGGAGTCGGCGTGCCCTCCTCGATGCGGATCTTGGGGAGGATCCGGTCGAGCCATTTCGGCAGCCACCAGTTGGCCGGGCCGAGCAGCTCCATGGTCGCGGGCACGAGCACGAGCCGCACGAGCGTCGCGTCGACGAAGACCGCGACCGCCAGACCGACGCCGAACATCTTGACCGTCGGATCCGGGTCGCCCAGGAAGCTCAGGAAGACGCTGATCATGATCAGCGCCGCCGATGTGATCACCCGTGCGGTGTTGGCGAGGCCGTCGACCACGCTGCGCAGGTTGTCGTGGCTCTCGTAGTACTCCTCGCGGATGCGCGACAGCAGGAACACCTCGTAGTCCATCGACAGCCCGAACAGGATGGCGAACATCATCATCGGCACGAAGGACACGATCGGTAACGTCTGATCGATGCCGACGAGGCCCTTGAACCATCCCCACTGGAAGACCGCGACGATCACGCCGTACGCCGCCCCGATGGAGAGGAGGTTCATGATCGCGGCCTTGAGCGGCACGAGAATCGACCGGAACACCATCATCAGCAGGATGAACGACAACGCGATGACGGCGCCGATGAACAGGAACAGCCGATCCTGGATCCGCTCACCGAGGTCGATGAACCCGGCCGTCTGGCCTCCTACGTAGACGGTCGCTCCGGTTCCCTGCACCGCCTTCGGCAAGACGGTGTTCCGGAGGTGGTTCACCAGGTCCTCGGTGTTCACCGACTGCGGTGACGAATTCGGGATCGCGACGACGACCGCCGCGCTCTGATCCGGGCTGATCTGCGGCGGGGTGGCCGTGACGCCGGGAATCTCGCCGACGTTCTTCTCGATCGTGTCCGCCGGCGCGGTGTCGCCCGGCTTCGGCAGCGAGACCGCCAGGAGGAGCGGGCCGTTGACGCCCGGGCCGAACCCCGCCGTGATCAAGTCGTACGCCCGGCGTTGGGTCGTGCTCGTGGGTTGGGTGCCGTCGTCCGTCTGGCCCAGGCGCATGACGGTGAGGGGCGCGGCGAGCGTCAGGAGGATCGCCAGGCTGATGATCACGGCCGCCCAGCGGTGGCGCGACATGAGCATCGCCCATCGCTCCCAACCGCTCGGGCGCGCGCCGGTGAGCGAGTGGTGCTCGTCGCCGCGGGCCTTCCGACGGAGCCGGGGCGCGTGGACGCGGTTGATGTGCCGTCCGGCCAGGCCGAGCAGCGCAGGCACGAGCGTCACCGCGGCCGCCATCATCACGACCACGACGATCGCGGACATGAAGCCCAACAACGTCACGTACGGGATGCCGGCGAGCGTGAGGCCCGTGATCGCGATCACCACCGTGCCACCGGCGAACAGGACGGCCTGACCGGCGGTGCCGTTGGCGAGCCCGATCGACGCGTTCATGTCCATGCCGGCGTCGAGGTTCTGACGGTGGCGCGTGACGATGAAAAGCGAGTAGTCGATCCCGACGCCGAGGCCGATCATCGTGGCCAACGTCGGCGCGACCGTGCCGATGTCGGTGACGGCGGCGATCAGCGTGATGATCGACAAACCGATCGCGAGCCCGCCGAGTGCCGTCCCGATCGGGAGGCTCATCGCGACGACCGACCCGAACGCGATGAGGAGGATGATCACGGCGAAGATGAGCCCGATCAAGTCGGCGTTCCCGCCCTCGTTGCGGTTGAAGTAGTCGGTGACGGGGCCGCCGAACTCGACCCGGAGGCCGGCCTGCTTGGCCGGTTGCGTGGCCGCCTCCAACCGGTCGAACGAGTCGGTGGGCAGGTTCGAGGATCGTTGGTCGTACTGGACGCGCAAGTACCCGATCGTCCCGTCCTTCGAGACGAACGCCGGTCCGACGACCGGCGTCGCCGGTCCGGTCACCTGCGTCACGTCCGGGACCTTGCCGGGCTGGAGGTTCGCTTCGGTCTCGGCGATGGCGGCCTGGTTGGTCGGGTCCGTGACCGTCCCGTTGCGCGCTTGGAACGCGACGTCGGCGGTGTCGCCGGACTGCGCCGGGAACCGCTGTTGGAGGAGCTCCCGCGCCTTCTCGGATTGGGCACCCGGGATCTTGAACACGTCGACCGTCGTGCCGCCCGAGGCCTCGGCTGCCACGACGAGCACCACGGCGACCAGCAACCAGACGCCAATCGTGACCCACTTGTGCCTGGCGGCGCCCTGGCCGAGCCGGTCGAGGAAACCTGCCATGTCTTGCCCCCTGCCACTGCCCGCTACTTCTCAGCGGACCGACCAAGCGACGACGCTACGCGTGAGCGAGCGAGTTCGCACGCATACTTCGGCAAGGCGAGAACAAATGTTGAGCAAAATCTTCCACCGTCCCGGGCGACGGAGAACGCCGGAGACGCCAAGCGGTCGCCGGTAGGCTCCCGCGGCGACGGCGGCTTTGCCGACCGTCGCCGCAAAAGCCGGAGCTTGCGACGGCGACAAGGAGGACTGCGTGATCCTGTCGGACGCGACCATTCGCGCCGAGCTGAAGGCGGGTCGCATCGGCATCGAGCCGTTCGACGACGACAACGTGCAGCCGTCGTCCGTCGACATGCACGTCGACAGGTACTTCCGCGTGTTCCGGAACGACACGACGCCGTTCATCGACCCGAAGGAACCCCAGGAGGATCTCACCGAGCTCGTCGAGGTAGGGGACGGGCGCACGTTCATCCTGCATCCGGCCGAGTTCGCGCTGGCCTCCACCCTCGAGCGTGTCCGCCTCCCGGACGACCTGGCCGCCCGGCTCGACGGCAAGAGCTCACTCGGGCGCCTCGGCCTCCTGACCCACGCCACCGCCGGCTTCGTCGACGCCGGTTGGGACGGCCACCTGACGCTCGAGCTCTCGAACGTCGCGACGCTTCCCATCGCCATCTACCCCGGCATGAAGATCGGGCAGATCTCCTTCTTCCGGATGACGACCCCCGCCGACCATCCGTACGGCAGCGACGCGACGGGCTCGAAGTACCAGGGCCAGCGCGGCCCGACCCCGAGCCGCTACTACCTGAACTTCCGCGACCGCGACTGACCGACCATGGGCGACGCGCCACGCGCCCGAGCTCTGTGGCGGGTCTTCGAGCCGTACCACGCAGTCGTGTACTTCGCGCCCGACGTGAAGTCGGCGTTCGAGGACCTCGGGCTGCCCGGCTTCTGGAGGGGCTACTTCGCCTCTCGGGCGGCGCCGATGGGACCGGTTCCCGCCGAGGTCGTCATTGCGACCTTCTACAACTTCCATCCCGCCATGGTCCGCCGGGCGATGTCGGAGACGTGGACGCGCGCCGCTCCCGCCGCGGTGACCGCCGCCCGCCTCCGCCTCGCCGATCGGACCCTTCGGGCCTGGCTCGGCGACGAAGCCATCGCATCCCCCGACGTGGTCGACGCCGCGCGGCTCGCCCGGCGCGCGGCAGAGGACGCGAGCCCGGTCGGACGGCCATTGTTCGCCGGGTACACGGCGCTCGACTGGCCGGCCGAGCCTCACCTTGTCCTCTGGCACGCAACGACGCTCCTGCGTGAGCACCGGGGCGATGGGCACGTGAGCGCGCTGGTCGGCGAGCAGGTCGACGGCTGCGAGGCGAACGTGCTCACGGCGGCGGCCGGCGCGAGCACCGGCGAGCTGCAGCGCGCGAGCCGCCAGTGGCCCGAGGACGAATGGGGAGCAGCCGTCGATCGTCTGCGACGACGCGAGTGGATCAGCGCCGACGCATCGCTCACGCCCACTGGAGCCGCGGCCAAGCGGCGGATCGAAGACCTCACCGACGAGCTCGCAGCACCGCCGCTGGCCGCGCTCGACCAGTCCGAACAGGGACGACTCGTCGTGCTCCTCGGCCGGCTCAGCCGTCTCGTCCTCGACGCGGGCGGCGTGACGTTCCCCAATCCCATCGGCCTGCCGGACCTGCGTGAGCACACCGACAACTGAGTCACTGCCTCTCGTCCCGCTCGTCGACGTCCCGCTCTCGGGAGCGATCAGTGTTGGCCCTGGGGGAAGACGGCGACGCGCAAGGGCTGGTCGCTGATCGCGATCGCCCCGCCGAACGGGTGCTCGAGGGCGACGATGAGCGCGAGGTTGAGCGACATCACGATGGCGAGCCCGGCGAGCAGCACGACGTGGGTGCCCCGCTCCCGGGTGTTCAGCAGCGTCGCCACCCCGAGCACGAGGACGCTCACCACGACGACCAGGAAGAAGAGCGGGCCCGGGATCGTGTCGCTGGCATCGGCGATGCGGCCGCGCCGCGCCTTCGTGACGTCGCCGAGGTCGCTGATGGTCTGCGTGTAGAACTTGCTGTTACCGACCACGGGCTCGGCGGCCTCGATGGTGCGGTACAGGTTGTCGAGCTTGGCGGTGGTGTCCGCGCTGGGCGTGCCGTTGCGGTCGGCGACGCGAAAGTCGTGGGTGAGCACGGACACGTCGTAGGCGATGATCGCGTGTTGGATGTCGTCCCGGACCGGCTGCGGGAATCCGCCCACGTCGTGATACAGCCCGGCCAGAGCGGCGCCCTCGGCGGAGATGTTGTCGTTGGCGTCGCTGATCGCGCTGCGTTCCCCGACGATCACGAACGCGACGAGGATGGAATAGAAGACGGCGAGCACCTGGACCATGACCGCGGTGCTGGTGCTCACCCGCTCCCGCACGTCGGGGTGCAGCCGGCGGTGAACGACGAACTCGATGGCGAACACGAACGCGAGGCCGGCCGCGCCGAACACGAGGAACAGCAGCGGCATCGACAGCGGATCGAAGAGCTCGATGAACGCGTCCATGGGCGGCGTGCGTCGCGGGGTACTACAGGCCGGGCTGGAAGCGCGCCGTGGGTGTCTCGGGGTCCTGCTCGGCGTGCTCGACCGCCTCGAGCAGAACCTCCGAGATGTCCTGCACCTTCACGTCCTCGTCGCGCTGCTTCTCCTTCACGCCGTCGTCCATCATCACGTAGCAGAACGGGCAGGCGACGGCGATCCGGCTGGCGCCGGTGCCGAGGGCTTCCTCGGTGCGCTCGATGTTGATCTTCTTGCCCGTGTGCTCCTCCATCCACATGCGCGCGCCGCCGGCGCCGCAGCACAGCCCGCGCGTCCCGTTGCGCGGCATCTCGACCACGTCGATCCCGCCCAGGGAGCCGATCACGTTGCGGGGCGCGAGGTACACGTCGTTGTGCCGGCCGAGATAGCACGAGTCGTGGTATGTCACGCGCTCCTCGAGTGACGCTTCCTCGAGGTCGAGCTGCCCGCTGTCGATGAGCTCCATGAGGAACTGGGAGTGGTGGACGACCTCGTAGTCGCCGCCGAGCTGGGGGTACTCGTTCTTCAACGTGTTGAAGCAGTGCGGGCACTGGGCGATGACCTTCTGCACGCCGAGACCGTTCAGGGTCTCGACGTTCTGCATCGCCAGCATCTGGTAGATGTACTCGTTGCCGGAGCGGCGAGCCGGGTCCCCGGAGCAGAGCTCGCTCGGTCCCAAGATCGCGAAGTCGACGCCGGCGCGTTGCAACAGCTTGGCGACAGCCCGGCTCGTCTTCTTGTTGCGGTCGTCGAACGAGCCCGCGCACCCGACGAACATCAGGTACTCGTGCTCGAACGGGCCGGAGCCGTCGATGATCGGGATGCCCTCGAGGTCGCCGGCCCACTCGCCCCGGTCGGCCTGGTTCAGTCCGTAGACGTTCGAGGAGTTCTCCATGGAGCGGTATGTGTTCCCGAGCTCCGTCGGGAAGTTGCTCTCCATGAGCGACAGGTAGCGCCGCATGTCGAGGATCTTGTCGAGGATCTCGATGTCGACCGGGCAGATCTCGTCGCACGCCTTGCAGGCCGTGCACGCCCACAGCTCCTCGGCCGTCACGCGCTCGAGAAGCGAGTCGGCGCCGACCGTGATGCCGCGGTCGACCCCGACCGGGGGCGACACCTGCGGGTCGCCAGACGCCGCCATGACCTCCCCGACTTTCAACACGATCTCACGCGGATCGAGCGGCTTGCCGGTCGCATGCGCCGGGCACACCGAGGTGCACCGGCCGCAGATCGTGCAGGCGTCGGTGTCGAACAGCTGCTTCCAGGTGAAGTCCTCCACCGTCGAGGCGCCGAACGTGTCGAGCTCGGTCTCCATCAGGTTCGGGAGGGGGCTCATCGCGCCCTTGGGCCGTTCGCGGGGCCCCAAGTACATGTTCATGGGCGACGTGATCATGTGCCGAAGCTTCGTGGTCGGCAGGATGACGAGGAACGCGACGAACGACGCGAAGTGGATGCCCCAGAGCCATCGGTGCGCGTCGCGCAGCGTCCCGTGCGCGAGGGAGTCGAACAGCACGGCGATCGGATAGCCGACCAACGACCACTTCTCGAACGCGGGTCGTCCGATGAGCGCGATGCGGAGGCCCTCCGTCGCGAAGCCGGTGAGACCGATCACGAGGAACGTGCCGAGGATGAGCGCGTCCTCGGGCTTGGTCTTGATGCGGATGCGGTACGGGCGCTGGATGTACCGGCGCCCCAACGCCCAGACGATCCCGATCACGAAGATCACACCGGCCACGTCTGCGGTGGCGGAGTAGCCCTCGTAGACGCGCCCGTGCAGGAACTTCGCCGAGTCCGGCAGCTGGTGATCGATCTCGAGGACCACGGTTGCAACGAAGAGGACGAGAAACCCGAAGTAGATCATCGAGTGCATGACGCCCGCCGCCGGGTCGCGCAGCAAGGTCTGCATCCACACGCCGGAGCGGAAGCCCTCGAGCCGCCGCTTCGCGTTCGCCCGGGTCGTGCGGCGGTTGTCCGGCTTGCCCCGCTCGTAGTTCTGGACCCGCAGCGAGACCAGCCACGCCACCACGAGCAACATCACGCCGACGGTGGCGTAGAACGCCCAGTAGAGCGGGTCGGGCACGTTGCCGAACACCTGCCGGCTGATCGGCGAGCTGTCTTCCCATCCGGTGAGACGGGGCACGACGCCCGACGCGACCGCGCCGAGCGACGCGAGCACGCCCACGCCCAGGACGAGCTGATGCGGTTTCGGAAGCGGGATCCGCCTCACGGGGCGTGAATCTAGTAGTGGTGCCCGCCTATTACGCTCCTCGGCGCATGGAAGCCACTCGAAGGATCGCCGCGTGCGTTGCGATGGCGGCCGGCGTCGTGGTGTCGGCCGGGCCCGCGACGGCGTCCCCCGCGCCCGAGGTGGCGCCGAAGGGCTCCTGCAAGCTGGTGACCGTCGGCGAGGCGGGCAGCATCCTGGGCAGTCCGGTCGGTGCCGGGAAGCAGCAGACCAGGTCCGCGCAGGGCGTCACCGGCGACCGGTGCGTGTGGGCGGCGAAGAAGAAGGGGACGGGTGGGCTCAAAGGCCAGCCTCTCGAGCTCGAGATCGTGGTCGAGTCCGGGGCCACGCTCGTCAGCGACTACAACACGGCGAAGTCGGCCAACCCGACCAAGACGGACGCGGTGCCGGCGTTGGGTGACGACGCCTTCATCAAGGACCTGAAGCTCCACGTCCTCGTGGGTGACCGGGTCCTGAGCACCGCGCTGCACAACTACCGGTATCCAAAGCCGCTGACACAGGCGCAGATCCAGCAGAAAGCAGAGGACGCCGCCAAGCTCGCGCTCGGGCGCCTGGGCTGACGGCTACTGGATACTTTTGGCGTCGGCTTCGCGGAGCCGACGAGCGAGGCCGGCGAGCAGCTTGTGCGCGAACCCGGGCACCTCGTCGATGAGGGCGGCGAACTCCCGCTGCCCGAGCACGAGCAGCTCCATCGGGGTCTCGGCGACCACCGTGGCGTTGCGGGGTGCTCGGTCGAGGAGCGCGAGGTCGCCGAAGAAGCGGCCCGGTCCGAGCTCGGCGACCTTCCTCCCTCGCATCGTCACCCTGCACTTGCCGTCGACGATCACGAAGAACTCGGCCCCGGCGCTCCCCTCCGTGACCAGCACCTTTCCGGCGTCCACCTTCACGTCCTCCGTCCGGCGGGCCACGAGCTGGAGGTCCTTCTTGGAGAGGGCCGAGAAGAGGGGGACCTCGGCCAAGTGGTCGAGGAACGCATCACGTCGCAGGCGAGCCATGCCCGGAATCTAGTCACGGTGTCAACGTCTCGCTCGGGTGTCACCGGGCGCCGAGTCCCCCCTCCCGCCTCGCGCGCCGCCTGCCTCGGCGTTCCTCGGGAATTTCGCCGGGAAAGATGGGACGTGGGGAATTGACAGGGGGAGCGAGTAGTTTCCTAAACTAAGTTGATACCCAAGGACTCAAGTTCGATTTCGGGAGGAATGTCCCTATGAGCAAGGCCGTCGGCATCGACCTCGGCACCACAAACTCGGTGGTGTCCGTGCTCGAGGCGGGTGAGCCCGCCGTCATCCCCAACTCCGAAGGCGCCCGGACCACTCCCTCCGTGGTCGCGTTCTCGAAGACCGGCGAGGTGCTGGTCGGCGAGGTAGCGAAGCGCCAGGCCATCACGAACCCCGACCGGACGGTGCGATCGGTCAAGCGACACGTCGGCACCGACTGGAAGATCGACATCGATGGCAAGAACTACTCGGCGCAGGAGATCTCCGCCCGCATCCTGCAGAAGCTGAAGCGGGACGCCGAGGCGTACCTGGGCGACACCGTGACGCAAGCCGTCATCACCACTCCCGCGTACTTCGACGACGCGCAGCGCCAGGCGACGAAGGAGGCGGGGCAGATCGCGGGGCTCGAGGTCCTGCGCATCATCAACGAGCCGACTGCAGCCGCGCTGGCGTACGGGCTCGACAAGGAGCACGACCAGACGATCCTCGTCTTCGACCTCGGCGGCGGCACGTACGACGTGTCGGTGCTCGACATCGGCGAGGGCGTGTTCGAGGTGAAGTCGACCTCGGGGAACACGCACCTCGGTGGGGACGACTGGGACCAGCGCGTCATGGACTGGATGGTCACCGAGTTCAAGAACGCCCACGGTGTCGACCTGTCGAACGACAAGATGGCGCTGCAGCGTCTCAAGGAGGCGGCGGAGAAGGCCAAGATCGAGCTCTCCTCCGCGCAGCAGACCTCGATCAACCTGCCGTTCATCACGGCGACGAGTGACGGGCCGTTGCACCTCGAGCTCGAGCTCTCGCGCTCGAAGTTCCAGGAGCTGACGGCCGACCTGCTCGACGCGTGCCGCGGCCCGTTCGAGCAGGCGATCCGCGACGCCGGTCTCAGCAAGGACCAGATCGACCACATCATCCTCGTGGGCGGCTCCACGCGCATGCCCGCGGTCGTCGACCTGGTGCGCGAGCTCACGGGCAAGGACCCGCACAAGGGTGTGAACCCGGACGAGGTCGTCGCCGTCGGCGCCGCGATCCAGGCCGGCGTGTTGAAGGGCGACGTCAAGGACGTCCTCCTCCTCGACGTCACGCCGCTGTCGCTCGGCATCGAGACGAAGGGCCAGATCTTCACGAAGCTCATCGAGCGCAACACGACGATCCCGACCAAGCGCTCGGAGGTCTTCACGACCGCCGAGGACAACCAGCCCAGCGTCGAGATCCACGTGCTGCAGGGCGAGAGCGACATGGCGTATCGCAACAAGACGCTCGGCAAGTTCCAGCTCGTCGGCATCCCGCCGGCGCCGCGGGGCGTGCCGCAGGTCGAGGTCACGTTCGACATCGACGCCAACGGGATCGTGAACGTGTCTGCGAAGGACCTTGCCACGGGCAAGGAGCAGCAGATGACGATCACCGGCGGTACCGCGCTGTCGAAGGACGACATCGACACGATGGTCAAGGAGGCCGAGGCGCACGCCGAGGAGGACCGTCAGCGTCGCGAGGAAGCCGAGACGCGCAACAACGCCGACTCGCTCGTCTTCCAGACCGAGAAGCTGCTCAAGGAGCAGGCCGACAACGTCTCGGAAGACGAGCGCCAGAAGATCGAGGAGAAGCTCAAGGCGCTCAAGGACGCCCTGGCCGGCTCCGACATCGAGGCGGTGAAGCGCGGGCACGAGGAGCTCCTCGCGGCCAGCCAGGAGTTCGCCCAGCGGCTGTACCAGCAGTCGGCCCAGAGCCAGCAGCAGGAAGGCGCGGCCGGCGGAGGGACGGGCGGCTCGGCCGGGGGCCCGTCGTCGGCGCCGTCCGATGACGAGGTCGCCGACGCCGAGATCGTCGACGACGACGAGCACGGCGGCCAGCAGAAGGGGGCGTAACCGTGCCCGACGAGCGGTTCACGCCCGACGACGAGCACGAGGTCGCGGTCTCCGAGGAGGAGGCCGCGGCGTCGGAGCTCGAGGCTGACCTGGCCCGCCTGTCTCAAGTGCAGTCAGAGCGGGACGAGTACCTCGACACCCTCCGGCGCGTGCAGGCCGAGTTCGAGAACTACCGCAAGCGCGTGATCAAGGAGCAGACCGCGCTCGTCGACCGCGCCACCGAGGGCCTGGTGGAGCACTTGCTGCCGGTGCTCGACTCGTTCGAGCTCGCGTTGAAGAACTTCGACGCGGCCGGCGGCGAGGACACGGAAAGTGTCCGCAAAGGCGTCGAGCTCGTGTACGCCGAGCTGCTGGGTGTCCTCGAGAAGGCGGGCTTGTCGCGCGTCGAGGCGGACGGCAAGCCGTTCGACCCCAACGTCCACGAGGCCGTCATGCAAGAGGAAGGCGACGGCGAGCCCGTCGTCACCGACGTCCTCCGCACCGGCTACACGCTGAAGGGTCGGGTACTGCGCCCGGCGATGGTGAAGGTCTCGAGGTAGCGGGCCATGGCGCCGCAGCGTGAGTGGTTCGAAACCGATTACTACGACGTGCTCGGGGTGTCATCGTCGGCGTCCGAGAAGGACATCACGCGCGCCTACCGCAAGCTCGCCAAGCAGTACCACCCCGACGCGAACCCGGGGAACAAGGAGGCGGAGGAGAAGTTCAAGTCCGTCGCGGCCGCCTACGACGTCCTCGGTGACGCAGGCAAGCGCAAGGAGTACGACGAGGTCCGCCAGATGGTGGCGTCGGGCGTCGGTCCCTTCAGCGGCAGCGGCGGTCCGGGCGGGTTCGGGCCCGGCGGCGGCGAAGGGTTCCGCACATTCCAGTTCGACGAGGACGCCGGCTTCGGTGATCTGCTCGGAGGTCTGTTCGGCCGGGGCGGTCGCGGTGGCCGGGGCGGGCGTGGTGGCCGCGGGGCCCGGCAGGCCGGTCCGCAGAGCGGCGCCGACCTCGAGACCGAGTTGCACCTCGACTTCCTCGACGCCGTGCACGGCGTCACGACCAGCGTGAGCTTTACCGCCGATGCGGTGTGCTCGGTGTGCCACGGGTCGGGGGCCGAGCCCGGCACGACCCCCGACGTCTGCCCGCAATGCGGCGGCAGCGGCGAGGTGCTCGTCGACCAGGGACCGTTCTCGTTCTCGCAGGTGTGCCCGACGTGCGGTGGGCGCGGCACGATCATCACGAACCCGTGCCACCAGTGCGGAGGTCGCGGCGTCGAACGACGCCGCCGCGACGTGAAAGTGCGGATCCCGCCCGGCGTCGACGACGGCCAGCGCATTCGCGTACCGAGCCGCGGCGCGGCCGGCGCGAACGGTGGCCCGCCCGGCGACCTGTTCGTCGTCGTGCATGTCGGGAAGCACCCGATCTTCGGGCGCCAGGGCAAGGACCTCACCGTGCGCGTGCCGATCACGTTCAGCGAGGCCGCGCTCGGCACACAGGTGAAGGTGCCGACGCTCGACAAGCCCGTGACCGTGAAGGTGCCTGGCGGCACGCAGAGCGGCAAGACCGTGAAGGTGCGCGGACGCGGGATTGACACCGGCAAGGGAAGCGCAGGTGATCTGCTGGTGACGTTCGACGTCGTGGTCCCCAAGAAGGTCGACGGCGCTGCGAAGAAGGCGATCGAGGACCTGGGCAACGCGCTCACCGAGAATCCGCGTGAGCATTTAGGGGTATAAGCCATGGACGACAACGAACGGGCGCTCTACATCATCTCGGTGGCCGCCGAGCTGGCCGGCGTCCACCCGCAGACGCTGCGGATCTACGAGCGCAAGGGCCTCATCGAGCCGAAGCGGACCGAGGGCCGCAGCCGGCGCTACTCCGACCGCGACATCGAGCTGCTCCAGCACATCCAGGAGCTCACCAACGAAGG
Organism: Acidimicrobiia bacterium; assembly: GCA_035938395.1. Taxonomy (GTDB): domain Bacteria; phylum Actinomycetota; class Acidimicrobiia; order IMCC26256; family JACDBD01; genus JALZAA01. Next base: position 13,127 of record DASZGY010000155.1, read on the forward strand.
CGTCGGGCTCGCCGGCGTCAAGCGCATCCTCGAGCTGGAGGCCGCGCTCGAGGACGCCACCGACGAGATCGAGCGCCTGCGTGCCCAGGTGCGCAAGGCCCGCCGGGATGTCGCCGAGGCCGAGGAGCGCGTCCACCGCCAGTACCGCCGCGACCTCGTACCCGTCAGCAAGGCCGTCGTCCGCGTCCGTCGGAGCTGAGAGACCGGGAATAGAGTTGACAATGATGTTGTCAACTTTGGCAGGACGTTGACCAAACCGAGGTAGCCGTATGCCACTCGATCCCAACCGATTCACCCGCAAGACCGGAGAGGCGCTCCAGTCGGCCCAGGCCCTGGCGCGGGAGCAGAACCACAGCCAGGTGACGCCCGAGCATCTGCTCGCGGCGCTGGTCAGCCAGCCCGAGGGCGTGGTCCTGCCCGTGCTCGAGCGGGTCGGAGTCCCGGCCAAGACGGTGCGCGACCGGGTCGAGGAGGCCCTGCAGAACCTCCCCAAGGTGTACGGGCAGACCGCCCAGCAGGCCCAACTCTCGCAGGACTCCTACCGGATCCTCGAGGCCGCCGACCAGGAGCGCACCGGCCTCGACGACGACTACCTCTCCACCGAGCACCTCCTTCTCGCGATGACCGAGCTGACGGGCGGCGTCGGTGACCTCCTGCGCGGCCTCGGCGTCACCCACGACTCCGTGCTCACCGCGCTCAAGGACGTGCGCGGCAGCCACCGGGTCACGAGCGAGAACCCCGAGGACCAGTACCAGGCCCTCGAGCGGTTCGGGCGCGACCTCACCGAAGAGGCCCGCAAGGGCAAGCTGGATCCGGTCATCGGACGCGACGAGGAGATCCGGCGCGTCATCCAGGTGCTGTCGCGCCGGACCAAGAACAACCCGGTGCTCATCGGTGAGCCCGGGGTCGGCAAGACCGCCATCGTCGAAGGGCTCGCGCGACGCATCGTCGAGGGCGACGTGCCCGAGGGCCTCCGCAACAAGCGCGTCGTCGCGCTCGACATCGGCTCGATGGTCGCGGGCTCGAAGTACCGCGGCGAGTTCGAGGAGCGGTTCAAGGCCGTCCTCAAGGAGATCGCCGACGCCGAGGGCGAGATCATCAGCTTCATCGACGAGCTCCACACGATCGTCGGCGCCGGCGGCGCCGAGGGCGCGGTCGACGCCGGCAACATGATCAAGCCGATGCTCGCCCGGGGCGAGCTCCGCCTGATCGGCGCGACCACGCTCGACGAGTACCGCAAGAACATCGAGAAGGACGCCGCGCTCGAGCGTCGCTTCCAACCCGTCTTCGTCGGTGAGCCGAGCGTCGACGACACCATCGCGATCCTGCGCGGGCTCAAGGAGCGCTACGAGGTCCACCATGGTGTCCGCATCCAGGACGCTGCTCTCGTCGCGGCGGCGGTGCTCTCGCAGCGCTACGTCAGCGGCCGGCAGCTCCCCGACAAGGCGATCGACCTCGTCGACGAAGCCGCCTCGCGGCTTCGCATCGAGATCGACTCGATGCCGCTCGAGGTCGACGTGGTCGAGCGCCGCATCCGCCAGCTCGAGATCGAGAAAGCGGCGCTGGCGAAGGAGACCGACGAGGTTTCGAAGCAGCGCCTGCAGGCGATCGAGGCCGAGCTCGCCGAGTTGACGGAGAAGCGGTCGGCGATGGTCGCCCACTGGGAGAACGAGAAGCGCGCCATCACCGAGATCCGCGACCTCAAGGAGCAGCTCGAAGGCGCGCGCACCGAGGCCGAGCGCGCCGAGCGCGAGGGTGACCTCGAGCGGGCCGCCCAGCTCCGCTACGGCACGATGCGCGACCTCGAGCAGGAGATCGAGGCGAAGACCCGCCAGCTCGACGAGCTCCAGGGCGAGCAGAAGATGCTCAAGGAGGAGGTCGACGAGGAGGACATCGCCGAGATCGTCTCCAAGTGGACCGGCATCCCGGTGACCCGGCTCATGGAGGGCGAGATGCAGAAGCTCGTCCGCCTCGAGGACGTGCTGCACGAGCGGGTGATCGGCCAGGACGAAGCGGTGACTGCGGTCGCGAACGCGATCCGGCGGTCGCGGGCCGGCCTCTCCGACCCCAACCGTCCGATCGGCTCGTTCCTGTTCCTCGGTCCGACCGGCGTCGGGAAGACGGAGCTGGCCCGGACGCTCGCGGACTTCCTCTTCGACGACGAGCACGCCATGGTGCGCATCGACATGTCGGAGTACCAGGAGAAGCACAACGTGTCGCGCCTCGTGGGCGCGCCGCCCGGCTACGTCGGCTACGAGGAGGGCGGACAGCTCACAGAGGCCGTTCGGCGGCGCCCGTACGCGGTGATCCTCCTCGACGAGATCGAGAAGGCCCACCCCGACGTGTTCAACGTGCTGCTCCAGATCATGGACGACGGCCGTCTTACCGACGGTCAGGGTCGCACCGTGGACTTCAAGAACACCGTGCTCATCATGACGAGCAACCTCGGCGGCGGCGCCGACGAGGCCACCGTGCTGGCCACGATGCGCAGTCACTTCAAGCCGGAGTTCCTGAACCGGGTCGACGAGATCGTCGTGTTCCACCGGCTCGACGAGCGCCACATCGAGCAGATCGTGGGGCTCCAGGTGGAGAAGCTCGAGGAGCGGCTGGCCGAGAGGAACCTGAAGCTCTCCTTGACGGACGCGGCCCGAGCGCACGTCGCCCGCGTCGGGTACGACCCCGACTTCGGCGCCCGGCCACTCAAGCGGGTGCTCCAGCGCGAGGTCGCCGACCCAATCGCTTTGAAGCTGCTCTCGGGGGAGTTCCGAGACGGTGACACGATCGTCGTCGACGCATCGCCCGACGGGCTCGTCTTCACGAAGGGCGAGCCCGCCCGCGTCGGCTGAGGAGTTGAGCGGTCCCGGGGGCCCGTCCCGACATCGGCGTTGTGGGCGGGCCCGAAACCGGGTAGGACGAGGCCTATGGAGCGCGACGAGGTGCCCGAGGCGGACGCCTACGAGCAGGAGCAGGACGCCTTCCCCGAGCCCGATGACGACGAGGACGAGGCCGACCGGGTCGACCGGGTGAGCGACGACCCCGAAGCACCCGAGGCCGACGCGCTCGAGCAGGCTCAGCCGCTCGACGGCGAGGTCGACGAGCGCGACTAAGCGGAGCCCGGCCTTGCGGTGTCGGCACATTGGCCCGGGTCGCGTCAAGCGCCGGGTAGTACGATCTCGTCAACGTGATCGCAGTCGCGACCGTTGTGAGGCCCGCGTGCCCGGCACGGTGATCGTCGGCACCCAGTGGGGTGACGAGGGCAAGGGCCGTTTCACCGACTACCTCGCCAAAGAGAGCGAGCTGGTCGTCCGCTACCAAGGCGGCCACAACGCCGGGCACACCATCGTCGTGGACGGCGAGGTGTTCGCGCTCCAGCTCGTCCCCAGCGGCGTCCTCTACGACTATGTGACCCCGGTGATCGGCAACGGCGTCGTCATCGACCCGGGCGTGCTGGTCGACGAGCTCGACATGCTCGAGCGAAAGGGCCTCGACACCCGGCGCCTTCGGGTGTCCGGCAACGCGCACCTCATCATGCCGTACCACCAGGAGCTCGACCGCGTGACCGAGCGCTATCTGGGCAAGAACAAGCTCGGAACGACCAAGCGCGGCATCGGGCCCGCGTACGCGGACAAGGCCCTCCGGGTCGGGTTGCGGGTACAGGACCTGCTCGACGCCAAGATCTTCCGCGAGAAGCTCGAGCTCGTGCTGCGGGAGAAGAACGGCGTCCTCGCCAAGGTCTACAACCGCCTGCCGCTCGACGCCGACGAGATCTGCGAGCGGTACCTCGGGCTCGTGCCGCGCCTCGAGCCCCTCATCGCCGACACCGTGCACCTTGTGCACGACGCGCTCGACGCCGGGCAGCGCGTGCTGTTCGAGGGCGCGCAGGCGACCTACCTCGACCTCGACCACGGCACGTACCCGTTCGTCACCTCGAGCAACCCGGTCGCGGGCGGCGTGTGCACCGGCGCCGGCGTCGGCCCACGCGCGATCGATCGCATCGTCGGTGTCACCAAGGCGTACGTGACGCGCGTTGGGAGCGGTCCGTTCCCCACCGAGCTCCACGAGGGCGAAGCCGACGGCGACCTCCTCGTCGACCGCGGGGGCGAATACGGCACCAACACCGGTCGCCGGCGTCGCCCGGGCTGGCTCGACGCGGTGATGCTCCGGCACGCGGTGCGCCTCAACACCTGCACGGAGATCGCGATCACGAAGCTCGACGTCCTTTCGCCGTTTCCCGAGGTGAAGGTATGTGTCGCCTACGAGGGTGACGACGGCAAGCGGTACGAGCACGTGCCGTACCACCAGTCGGTGCTGCACAAGGTGCGCCCCGTCTACGAGACGGTGCCGGGATGGGGAGCCGAGATCGATGCCGCCGCCAGCATCGAAGACCTGCCGGGTGCCGCGCGCGACTACATCCGTTTCGTCGAGGAGCTCGCCGGCGTTCCGGTGAGCTTCGTGTCGGTCGGCCCCGGCCGCGAGCAGACCGTCGTGCTGCCGCGGGCAGCCTGAGTGCGAGTCCTCGTTCTCGGCGGCGACGGACGGGCCCACGCCCTGGCGTGGGCGCTCGACAACTCGGCGTCGGTCGACGACGTCGTCGCCGCCCCCGGCAATCCGGGCATCGCCGCGATGGGCAAGCGGTGCATCGCCGTCGACGCCAACGATCCCGCCGCCGTGGCGCGCCTGGCCGGTGAGGTCGCTCCCGACGTCGTCGTCGTCAGCGCCGAGGAGCCGCTCGTCCACGGTGTCGCCGACGCGCTCCGCACCCACGGGACGCTCGTCTTCGGCCCGGGCGCCGACGGAGCCCGCCTCGAGGGCTCGAAGGCGTGGATGAAGGCGGTCCTTGCGGAAGCCGGGGTGCCGACCGCGCGCCACGCCTCGTTCACGGCCGATCAGGAGGACGAGGCGCTCGTGTTCCTGGACCGCCTGCCCGGTCTCTACGTCGTGAAGACCGACGGGCTCGCGGCGGGCAAGGGCGTCATCGTCACGGAGTCGATCGACGACGCGCGCAATGCCGTGCGCGCCTACCTCTCGGGACAGGCGTTCGGCGACGCCGGGCGCACGTGCGTCATCGAGGAAGGCCTGACCGGACCGGAGCTGTCGTTGCTGGTCGTGTGCAACGGGTCCACCGACGGCTGGCCGCTGGCGCCGGCGCAGGACTTCAAGCGCATCGGCGACGGAGACCGCGGCCCCAACACGGGAGGGATGGGCGCGTACTCGCCCGTTCCCGTCGCCGGCCCCGACGTCGTGGCGGAGGTCATGGAGCGTGCCGTCGGACCGACGCTGCACGCGCTGGCGGCGCGCGACATTGCGTACCGCGGAGTTCTCTACGCCGGGCTCATGCTCACCCCGGAAGGCGTCAAGGTCCTCGAGTACAACGTGCGCTTCGGCGATCCCGAGGCGCAGGCCGTCCTGCCCCGCCTCGCCAGCGACTTCGGTCGGCTGTGCCACGACGCTGCCGCCGGCCGCGCCGACCTCGACACGGCGTTCCGGGAAGACGCCTGCGTGACCGTCGTGCTCGCGACCGAGGGCTACCCGGCCACACCGCGAAAAGGTGACTTCATCGAGGGGATCGACGCTGCCGAGGAGCTGCCCGGTGTGACCGTGTTCCACGCCGGGACGAAGCAGGTCGACAACCGGGTCATGACCGCCGGCGGCCGGGTGCTCGATGTGACCGCGGTCGCCCCGACCCTCGCCGACGCGCGGGACCGCGCGTACGCGGCCGCGGGTCGGATCTCGTGGCCGGGAATGCAGTACCGGCGGGACATCGGGGCCGCGGCCGTAGAATCAGAGGGAAAGGAGCGCGCGTGATCCCCCGGTACGCCCTGCCCGAGATGGCCGAGCTGTTCACGGACGAGGCGCGGCTCGCCACATGGCTCGAGGTCGAGCTCCTGGCGGTCGAGGCGTGGGCCAAGCTCGGTGTGATCCCGCCCGCCGACGCCGAGGCGATCCGCGAGCGGGCATCGGTCGCTCCCGCGGCCGTCGAGGAGCGCGAACGCGTCACCGACCACGACGTCGCCGCCTTCGTGGACGTGGTCCAGGAGTCCGTCGGCTTCCCCGCCGGCGCGTGGGTGCACCACGGGCTGACGTCGAGCGACGTCGTCGATACGGCGTTGTCGGTCACCCTCGTCCGGGCGTGCGACCTGCTGCTCGAAGCGATCGACGACCTCGAGCGCGCCGTGGCGGCGCGAGCACGCGAGTTCCGCGACACACCGATCGCCGGGCGCACCCACGGTGTCCATGCCGAGCCGACGACGTTCGGGGCGAAGCTCGCCCTGTGGGCGCTGCAGCTGCGCCGCGACCGCGACCGACTTCGACGGGCACGCGACACCGTCGCCGTCGGCAAGCTGTCCGGTGTCGTCGGCACATACTCGAACGTCGACCCCGAAGTGGAGGCGTTCGTCTGCGAGCAGCTGGGACTGACGCCGACGCCGGCGAACCAGGTGGTCGCCCGCGACCGACACGCCGAGTTCCTCTACGCGTGCGCGTCGGTGGGCGCGTCGGTCGAGAGCTTCGCCCTCGAGATCCGCCATCTCCAGCGCACCGAGGTGCGCGAGGTCGAGGAGCCGTTCCGCGAGGGCACGCAAAAGGGCTCGAGCGCGATGCCGCACAAGCGCAACCCGTGGCGGTGCGAGCAGCTCTGCGGCCTGGCGCGCGTGCTGCGGGCCAATCTTCAGGCCGGCCTCGAGGACATCGCGCTCTGGCACGAGCGCGACATCTCGCACTCGTCGGTCGAACGCATCGTCCTCGCCGACTCGGCGCAGCTCGCGTACTACGTCCTCGTGCAGTTCGGGACGATCGTCCGGGGAATGCGCGTGCATCCCAACCGCATGCTCGAGAACCTCGACTCGTCGTACGGGCTCGTGTTCAGCCAGCCGGTGCTGCTCGCGCTGGTCGATGCCGGCCGCACTCGTGACGAGGCGTACCGGATCGTGCAGCGCGCCGCCACGCGCACGTGGGAGGAGCGGCGTCCGTTCCGATCCGTGCTCGCGGAAGACCCGGACGTGCTCGACTCGCTCTCGCCCGAGCGTCTCGACGAGTGCTTCGAGCTCGGCCGTGCTCTCGCTCACGCCGGCCGCGCTGTCGACGCGCTCGCGTAGCCGCCTTGACCGGCATCGCTCTACCGCACGCGTATACGGGCAAGGTCCGCGATCTCTACGACGTGGACCACGAACGCATGTTGATCGTCGCGTCCGACCGCATCTCGGTGTTCGACGTCGTCCTCGACGACCTCGTGCCCGACAAGGGCCGGGCGCTCACCGCGATCTCGACGTTCTGGTTCGAGTCGACCGCCGATCTCGCCCCCAACCACCTGATCTCCTCGGACCCGACGGATTTTCCCGAAACGGCCGGGTCTGACGTCGCCGGGCGGGCGATGCTCGTGCGCGCGACGCAACCCGTCCGGCTCGAGTGCATCGGCCGGGGCTACCTGTTCGGCTCGGCGTGGTCCGAGTACGAGGAACGGGGAACGGTGTACGGGCAGGCGATGCCGGCCGGACTCCGGCAGGCCGAGCGTCTGCCGGAGCCGATCTTCACGGCCACGACGAAGGCCGAGTCCGGCCACGACGAGCCGCTCACCGACAGTGCTGCCACCGAGTTGGTCGGCGGCGAGCTGCTCGAGCGGATTCGCGACATCACGCTGCGCGTCTACGGCTTCGGCGCCGGGCTGGCGGAGCAGCGTGGGCTCATCCTCGCCGACACGAAGCTCGAGTTCGGCACGATCGACGGCGAGCTCCTCGTCATCGACGAGATGCTCACCCCGGACTCCTCTCGCTACTGGCCCGCCGACGACTACCGCATCGGCACCTCGCCACCGAGCTTCGACAAGCAGTACGTGCGCGACTACTACCTCGGCACCGACTGGGACCACACTCCGCCGGCGCCGCGCCTGCCGGGCGCCGTGATCGACGGCACACGCTCGCGCTACGTCGAGGCGTACGAGCTGCTGACGGGGCGCAGCTTCGACGAATGGCACCAGCCGGAAGGACCGAGTTCCGAGGAAGACCGCCGGTACGATTGACCCCATGAAGTACGAGGCGCGCGTCGAGATCACGCATCTTCCCGGGATCGCCGACCCGCAGGGCGCGACGGTCGAGCGTTCGTTGCCCGCGCTCGGCTACGACAATGTCTCGCACGTGCGCGTCGGCAAGAGCATCAGGCTCCTCGTCGATGCATCCGACGAGGCCGCGGCGCTGGCGCAGGTCGACGAGATGTGTCGCCGGTTGCTCGCCAACCCCGTCATCGAGGCGTACGAGATCGAGCTCAGCGAGCCGGTTTCCGCGGCGACGGCGGCTTCGCCGACCGGCGCCGCAGGAGCCGGAGCTCGCGACGGCGACCAGCAACCATCGACGTGAGCGCGCGGATCGGCATCGTCCAGTTCCCGGGCACGAATTGCGAGCTCGACGTGGCGTGGGCGGTCGAGCACCTCGGCGGGACCCCCGAGATGCTCTGGCACGCCGAGGCCGAGCTGCGCGGGGCCGACGCCGTGGTCGTTCCCGGCGGGTTCGCCCACGGCGACTACCTGCGCACCGGAGCCATCGCACGCTTCTCGCCGGTGATGGACGCGGTGGCGCGGTTCGCGGCGGCAGGCGGCCCGGTGGTCGGCATCTGCAACGGCTTCCAGGTGCTCACCGAAGCCGGCTTGCTGCCCGGCGCACTCCAGAAGAACGCCGGCCTGACCTTCCTGTGCGAGACGGTCGACTGCCGGGTCGAGACCAGCCGATCGTCGCTCACCGCACTGGCCGCGCCCGGCGACGTGCTTCGCCTGCCCATCAACCACTTCGAGGGCAACTACGTGTGCGACGAGACGATGCGCCGCCGCCTGCGCGACGACGACCGCGTCGTGCTGCGCTACGTATGCAATCCGAACGGCAGCCTGGATGACATCGCCGGGGTCTGCAGCGATCAGCGCAACGTCGTCGGGCTCATGCCGCACCCGGAGCGTGCCTCCGACGCCCTTCTCGGCTCCACGGACGGTGTCGTGCTGCTCCGGTCGCTTCTCGCGAGCGCCGCCGAGGGCGCCGCTGTCGCCTAGCTCCCGCGCGAAATACCCGCTTTGCGGAGCACCTCGGGAGAGATGCCGAGCTCGCGCCACGCTGCGTACGAGATGCCCTTGCGCTCGGCGTAGCCCTTGGCCACCTTCACGAAATCGCGCTCGAGGCCGGTGAGGTCGTCGGCGGCGTCGAACCGGTCGAGCTCGCGCTCCAGATCCATGCGCTCCTGGACAAGCTGCAGGCGGTGGAGCGGGGCGGCGTCGGCGAGCTCGGATTCGACGGCCTTCAGGCGCTTCTCGATCGACGCCGGCGTTCGGGGGCGGCCGCGCCGAGGACGGTTCTGGTCGAGCGCCTCGAGGTAGGCGCGCACGGCGCGCCCCTCGGCCCGGCCCTGGGCCAGCGCTCGCTTGTGCTCGGCGGTCATCGTGCTCTTGCGAGCTGCAGCCATTTGGCGACCCCTTCTTTTATGATTTCCCGTGCAGTCTATTTCGGAATTGAACACAGCTCCATTTCGGGCACGGAGACCGCCGATACCCTGGCCACATGGAGCCGCTCCACCGTCAGCTCGGACTGACCGACGACGAGCTCGCGTCGGTCGTCGAGCTGCTCGGGCGTGACCCGACCGACGTGGAGCTGGCGATGTTCGCCGTCATGTGGTC
>DASZGY010000156.1:0-22047 GCA_035938395.1 Acidimicrobiia bacterium
CGGCGCGGGGGCGGCGCCGAAGCAGGGCAACGTCACGCTCCGGCTCGGCTACTTCCCCAACGTCACCCACGCGTCGGCGATCGTCGGCGTCGAGGGCGGCATCTTCCAGGAGAAGCTCGGCAACAACGTGAAGCTCGAGACGAGCACGTTCAACGCCGGTCCCCAGGCGGTCGAGGCGCTGAACTCGGGCGCGCTGGACGCCACCTACATCGGTCCGAACCCCGCCATCAACGCGTACGCGCAGTCCGGCGGCGAGGCGATCCGGATCATCTCGGGCGCGACGTCGGGCGGTGCGTTCCTGGTCGTGCAGCCGAGCATCGGGAGCGCCAAGAACCTCAAGGGCAAGCAGGTCGCGTCGCCGCAGCTGGGGAACACCCAGGACGTCGCCCTGCGCACGTGGCTGAAGAAGAAGGGCCTGAAGACCGACAACGCCGGCGGCGGCGACGTCTCGATCGTGCCCCAGGAGAACGCCCAGACCCTCGACCTCTTCAAGCAGGGCCAGCTGGCGGGCGCGTGGGTGCCCGAGCCGTGGGCCACGCGTCTGGTGCAGGAGGGTGGAGGCAAGGTCCTCGTCGACGAGAGCACCCTGTGGCCGAAGGGCCAGTACGTGACGACCCAGCTCATCGTCCGCACCCAGTTCCTCAAGGACCACCCCGACGCCGTGAAGCGGCTCCTCGAGGGTCAGGTGGCGGCGAACGACCTCATCAAGAGCGACCCCGCCAAGGCCCAGAACCTCGTCGGCCAGGGCATCAACAACGCAACCGGCAAGCCACTCGCGGCCGACGTGATCGCGGCGTCGTTCAAGAACCTCACGTTCACGAACGACCCGATCGCCACGTCGCTACGCAAGTCGGCGAAGGACGCCGAGGCGGCGGGGCTGCTGAAGGCGGTCGACCTCAAGGGCATCTACAACCTGAAGCTTCTGAACCAGGTGCTCACGACGCAAGGAGAAACGACGGTCAAGTCATGACGCGATCACGAGCAATCGAACGCCCTCGCGTCGACGAGCCGGCTTCGGAGGTCCCCCCGCCCGAAGCCGGCTCCGGCGCGCCGATCATCGTGCGCGGCGCCAGCAAGGTCTACGGCCACGCCGGTGACGCCGTCCCCGCGCTCGACCGCGTGTCGCTGGACGTCCGTGCCGGCGAGTTCGTCTGCCTGCTGGGCGCGTCCGGCTGCGGCAAGAGCACGCTGCTGAGTCTCGTCGCCGGCCTCGACTCCCCCACCTCCGGCACGGTCGAAGTCCACGGCGGCACGACGCTCATGTTCCAGGAGGCGGCGCTCTTCCCGTGGCTCACCGCGCAGGGCAACGTCGAGCTCGCGCTCAAGCTCCAGGGGGTACCGAAGGCGCAGCGACGCGCCCGGGTGCGCGAGCTGCTGCAGGTCGTCCACCTCGAAGGGTTCGAGCGCAAGCTCCCGCACGAGCTCTCCGGTGGGATGCGCCAACGGGTGCAGCTGGCCCGCGCGCTGGCACAGGGCGCCGACATCCTGCTCATGGACGAGCCGTTCGGCGCGCTCGACGCGATGACCCGCGACCTCCTGCACGACGAGATCGAGCGGCTGTGGCGCGAGCAGGGGCTCACGATCCTTTTCGTCACCCACAACGTCCGCGAGGCCGTCCGCCTCGGTGACCGGGTCGTGCTGCTCTCGAGCCGCCCCGGCCGGGTAGTCACCGAGTTCCCGGTCGTGATCCCGCGTCCCCGGCGCATCGAATCGCACCCGGTGGCCGACCTCGCGTCCGTCATCACGAACGAGCTGCGGGAGGAGGTGCGCCGCCATGGCGACGACTGAGAACGGCGACGCCAACCGAACGGCCTTGCTCGACCGCGAGCTGTCAGGTCTCGATCATCTCGAGACCGCGCTCCCGTCGCGCCGCAGCCGCGCCGCGCGCATCTGGGCCGCGGCGTGGCCGAAGCTGCTGGCGGTCGCGATCGTGCTGATCGTCTGGCAACTCGTCGTGTGGAGCGGCTGGAAGCCCGAGTACGTGCTCCCGGGCCCACGCGCGGTGTGGGACTCGTTCGTGGCGAACTTCAGCACCAACATGGACGCGGCGTGGACGACGCTCCAGCGCGGGTTCAAGGGCTTCGCGTTCGCGCTCGTGATCGGCACGATCGTGGGCGCGCTCGTCGCCCGAAACCGGGTGCTGCGGTCGGCGATCGGCTCGCTCATCACTGGGTTGCAAACGATGCCGTCGGTTGCGTGGTTCCCACTCGCAATCCTGCTGTTCAAGCTGGGTGAGGGTGCGATCTTCTTCGTCGTCGTGCTCGGCGCCGCTCCGTCGATCGCCAACGGGCTCATCAGCGGTATCGACCACATCCAGCCGATCCTGTTGCGGGCCGGGACGGTGCTCGGGGCTCGGCGCTGGAAGCTGTTCCGTTACGTGATCCTGCCCGCCGCGCTCCCGTCGTTCGTGGCCGGGCTGAAGCAGGGATGGGCGTTCGCGTGGCGGAGCCTCCTCGCCGGCGAGCTCATCGTCCTCATCCCCGGGCAGTTCTCGCTCGGGCAGCAGCTCGACGCCAACCGGCAGCTCTCCGACTCTGCCGGCGTCATCGCGGTGATGATCGTCATCTTGATCATCGGGATCCTGGTCGACGCGCTCCTGTTCGGGACGGCCGACCGCGCGATCCGCCGCCGCTACGGCCTCGTGGACACGGCGGCCGCGAACTGATCAGGCGGCGGCCGCGAGCCGGGTCTTCGCCTCGCGGATCTCGGGCGCCTCGATCGGTAGCACGTTGAGGAACCGCGTGAGCCCGAACATGGCCGCCCGGACCGACAGCGACGCCGGCTCGAACCACGGCAGCCCGTACATCCGGCGCGCGAAACGGGGCAGGGACGCGACGGCCGCGCTCGCCGGGAACACCCACAGCGGACGCAGTGGCAACGGCATCGGCGGCGCCATGATCAGCCGCATGCTCTCGCGGGCGCCCGGGGTGAGCTGGAGCCCGTCGACGCCCCGGAGGTACTCGCGCAACTCCCCCAGCGACCGTGGCGCCGTCGCGGACGGCAGCCCGAGGAGCTCGGAGACGCGCACCATCTCGATGACGTACCGGTCGGCGTCCTCGTCGGCGAGACGGCCGGCGTAGCTGCGGTACGCGAACACCGCCGAGTGGACCTCGACCGCGTGGATCCAGAGCAGCAGGTCGGGATCGTGGGCCGAGTAGGCGCGGCCGGTGACGTCGTCCACGCCGTGCACGCCATCGTGGATCCGGCGAACGGCCGCGCACGCCGCCTCGGCCGTGCGGGTATCGCCGTAGGTCGTGTGGAGCACGAAGCGGATCGTGCGGTTCAGACGGCCCCACGGGTCGGCCTTGTAGTCGCTGTGCTGGACCACTCCGGCCATCGCTCGCGGCTCGAGCGCCTGGACGAGCAGGGCGCGCATCGCGCCCACCAGCATCGACGGGTCCGCGTGCAGCCGCCACGCCATGCTGTCGGGACCGAAGAGCCCGGCGTCCATCACGAGGTCACATGCCTGGTCAGTCGCGGGGGGTCTCTTCGATGGTGACGGACTGCATCACGTCGCCGACCTGTGTCTGCTGGGCGACGTCGATCCCGTCGACGACGTACCCGAAGAGGTTGTAGTTCTTCTGCAGCTTCTTGGTGCAGTCGTCGATGCACACGAAGAACTGCGATCCGTTGGTGTCGGGGCCGGCGTTGGCCATGGCGACGGCGCCGAGGGTGTAGTCGCCGCGCACGGGCTCGTCGGCGAACTGATAACCGGGACCGCCGCGCCCGGTGCCGTCTGGGTCGCCGCCCTGGATCACGAACTCGGGCACGACACGGTGGAACGTGAGCCCGTCGTAGTAGCCCTGACGGGCGAGCGACACGAAGTTGTTCACGCTCTTCGGCGCCATCTGCGGATCGAGCTCCATCACGATCGTGCCCCGGTCGGTGTGAATCGTCGCCCGGTAGATCGCGCCCTCGTCGATCTCGTTCGCGGGGGTTTCGGCCACCGAAGCTCCTCGTCTGGTCTCTCAGGGTGCAGTCGTCGAAGGAACGCTACCCGAGCCGGAGGGCTGCTCGACCGCCGTCGCGAGCGCGTTACGGGCCTGCGTCGCGAACTGGCCGTCCGGAGCGAGCACGAGATAGCGCTGGAACTCGGAGATGGCTCCGTCCGCCTCGTTGAAGCCGTCGAGGAGCAGCACCCCCCGGTAGTAGTGCGCGTCGGCTTGGTTGGGATCGGCTTGCACCGCGCGATCGAGGAGGCTGCGTGCGCTCGTGACCAGCTGCTTCTGCGCGTCCGGGCTCGGAACTTGACCGGCGACGATGAAGCGCAACCGGCCTGCATTCGCCAGCGCATCGGGGTTCTCGGGCGCGATCTCGACGGCTTTGTCGTACTGCTTGAGCGACCCCACCGTGTCGCCCGTCTCTTCGAGGAACCGGGCGAGCGCGAGGCGCGGCTGCGGGTCGTTCGGGGTCTTGTCGGCCGCTGCTTGCAGCCGGGCCTTCCGTTCCCCGCTGCTCGGCGCGGCCTGCGGCGCGTTCCCGGACGACGTCTGCCCGGGAAGGCGGGCGCCGAGCGCGGCAGCCAGGGACACGGCCGCCAGCACCGCGAACGCGACGATGCCGGCGACCACCAGACCGCGGCGCCGCCACGGCACTGCCGGCGGCGCGGGCCGGGCGTCGACGCCGTCGCGGAGGGCGCGGATGGCGGCGGCGGCGCGGGCCGTGTAGTCGTCGTGAAGGTCGGTGTACGAGGCGTCGTCGATGTTGCCGGCGGCGCGTTCGGTCTCGAGGTCGTCGAGCGACTTCAGCAGGAAGTCGCGCTCGCGCTCGAGCTCACTCCGGTCGTCGGGGTCGAGGCGCGTGCTCATTTCACTCATTGGTCGCTGTCGCAAGCTGCGGCTCCTGCGGCGAAGGTCGGCAAAGCCGCCATCACCGTGGTCGGGCGCTCTGCACCAGCTCGCGATCGGCGTCCGTCGGGTGCAGGTGTGGCTCCCGTCGCCAGCGTCGCAGCGCCAGTACGAGGCCGCCCGCTCCGAGCACGAGCGCGGCGGCCGGCAGGCCCCAGACGAGGATTCCGAGCCCGCCGCTCTCGGGCTTGAGCAGGATCGACGGGCCGAACTTGTCGATGTACGCCTGGCGGATCTCGGCGTCGCTCTGACCGGCCGCGACGCGCGTGCGGATGTCGGCCCGGGCGGCGCGGGCGGTCTCGGTCGAGCTCTGCGCGATCGACTGGCTCTCGCAGTCGGGGCAGCGCAGCTCAGAGCTGACCGACTGCACCCGCTGGGCCTGGGACGGCTTGCCGCCGCTGGGCCAAGCGACGATCGCCAGCGTGACCACGACCACCGCCGCCAGCGCGACCCACGCCACGGCGCGACGGCTCACCGCTGTCCCCGCGCCGCCGCCAAGAGCTGCTCGAGGTTGGCCACGCTCGACGGCCCGAAGCGTGTCCCCGTGATGACGCCGTCGGGCGAGATCGCATAGGTCTCGGGCTGGCCGCGCGTCCCGAACTCCAGCGATGCGCGCGCGCCGGGATCGAGCGCCACCGGGTACGGGACGCCTTCGTTGGCGACGTAGCGGCGGACCGCGTCGTCGGTGTCGTCGCGCACGATGCCGACCATGACGAAGCCCGGGTCGCCGGCGTGACGGCCGTAGAAGTCGGCCAGCGCCCGGTGCTCCTCCTGGCAGGGGATGCACCACGAGTTCCAGAAGTTCACGATCACGACCTTGCCGGCGAGGTCGCTCGTCCGGAGCCGGGCACCGTCGAGCGTCGGGAGGTCGACGGACGGCGCGTTGGCGCCGAGCAGGTGGCTCTTGTTCGCGTCGGCGCGCGGGTCGGTCCCGACCTGGGTCGCCAGAACGACCGCGAACACGGTGACGACGAGCCCGGCGGCGAGGGCGATCCAGCGGGCGCGGTGCTTCACACCGGCACCTTCTCCGGCTCGAGCGTCGGCGGCGCAACCGGCGCCGGCTCCTCCACCCTTCGCGTCCGGCGCCGCAGCGACGGCGAGAGCGCGACCGCGGTACCGATGGCCATGACGCCGCCACCGACCCACAGCCACAGCACCATCGGGTTGACGGCGACGCCGATGATGACCCGGCCCTGTTGATTCGGCGACGAGATGAGCGTCAGGTAGACGTCTTCGCGCAGGCCGGTCCGCACCGACGGCGTCCCGATGCCCTCCGACGCGTTCGGGAACGTCGAGATCGCCGGCGCGTACGTGCCCAGATCGTCCCCGCCGCGACGGATGCGAACGTCCGCCGTCACGGTGTTCTTCTGCCCGCTGCGGTTCGTGTGCGAGCCGGTGTACGTCAGCGTGTAGCCGCGCACCGTCGCCGACTGGCCGGAGGTGAGTCGCACCTCGCGCTTGGTCGAGTACGCCGACGACGACGCGATCGCGACCGCGATGATGACCACGCCGACGTGGACGACGAGGCCGCCGTACAGGCGCGCGTTGCCGCGCACCATGCGCACCAGCGCGACGGGCCACGCCTCGCCCGTCGCCCGGCGCCGGCCCCGGAGGCCGATGATGTATTGACGCGCGATCCCGGCCACCGCGAACGCGCCGAGCCCGAACGCGAGCACCTGCGCGAGCTCCCTGGCGCCGAGCGCGACCGCGACGACCATCGCCAGCGCTCCCGCCCATGCGGAGACGAGGAGCCGGTCACGCAGCACCTCGCGGCTGGTCTGCCGCCACGGCAGCGCCGGCGCCACCGCCATCAGGAACAGCAGCGCGATGCCGAGCGGCGTCGTCATCCGGTTGAAATAGGGCTCGCCTACCGAGAGCTGCTTGTTCTGGAGCGCCTCGGCGATCAGCGGGTACACGGTGCCGAGCAGCACGACGAACGCGAGCGCGGCGAACAGGAGGTTGTTGGCGAGGAACGCCGATTCGCGCGACACGGGTGAATCGATACGACCGGGCGTTCTCAGGCGGTCGCCTCGCCACGCGATGAGACCGATCCCGGTGGCGGCGACGAGCCCGAGGAATACCAGCAGCGTGGGACCGATCGCCGACTGCGTGAACGAATGGACCGAGTTCAGGATGCCGGACCGGGTGAGGAACGTCCCGAGGATCGTCAGGCAGAACGTGGCGATCACGAGCGAAAGATTCCAGACGCGCAGCATGCCGCGGCGTTCCTGCACGATCACCGAATGGATGAACGCAGTCGCGGTGAGCCACGGCAGCAACGACGCGTTCTCGACCGGGTCCCAGGCCCAGTACCCGCCCCAACCGAGCACCTCGTAGCTCCACCACGCGCCGAGGATGATGCCGATGGTGAGGAACCCCCAGGCGACGAGAGTTGCCCGGCGGGTCTCGGCCAGCCAGCCCTCGCCGAAGCGGCCCGTGACGAGCGACGCGATCGCGAACGAGAACGGCACGGTGAAGCCGACGTAGCCGAGGTAGAGCATCGGCGGGTGGAAGGCCATCAGCGGATGGTTCTGCAGCAGGGGGTTCGGGCCCCGCCCGTCGGCGGGCGCGGTCGCCAAGGTCTTGAACGGGTTCGCCGGACCGAGCGTCAGCACGAAGAAGAAGAGCGCCACGACGAGCCCGACCAGCAGCGCCCAGGCGACGAGCGGGTCGGTCGCGCGGTTGCGGAACTTGTGCGCGGTGAACGCCAGGTACCCGCCCAGCACCAACGTCCAGAGCAGGATCGAACCCTCGAGCGCGGCCCACAGACCCGTGATCGTGAAGAGGAGCGGTGTCGCGAGGGCGTTGTTGTCGGCGACGTACTGGAGCGAGAAGTCGTGCGTGATCAGCGCCCACTCCATGACCCCCGCCGCGAGCACCGCCGCCGCGAGCACGACGAACACGTACCGGCGTCCGACCCGGAGGAGGCGGTCGTCGTGGCGGGTCAGCCCGACGGCCAGCGTGCCGACACCCAAGAGCGCGCCGCTGGCGCCGAGCGCCAGCGCGAGCACACCGAGCGTCGCTTTCACGATCGGGGCCCGGTGGTGTCGACCTTCGGGGGCTTGTACTGGTTGCCGTGCTTGATCAGGATCCGGTCGGAGTCGAACGCCGCGCCCTTGCTCCACCGGCCCTCGCACACGACCGGCGCGCCGTCCTTGAACAGCCCGGGCGCGTCACCGCTGTGCACGATCGGGATCGTCTTCTTGCCGTCGGTCATGTCGAAGCGGACACCCTTCGCGGTCTCGGCGATCGTGCCCGGCACCACCGCGCCCGCGACCCGCAGGCGAGCTCCCTGTTCACTCGGGCGGTGCGCGACGGCCTCGGAAACCGTGCGGAAGAAGACGACGTTCTGAGACAGGGCGACCGCGAGCACGATGATCGCCACGATCGCAGCACCGCAGACGGCGGCGGCGATGATCGCGCGTCGCTTCCTGCGGGAGCTCGCCGGCGACCCAGGCGCCGGCGGTGGCACCGGCGGTGCAGTGTCGGTGACGGTCACGGCTCGGGGCTCTCGCCCGGCGGAACCGGGCTCTTGCCCGGAGGCAACGTGCGCCGGGCCCGGCGCGTGCGCCGTGCGATCGACGCCCAGTACCCGGCGAGCACGACGGCCGTGAGCACCCAACCGGTGACGACGTAGCCGGCGTCGGTCATGGCCGCCTCATCGGGGTGATCCCGAGTCGACGAGCTCGCCCGGCCCGGCGTCGCCGGACGCGACCCGCTCGGCGATGGCCTGCTCGAGCTCGCGCTCCTCGCGGCCTTCCTCGAGCGCCTCGAGGCGGTACCGCTTGTCGAGGAGGTATACGAAGACGAGCGTGAACGCGAGCACGCCCCAGAACAAGGTGAAGGCCATGCTGCCGTGGATCTGCGCCTTGAGCTCGTCGTTGAAGACGGTCCCCTCCTGGTGCAGCGTGCGCCACCAGTCGACCGAGAAGTGCACGATGGGCACGTCGACGAACGCGATGAGCGCCGCGATCGCGCAGCGGGTGGCGCGACCGGGACCGGGGATGCGGCGAAGGGCGAGGTAGCCGACGTAGAGGAAGAAGAGGACAGCGGTCGTCACGAGCCGGGCGTCCCACGCCCACCAGATGCCCCAGACGGGACGACCCCACAGCGAGCCGAGCACGAGCGTCAGCGCGGTGAACACGACGCCGATCTCCGCCGACGCGCCGGCGATGCGATCCCAGACCGGTGAGCGCGTGCGCCGCCACAGGTACAACGCCGAGCCCAGCGCGGTGACTCCGAACGCGAGGTAGGCGAGCCACGCCGCCGGCACGTGCAGGTACATGAGCCGCTGCGCGTCGCGTTGCACGGCGTCGGGAGGCGCGACCCAGAGACCCAGGACGGCGAGGACGGCCAGCGACGCGAGCGCCGACCACCCGACGACGGTGGCGACCCGCCGGTTCAGCAACGCGTCCTCTCTCATGCTTCCTCCAGGAGCGACCCGAAGGCCAGCATCCCGATCGACGTGTACAGCGTTGCGAACAGCGCCAGCAGCGCGACCCACGGCCAGCCGTCGGAGGTAGCGCGGCCGAGCCCCGCCTCCCAGGCCCGGGTGGCGCCGAGCATCACCGGAGCCACCACGGGGAGCAGCAGTAACGGGACGAGCGTCTCGCGCACGCGCAAACCTGCAGCCAGAACGCCGTAGAGGGTACCGGTGGCGGCCACGCCGGCCGTCGCGGCCACCGCCGCCGCCACGAGCAACCCGAGCGAGCGCAGCTCGACGTCGTAGAGGAGGGCGACGCCGGCGCCGAGCGCGACCTCGAGCACCGCCAGCTGCACTGCGATCGCGCCCGCCTTGCCGAGGAACACCGCCGCCGGGTCGAGACCGGAGAGGCGGAGGGCGTCGCGGGCGGCGTTCTCGGTCTCGACCTGGAAGGAGCGCGACACCGCCAGCAGCGCCGCCAGCAGCACCGCCACCCAGAACAGGCCGGGCGCGACGCGGGCGAGCACGCCGCGGCTGGGGTCGAGCGCGAACGCGAACAGGAGGACGACGATCAGCCCGAACGGGAGCACCTGGTACAGCGTCACGCGCGAGCGGGCCTCGATGCGCAGGTCCTTGCCCGCGACGAGCATCGCCTCCCGCCAGAGGTTCATCCCGCCCGCACCTCTTCTTCTTCTTCTGTCGTGGCGTCGCTCGACGGCATCGTGGGCGGTTCGGCAACGCCGAAGTGGGCGACGCCGCCGGCGAGGACGACCTCCCGGCCGGCGAGGGCGCGGGTCCGGTCGAGCTCGTGGGAGGCGAGGATCACGGTGCGGTCCTCGGCGGGGGCGGCCGCCACCACCGCGTCGAGCACGGCGCGGCCGGCGGAGTCGAGGCCGGCGTGCGGCTCGTCGAGGAGCAGCAGCCGCGGGTCGCGCGCCAGAGCCACGGCGAGCGCGAGCCGGCGGCGTTGCCCTGCTGAGAGGCGACCGTGTGCGACGTCGCGCTGCGCGGTGAGTCCGACGCGCTCGAGGACAGTGTCGGACGCGGCGGCGTCGTTGCCGGCGGCGCGCGCCGCGAAGCGGAGGTTCTCGCGCACCGTGAGGTCGTCGTAACAGCCCGTCTCGTGCCCGAGAAGTCCGATCGCGCGTCGCGCGCCGCTCCGGTCGATCGACAGGTCGTGCCCGAGCACGACGCCCGTGCCCGAGTGCAGCGGATGCAGCCCGGCGAGGACACGCAACAGCGTCGTCTTCCCGGAGCCGTTCGCACCGGACAGCAGCACGACTTCGCCCGCCTCGACATCGAGGTCGACGCCAGCCAGGGCCGGGAACCGACCCAGGAGGCAGACGGCGGAACGCAGGCGAACGACGAGCGGCACGCAAGCCTCCACGGGCTTCACCCCGGGTAGCTGCTTCAAGGCACGATGAGTGTACGAAGCGGCCTCTGACCTGGGCGAACCGTTCTCGGGGCACCGAATCAGGCAAAAGCCCCGAAGTAGCCTCTCGCCCCGTGCGCACCGTGATCGGGGCGGTCGGCCGAGTCCTCATCACGGTCGGGCTGCTGATCCTCCTGTTCGTCGCTTACCAGTTGTGGGGCACCGGCATCTACGAAGCGCGCGCACAATCCGACCTCAAGAGCCAGTTCAACCGCGACCTGGCCCGTCAGGGGTCGCAGAGCGCGACGACAACCTCGGGTGCAACGTCGACGACTGCGCCGACCGCTACGACCGCGCCCGCGGCGCTCTCTCCCGCGCCGGCCGATGGTGACCCGGTCGGCGTGATCAAGATCGACAAGATCGGCGTCGACAAGGTGGTGGTGGAGGGCACGTCCGTCCCCGATCTGCGCAAAGGACCCGGCCACTACACCGGCTCCCCACTCCCGGGTCAGCTGGGGAACGCCGCAATCGCCGGGCACCGCACGACGTACGGCGCGCCGTTCGGAGATCTCGACCAGCTCGCCCAAGGCGACAAGATCTCGGTACGAACGCTGACGGGAACGTGGGAGTACGTCCTCAGCGACGACCCGTTCGCGGTCAAACCCAGCCAGACCGAAGTCCTCGACCCGACGATCGACCCGGCCACGGGTCAGCCGCTGGCGACGCTCACGCTCACGACGTGCGAGCCCAAGTACCAGGCGACGGAGCGACTCGTCGTCAAGGCGAAGCTGAGCGCCACGAACAAGCAGCAGCCCCTTCCCGGCCCCGGCCGGACGAAGCTCGTCCTCGACGCCGGCCTCTCCGGCGGTGACGAGTCACGCGCGCCGGTGCTCATCTGGGGCCTGATCGGGGCGGCCGTCGGCGCGCTGTGGTGGCTCCTCTTCCACCGCTACCCGCGCTGGACGACCTGGTTCGTGGGCGTGATCCCGTTCCTCGTTGTGCTGTTCGTCTTCTACACGTACCTCGAGCGCGTCCTGCCCAACAACTACTGACGCGTGCCGGCGCGCGCGCCGACGCCGCTACTTCTGGCCGGGGAACACGTCGACCTCGGACTCGTGCCACACCGGGTGATCGCCCGACGTCTCCACGTTGAAGCCGTAGTCGAAGGCAAGTGACCCACCGTACGTCGCGCCGAACGCGGTCAGCGCGCCGACGATGATCGACAGGATCATCACGAGTGTCGACGTCGCTTCGTTGTTGCCCCACTGGGCGAGTCGGATGATGATGTCGACGATCACGATGCCTGTCACCGTGAGCATGACGGTCATGTGCCAGTTGGCGGTACGACGGGCCTGGTTCCCCGGCTCCGTCGACTTCCACCAGTCCCAGAAGCCCGTCAGCGCCGCCCCGAGTGACACGATCGCACCGGCGATGATCACGTGCGTGCCGGAGATGAAGAAGTCGCGCCCGACAGTCGAGTCGTTGCCCGCGATCCGGGAGATCACGTCGAACACCGCGACGAGCACGTAGGCCCCCACCGGGACGTCGGTGAGCGGCGGGTGGGAGGGCTTTCCCGCCCACCCTCGCAGGCCCTTGAACTGCCTCCCTTTGAACGTGATTCCGGGGCGGATCGAGAACTTGCGGCTCATGATGGACCCCCTTCTCGGCCGGCTCGGGCCGGAGCCGAATTCTCACACGCGCGCCGTGGACCTCGCCGGTACCGTCCGCGGTGACGGTGGCTTTGCCAACCGGCACCGCAAAGCCGGAGCCAGCGACGGCGACCAAGGAGGAAACGAGTGGCTCGACACGTGCGCCTCCGCGAGTTCCTCGTCTCGGTCGAGGGCCTCGCGCTGTTCCGTCACCTCGTCGAAGGTGACGACGAGACGGCCGAGAAGCGCATCGCCGAGGTGCGGCGCATGGTCGGCACGGACGAAGAGTCGACCTTCGGGCTCGGCACGGACGTCCCCGAGCTCGACGCGCGCCGCGGGTACGCGCGCTGGGCGGCGACGTACGACCGCGCCGGCAATCCGTTGATCAGCGTCGAGCAGCCGGTGGTCTGGGCGCTGATCGACGAGCTCCCCGTCGGACGGGCGCTGGACGTCGCGTGCGGGACCGGCCGGCACAGCGGTCATCTGGCCGAGCGCGGCCACGACGTGACCGGTGTCGACGGGTCACCGGAGATGCTGGAACTCGCGCGCGCCCACGTTCCGAACGCTCGCTTCCTCGAAGGCGATCTGCACGCACTCCCGGTCGACGCCGGCGAGTTCGATCTCGCGGTGTGCGCGCTCGCGCTCGGCCACATCGAGCTCGTAACTCCGCCCGTTGCCGAGCTCGCCCGCGTCGTGCGCCCGGGCGGGAGCATCGTGGTGTCGGACCTCCACCCGGTGATGTCGGTCGCAGGAGGACAAGCGCTCTTCGAGTCGGTTGACGGCGGCCTCGCGTTCGTCCGCGAGCACGTCCACCTTCACGGCGAGTACCTCGACGCGTTCGGCGCCGCCGGGCTCGAAGTCGTCCGCTGCCTCGAGCCGCGCTTCGGCCCGGACGAGGCCGGCATGCAGGGGATGGCGGCGCAGTTCATCCCCGAAGCGACGCAGGCGGCGTTCGCCGGCCTGCCCGGTGCCCTGATCTGGCAGCTCCAGCGCCGCTAACGGCCCTCGAACCGGGGCGCGCGCTTTTCGGCGAACGCGGCGAGCCCCTCCCGGAGATCTTCGCTTGCGAAGGCGCGGGCCTCGAGCTCCCGCATCTCGGAGAGGGCAGTCGCGTCCACCCCGCCCGCCACGAGGTTGAGGGCGCGCTTGTGGCCCTGGACGGTGAGCGGCGCGAGCTCGGCGATCTCTTCGGCGATCGCGAGCGCGGCCACGAGCGCGTCCGGCACCCGGCGCTGCACGAGGCCGACCGCGGCGGCTTCGTCGGCGGCGAGTGTGCGCGCCGTGAGAAGCAGGTCGCGGGCGGCGCCCTGGCCCACGAGCGTGGCGAGCCGCTGCACGTTCGCCGGGCTCAGGAAGACGCCGAGGCGCGCGGCGGGGATGGAGAACGTCGCGGTGAACGCGGCGATGCGGAGGTCGCACGCCACGGCGAGCTGCACGCCGGCGCCGATCGCAGGCCCGTTGACGGCCGCCAGCACCGGCGCCGGGTAGTCGACGATCGCGTCGACGAGCCGATCGAACGCGGGCCTGAACGTGTCACCGCCCCCGGGCTCCGAAGCATCCTCCGTCCGCACGACGAGGTCGGCGCCGGCGCAGAAGGCCTTGTCGCCGGCCCCGGTGATCACGACCGCGCCCAGATCGGGTTCGGCTTGGAGATCAGCGAGCAACTGCGTGCACAGGTCGGCGTTGAGGGCGTTCCTGCGCTCGGGCCGGTCGATCGTCGCGATCCCGACCCGCTCGCGAACCTCCCAACGGATCATTGCCCTCCTGTCGCCGTCGCAGGCTCCGGTTCGTCCTCTACTGTCGCCCTCGCAAGGCTCGGTCGCCGCGGAGCTAACTCTCGTCGATGATCGCGATGAGATCGCCCTCTTGCACCACCTGCTCGGGCTCGACGTGGAGCTCGCGCACGACGCCGGGGATCTCCGTCACCACGGGGATTTCCATCTTCATGGACTCGAGGATGACGATCTCGTCGCCCTCGGCGACCATCTGCCCCTCTTCCGCCACCACCTGCCACACGTTCGCCGCGATCTCGGCGCGAATCTCAGCCATGGCGCCGCAGCCTAGATGCGGAGGTCAGACGGGCAGGACGCCGTGCTTGCGCCAGGGGCGGTCGACGCGCTTGGCGCGGGACACCTGGAGGCCACGCCAGATCGCGTGGCGGGTCTCGGCGGGGTCGATCACGTCGTCGAGCTGCGCGTGCCCGACGGCGATGTACGGGTCGATGTTCTGGCGGATCTCCTCGGCCAGCTCGAGGCGCTTCTGCGTCCGTTCCTCTTCGGGGACGGCGTCGATCGTCTTGCGGTGGATGATGTTGACGGCGCCGTCGGGGCCCATGACGGCGATCTCCGCCGTCGGCCACGCGACGATGAAGTCGGCCTCGTACGCGGTGCCGTTCATCACGAAGTACCCGGCGCCGTAGCTCTTGCGCATCACGACGCTGATCTTCGGGACCGTCGCCTCGGAGACGGCGAACAGCATCTTGGCGCCGTGGCGGATGATGCCCTGCTTCTCGACCGCCGAGCCGACGATGAACCCGGGCACGTCGTGGAGGAACACGAGCGGGATCCCGAACGCGTCGCACATCCAGACGAAGCGCGCCACCTTGTCGGCCGCGTTCACGTCGAGCGCGCCACCGAGCACCATCGGTTGGCTCCCGACGATCCCGACGGGCTGCCCGCCGACGCGTGCGAGACCGGTGACGACGTTCTTCGCCCACTCGGGCTTGATCCAGAGCACGTCGCCGTCGTCGACGACCGCGGTGACCACCCTGCGCATGTCGTACGCCCGCCGAGGTGCGGTCGGCACGATCTCGTACAGCTCCTCGACCCGCCGGTCGACGGGATCGTCGCTCTCCTGCACCGGTGGCGACTCCCGGTTGTGCGAAGGGAAGAAGGAGAGGTACTTCCGGACGATCTCGAGGCATTCCTTGTCGTCGGCCACCTCGAGGTCGGCGACGCCGGAGATCTTCGTGTGTACGGCGGAGCCACCCATCTCCTCCTCGGTGACGTCCTCCCCGACCGCCGCCTTCACCAGGTGACGCCCGCCGAGCGCCATCGACGAGGTGCCCTTCACCATCGGCACGAAGTCCGCCAGCGCCGGGATGTACGCCGTGCCGGCAGCGCAGTGGCCGAGCATCGCCGCCACCATCGGCACCACGCCGCTCATCGCGACCTGCTCGCGGAACAGCGCGCCCGCGCCCGCGAACGTCGAGCCGCTCGTCGATTGGATCCGGGCGCCGGCCGAGTCGAGCAGCCACACGAACGGGATGCGCTGGCGGATCGACAGCTCGCGCAGACGGGCCATCTTGTGCTCGCCCACCTGGCCCATCGAGCCGGCCATCACTGTGAAGTCGTAGGCCCCGGTGGCAACCGGCCGGCCGTCGATCTCGCCCACGCCGGTGACCACGCCGTCGGCGGCGAGGTAGCGGTCGCCGAGCCCGGCGTCCATGTGGTCGGCGAGCAGGGCGTACTCGACCCACGTGCCCGGGTCGAGCAGGAGGTCGAGTCGCTCGCGCACGGTGAGCTTGCCGAGCGAATGCTGGCGTTCGACGCGCTCCGGCCCGCCCATCTCGAGGGCGCGGTCGCGGCGCGCCTTGAGCTCGCCGACCAGCGGCCCCCAGTCGTGGACGTCGCCGCCCCCCGTCACGGTCACGCGGTCATCCTCGCACGGCGAGCACCTGCCACTCGCCGGGCACGCCCTTGAGCGCGTGACAACCGCGGTCGACGAAGTGGATGCCGGAGCCGTTGACGAGATCACGTACGGTTCCGGTGACGAGCACCTCACCCGGGCCCGCGAGGGAAGCGACGCGCGCGCCGATGTGCACCGCGATCCCGGCGAGGTCGTCGCCCCGCAGCTCGCATTCGCCGGAGTGAACGCCAGCGCGGATCTCGAGCCCGAGCTCGCGAGAGCTCTCCGCGATCGACTGTGCGCAGTTGATCGCCCGACCGGGCCCGTCGAAGGCGGCAAGGAACCCGTCCCCGGTGGTCTTGACCTCTTCGCCCCGGAACCGGCCGAGCTCGCGCCGGATGGCGGCGTCGTGCGCGTCCAGGAGCTCATGCCACCGCTTGTCGCCTTCCGCGACCGCGCGCGCCGTCGAGTCGACGATGTCGGTGAACATGACCGTCTTGAGCACCCGGTCCACTGGCACGGCGGGTGCGTGCCGCCGGCCGGTCAGGAACTCCTCGATTGCGTCGAGCGCGTCGTCCTCGCCACTCTCCGAACCGTTCAGGTGCCAGTCGCCCGGCAATTCGAGAAGGTGCGCGTCCTGGATCTCGCGCGCCAGATACGCGCCGCATTCAAAGGGAACCGCGTAGTCGCCACGGCGATGCACGACGAGAGTCGGTGCGTTCACGGCCGGCAACGCACTACGAACGTCGATATCGCAGTTCCGATGCATGATCTCCCTCACCAAGTTCGGCGTGGCCGAGCTGCGCTCGTAGCGGGCCACGAAGGCAGACGTCTCGGGGTCCTTCGGCATGTCGGCGACGAAGAACGGCAGCGCCGCGCCGGTGCCCCAGCGGTCGACCAGTCCTTCGATGAACGAGTCGATGGCCTCCGGCTCGACGCCCAGCGGGTAGTCGGGTCCCCGCTGCACGCGGGCGAAGGTGCCCCACAGCACCATCGCCGACACGCGCTCCGGATACGTCGCCGCGAACAGAATCGTCAGCGGACCGCCTTCCGAGATCCCGACGAGGGCGGCACGATCGCACCCCGCTGCGTCCATCACGGCGCGGATGTCGTCCATCCGGTCCTCGGCGCTTCCGAAGCCGAGCGTCCGCTCCGACAGGCCCGTCCCCCGCTTGTCGAACGTGATCAGCCGGGCGAACGATCCGAAGCGCCTCATGAACTTCGAGAAGAGCGGCGCCTGCCACGCGAGGTCGGCATGCGAGATGAAGCCGGGGACGAAGACCAGGTCGAGCTCGCCGTCGCCGACAACCTGGTACGCGATCGACAACTCGCCGCTCTGGGCGTAGCGAATCTCGGGTTGCTCGACCGTCACTATCGCCCGGTCCATTTCGGCTCACGCTTCTCGGCGAAGGCCGCGACGCCCTCGGCGGTGTCCTCCGAGGCACTGGTGATCGTGAGCATCGCCTGGAGGTAGGCGAGGGCATCGTCGGGATCCATGTCGAGGGTCCGGTAGAAGCTCTCGCGGCCCCACCGCAGGATCAGCGGCGACTTCGAGGCCAGCGTCGCGGCGAGCTCGTCGACGGCTGCGTCGAGCTCGTCGACGGGCACGACGCGCGTCACGAAGCCGATGCGCTCGGCCTCGGCGGCGTCGACCCGGCGCCCCGTCATCATGAGCTCGAGCACGCGCTTGGGTGGCATCGATCGCACGAGCGGCACGGTGATCATGTACGGCCACAGGCCGACGTTGACCTCCGGCGTGCCGAACTGGGCGTCGGCGGCGGCGACCACGAAGTCGCACGCCAGCGCGAGCCCGAAGCCGCCCGCGAGGGCATATCCGCGCACCCGTGCGATCGTCGGCTTTCCCAGGGCCCACATGTCGCGGAACACCTCGGCGAGCACGCCCCGACCCTCGTGCGCGGCGGATGCCCCGTCCGCGATCCCGCCGCGGCCGAGGTCCGCGCCGGCGCAGAAGGCCTTCTCCCCGGCGCCCGTGAGGACGAGCACCCGTACCGCGTCGTCGGCCTTCGCCGCCGCGACCGACTCCCGCAGCCCCTCCATCACGCCGAACGACATCGCGTTCCGCCGCTCCGGGCGGTCGATCGTCACTCGCGCGACCGACCCCACGACCTCGTAGCGAACGTCCGCCACCGATCCTCCTTGTCGCCGTCGCAAGCTCCGGCTCCTGCGGTGACGGTCGGCAAGCCGCCGCCACCGCGAGCATCGTAGGGAGTCGGGACCCTCCGTTGTACGGTGGCGCGGCGTGATCACCATCGCCATCGTCGGTGGCGTCGCTCTCGTCGTCGTCCTCGTCACCCGGGGCAGTTTCAGTCAGCTGTTCCGCCTCCCGATCCAGTCGATCTGGATGGTGCTCATCGCGCTCGCCATCCAGATCCTGCTCGCCTTTGTGGACATCCCCGCCAACCGGCTCGACGATCTCGGGTTCGGGCTCGTCATGGCTTCGTATGCGTTCCTGCTCGCGTTCTGCTTCGTCAACCTCCGGGTCTCGTGGATGTGGGTGATCGGCGTGGGCATCGCGCTCAACGCCCTCGTCATCGGGCTCAACCAGGGGATGCCCACCCGCGACAACGAGGTGACGACCCGCTCGGGCCGGATCATCCACGTGCCCATCGAGCGCACCGCCAAGCACCGTCCCGAGAGCGGCGACGACCTGCTCCCGTTCCTCAGCGACCGATTGCAGGTGCCCTATCCCGTCGACGAGGTGATCTCGATCGGCGACGTCGTGATCGGCCTCGGGATCATCCTCGTCTGCTACCAGGGCAGCCGTGTACGCCGTCGCCGGTCCTCGGGCCCTCGATCGGAGCGGACGGCCCGCATCGCCGCGCGAATGCGGCAGCGCGAGCGGGAGCAGGAGCGGGCGCCGCAGCCGGTGCCGCAGCCGGCGACCCAGCCCGAGCCGTTGCCACCGGTGCCGCCCGTCGCACCGCCCGACGTCAAGGAAACGCACGTGTTGTCCCACGACTCGGCCGACGACACGCTCGGCGTCGAGCTGGACCAGGTCTACGCGCGACTGGCGGGGGACGAGCACGGCGCCGACGCGTCGCCGAAGCCCGACGAGGACGAGCAGCGCGGACCCTGAGCCGGGCCGGATGCGACGGCCCGGACGACCGGTATCGTCCGGTCGATGGCGCGCACGGCGGTGTTGCTCTCGTACCGGCTCGGGGGCACCGACGGCGTGTCCGTGGAAGCGCGCAAGTGGGAGTGGGCCCTGCACACCCTCGGGTTCACGACCCGGCGGGTCGCAGGGCAGCTCTGTGACGAGCCCGGTCCCGACGACGTCGCGCTGCCCGGCATCGCTCTCGGCGCGCCGGAAGGCGCGGCGGACGCCCAGCAGGTCGCGACGGCACTGGACGGCGCAGCCCTGGTGGTCGTCGAGAACATCTGCTCGCTCCCGATCAACGTTCACGCATCCTTCGCGGCGTCCCACGCGCTCGCGCACCATCCGGGTCGCGTCGTCTTCCACCATCACGACCTGCCCTGGCAGCGGGCCGAGCTCGCAGCCATCCGCGGCCTCCCGCCCGACCTCCCCGGCGCGCTCCACGTCGTCGTGAACGACCGCTCGCGCGACGAGCTGGCGGCGCGTGGCATCACGGCCCACACGATCCACAACACGTTCGACTTCGACGCCCCCACCGGCGATCGTGACGCCGCCCGCGCCGGGCTCGGGTTCGCAGCCGACGAGCTCGTCGTGCTCCAGCCCACGCGCGCAATCCCCCGCAAGAACGTGCCCGGCGGTTTGCGATTCGCCGAGGCGCTCGCCGGCTTCGTACCCGACCGCCCCGTCGTGTACTGGCTCACCGGACCGGCCGAGGACGGTTACGACCGGGCGCTGGCGCAGGCCATGGCGACGACGACGCTCCGCGTGGTGCACGGTCGCGCCGGGCGCACCGTGGACGCCTACGCCGCCGCCGACGTCGTCGCGTTCCCCTCGACCTGGGAGGGCTTCGGCAACCCGGTGATCGAGTCGGTCGTCGCCCGCCGCCCCCTCGCCGTCCACCGGTATCCCGTGCTCGACGAGATCCTCGCCGGCGTGCGCGTGTTCAGCGTGGACGACGCCGGCGAGGTGGCCGCCTGGCTGCGGGCGCCCGATCACGCCCTGCTCGAAGCCAATCGCGAGCTCGCCCGACGCGAGTTCGCTCTCGCCGACCTACCGGGCCGCCTCGACGCCGCGTTCGCGACGAACGGCTGGACCTCCTGGTGAGCGACCCCGACCCCGTCCTCGCCCGCCGGGCCCGGATCGCCCGCGTCGTTCGCTACGGCCAGCGGGCCGGGTACGCGGCGCTGATCGTGGCCGTCGTGAGCTTCGTCGTCGCCGCCGCCACCGACTTCCCCGCCGTCGCCGTGGACCTGTCGATCGCGGCCCTCGTCGCCGCCATCGTGATCCTGCCCGTCCCGATCGTCCTCGGATACGGCGTTCGTGCCGCGGAGCGGGACGAACGTCAAGAGCGATACCGTTGACCGACCAGTCAAGAGGAAGAGGAAGCGGGGAGCGACGATGACCAGGGCCGCCGTCTGCAACGCGATCGACACACCACTCGAGATCGTCGACCTCGAGCTCCAGGCGCCGAAGGCGAACGAGGTCAAGGTGCGGCTCGGTGCATCCGGTGTGTGCCACTCGGACCTCTCGGTGCGCAACGGCACTCTCCTCGCGCCGCTGCCGGCCGTGCTCGGCCACGAAGGGGCGGGCGTGATCGAGGAAGTCGGCGAAGGCGTCGAGCATCTCCAGCCCGGTGACCACGTCGTGATCTCGTGGATCCCCCAGTGCCGCGACTGCTACTTCTGCGAAGGCGGACAAGGCCACCTGTGTGACGTCGGCCTGCCGACCATCGCCACCGGCTCGCTGCTCGACGGGACCCCCCGCTTCCAGCGCGACGGCCAGCCTGTGCTCCAGATGTCGGCCAGCGGGACGTTCACGGAGTCGACCGTCGTTCCCGCCATCAGCGCGGTGAAGATCGACAAGGACATCCCGCTGACGGCGGCGGCACTGATCGGCTGCGGCGTCCTCACCGGCTTCGGCGCCGCCCGGAACACCGCCGACATCCGAGAAGGCGACACGGTCGCCGTGATCGGCTGCGGCGGGGTCGGCCTCAACGTGATCCAAGGCGCCAAGCACTCGGGCGCCGAGCGGATCATCGCCATCGACATGGTGGACGGCAAGCTGCAGACGGCCGGGAAGTTCGGTGCCACTGACCTCGTGAACGCGCGTGATGACGACAGCATCGCCAAGGTCATGGAGCTCACCGGGCAGCGCGGCGCCGACGTCGCGTTCGAGGTCATCGGGCTCCAGGCGACGATCGACCAGGCGTTCACCATGACGCGCCGCGGAGGTCAGACGGTGCTCGTGGGCGTGCCTGCGATGGACGTGATGATGACGGTGCCCGTCGGGCTCGGGCTGATCTTCTCGGAGAAGCAGATCCGAGGCTGCCTCTACGGCTCCTCGAACGTGCACCACGACATCCCGATGCTCGCCAACCTCTACCGCGAGGGAAAGCTCATGCTCGACGAGCTCGTCTCCCACGAGATCGCGCTCGAGGGCGTCAACACCGCCATGGACGAGATGAGCTCGGGAGAAGTCACCCGCTCGGTGATCGTGTTCAACTAGCGCGCCGCTACTCTCTGCGCGGCGACGGTGGCTTTGCCGACCGTCGCCGCAAAGCCGGAGCTTGCGACGGCGACAGGAGGGATAGTTGCAGTACCGCCGGTTTGGAAACAGCGAGCTCGTCGTCTCCGACGTCGGGTTCGGCGCTTGGACGATCGCGACGGACTGGTGGGGCAAGGTCGACGACAAGGCCGGGCTCGTGCACGCCGCCCTCGACGCCGGGGTGACGTTCTTCGACACCGCGCCGGTCTACGGCGACGACGGATTCGGCGAGACGATCCTGGCCGAGATCCTCGGGCGCCGCGACGACGTGGTCGTCACGACGAAGGTCGGCTACGACATCGACGCGCCCCGCATCGCGCCCGGGCACTCGGAGCGCCCCCAGGACTGGCGCCCGGAGTCGGTGCGCTCGCAGGTCGAAGCATCCCTGCGCCGCCTCGGCCGCGACCATATCGACCTGCTGCAACTCCACAACGTCCGCATCGAGCCCGTCCGCGACGACGCGTTGTGGG
>DASZGY010000157.1:0-4580 GCA_035938395.1 Acidimicrobiia bacterium
CGCCGTGCTCGCGGCCGGCCCCGCGCTCGCCGCTCAGCCGGCGGTCGCTCGCGAGACGCAGGCGACCCCGAGCCCGACCCCGGCGGTGGAGGTCCTCGCCCCCGGGAACGCGCCGCTCGAGCAGCTCCGGCTGTCGCCGCCTGTGGGAACCTCGCAACGGTCGTCCATGACGGTGACCTTCGCGGTCCAGCAGTCGGGCGTGTCGTCGGCCAGCGTCAAGCCGCCGCCGACGAAGGCCACGGTGGTGACCACGCTGCAGGCAATGACCCCCGAAGGCAACCTGCAGATCAACTTCTCGTATCCCAAGTTCGAGATCTTGAAGGGTGGCGACGCCACCACGTCCCAGCGCCGGCGCATCCAGCAGGCGTTCTCGGGGCTCACCGGCCTGTCGGGGCAGCTGACCCTCACACCGCAGGGCGTGCTCGTCGACAGCACGCTCAACATCCCCCCGAATCTCGATTCGTCGGTGTCGAGCCTGGTCACGCAGCTCGGCGACCAGCTGCGGACGCTCGCCATCCCCTTCCCCGACGCACCGGTCGGTGTCGGCGCGCGCTGGCGCGCCACGACCGCGCTGGGGCTGAACGGGATCCAAGCCAATCAGGTCTACGAGTACACGCTGAAGAAGCGCACGGGCTCGAAGGTGGTGCTCGGGGTGCGCGGGACGCAGACGGCCGGTCAACAGACGGTCGAGCTTCCGAACGTCGCGCCCGGCGTCCAGCTGCAGGTCCAGAGCTACAAGACGACGTTCCGCGGCGAGAACACCGTCGACCTGACGAGCCTGCTGCCGGTTGCGGGTGAAGTCCGATCGAGCGGCGACCAGGCGTTCCGCATCCAGTCAGGTTCCAACAGCGGAACGCTGAAGCAACATCTCACCGTGCACCTGGTGGTGAAGCCGGCGACAGGCTGAGCGCGACGGCTCAGCCCCAGCGAGCGAGCTCGGCGTCGAGGTCGAGCGGATCGGTCGACGCCTCGTGCTCGAGGTCGCCCCACTGCTCGCGCGGCACGAGCCACATGATCTCGAACTCGTTGCCGTCGGGATCCCGGCCGTAGAGCGACTTCGTCGCGCCGTGGTCGCTCTGCCCGACGAGCGCGCCGAGGCGCGCGAGCGTCTCCCGCCCGGCGGCGAGGTCGTGGATCGAGGGCACCTCCCACGCCAGGTGGTACAGCCCGACGCGGCCGCGTTCGGGTCCGGGCGCGTTCGCCCCAAGCGAGAAGAGACCCAGGTCGTGGTGGTTCGTCGTGCCCGCCGCCTTCAGGAAGGCGGCGACGCCCGGAATGCGCTGGACGATCTCGAACCCGAACGCCTCCTGGTAGAAGGCGGCGGCGCGGTCGGCGTCGCGCACATATAGGACCGCGTGGTTGAGCCGTCGCACAGGGATCATGCCGGATGCAACCGTAGAGCCGATCCCGCGCTTCCCGCTCGCCACTCCACCTCCTCCGGTGGTCCGGTCGTGAGGTCGGGTGCCAGCTCGAGCAGGGCGGGGACGGCCCGCCGCCCGACCACGAGCGCCCGCACCGGATCGAGTGTGACCACGAGCTCCCTCCCGTCGAGCTCGACCGTGCCCGCGGGGAGCTCAACGACGTCGACGAGCCGGGCGACCTGCTCGAGCTGCGTTCGGCTGCAGTGGCGGAAGGCGGGGATCATTCGCAGGCGCTCGAGGTATCCGTTTCGTCTCATGCGGTCGACGGTATGGAAGTCGTGCACGCCCGGCATCGGACGGCCGGCGAGTTTCGGCGTCCACCTCGAGTGGGAGCGCCGAACCCGACTCGGGTCGGATGCCCGGATTCGAGGTCACCCGTAGGCTGACCAGGTGCCCGCCGAGGAAGCAGGTGACCTGCCCTATCCGGGCTGGATGAAGGTCGCGAACTACGTCGTGCCGCTCAGCGCGGCGGCGGGAGTGGCTCTCCAACGCGACGCGATCGTGCCCCCGCAATGGCCGCTGGCGCTGGCGATCCTGGCTGCGTCGCCATGGCTCCTCGAGCTCGCCGGCGTACAGCTTCCGAAGGTCGTCTTCAGCTTGATCGTGCTCGGGGCGGTGCTCGCCTTGGTGGTGAACCCGGTCAATGGCGACATCGCGCCCTTCTTCCTCATCTTTCTCGTGGTCAGGTTCGCGGTCCTCGACTCGCGGGCGGAGGTCATCGCGATCACCCTTGCTTCGTCGGCAGTCATGGTGGCTGTGGAGCTGACCGGTCGCTACACGGGCGCGTTCGTCTGGGTGCTCGGGTTCGGCTTGGTCGGAGCGAGCGGCTACGCATTCCAGGTTCAGTTCCGGTTGCTCGATCAGGAGCGGAAGGCGCAGGCCGAGCTCGCCCAGCGCGCCGCCGCCTACGAGCGACAGCGGATCGCGCGTGAGATCCACGACGTCGTCGCGCACTCGCTGGCGGTGACGATGCTCCATCTCACGGGAGCCCGTCTGGCGCTCCGCCGCGATCCGAATGAAGCCGAGGAAGCGCTGCTCGAAGCCGAGCGTCTCGGGCGGGAGAGCCTGGCCGAGATCCGCCGCACCGTCGGGCTGCTCGCGCCCGAGGGCACGGGCACAGCGGCGCCGATGCCGACGGCGACCGATATCCCGCAGCTCGTGCACGAGTTCGAGGCCGCCGGCCTCGACGTCGACTTCGAGCTGACCGGCGATCCCTGCACGCTTCCGGCCGCCACCGGTCTCGGGCTCTACCGCGTGGCGCAGGAGTCGTTGTCGAACGTGGTACGGCACGCGCCCGGCACGCACACGACCATGTCGCTGTGTGTCGCCGACGAGATGGTCTCGCTGCACGTCCGCAACCGGCTCGCCAGTCCGACCCGGGTGGCGAGCGCCGACGGCGGCCTCGGCGTGCCGGGAATGCGGGAGCGGGTCACGCTGCTGGGCGGCGAGCTCCGCGCCGGGCCCGACGGCGACTCGTGGTGCGTCGACGTCGAGCTCCCACGCGCCGTCGAGACGGCATGATCCGGGTCCTGCTCGTCGACGACCAGCAGCTCGTGCGAGAGGGCCTGCAACGGATCCTGCATCCCGAGGAGGGCTTCGAGATCGCGGGGGAGTGCGGTGACGGCGGTGAGGTCGCGGACGCCGTGGCGCGCCTCCATCCCGATCTGGTGGTGATGGACGTGCGCATGAGGGACGTCGACGGCGTCGAGGCCACACGGAGACTGCGCACGGGGGGCGACGCGCCGCCGGTCCTCGTGCTCACGACCTTCGACGACGACGAAGTGCTGTCAGGCGCGCTCCGCGCCGGCGCCGCCGGATTCGTGCTCAAGGACGCGCCGGGGGAGGAGCTCATCCGATCCGCCCGGACCGTGGCCGCCGGCGACGCGTGGCTCGACCCCGCCGTGACCGAGCGAGTCCTCGCGACTTACCGGTCCGCGGTGCCGGCGAGTGACGATGGCGCGGCCGCGCGGATCGAGGAGCTGACACCACGCGAGCGCGACGTGCTGCGCCTCATCGGCCGGGGCGCCAGCAACACCGAGATCGCCGAATCTCTCTTCGTGAGCGAAGCCACGGTGAAGAGCCACATCGGCCACATCTTCACGAAGCTCGACCTGCGGGACCGCGCCGCTGCCATCGTCTTCGCCTTCGACCACGGCCTCGTCGCTCCGCAGGGCTAGCTCAGTCGCTGCACGCGGCGCACACGCAGAACTCGTTCCCTTCGGGGTCGGCCATCACGCGCCACCGGTATCCACTCTCGACGGTCGGTTCGCCGAGGGGGCGCGCTCCCAATGTGACGAGCCGGTCGACCTCGGGCTCGACGGCGTCGACGTGGACGTCGAGATGAAGCCGGTTCTTCCCCGTCTTGGGCTCGGGCACGCGCTGGAGCTGGAGCACGAGCCCGCCGCCGTCACCCTCCTCAGGCATGAGCACGAGGTGCGGCTCGTCGCGGTGCACCTCCTGGTAGCGCAGCGCCGCAGCCCAGAACTCGGCCTCGCGGTCGAGGTCGTTGCAATCGAGTATCAGCACGACGCCCATGGGCTCAGCCTGCCCGCAGAGCCCGCAGGCGGTCGACCACGGCGGGGAAGGCGTCGAGGAACGCGTCGACGTCCTCGGCGGTCGAGCTCCAGCCGACGCTGACGCGCAGCGAGTGATCGGCGTCGACCCCCATCGCGGCCAGGATCGGTGAGGGTTCGAGCGCCTCGCTCGAGCACGCCGAGCCGGAGTGCACGGCGACGCCGCGCTGGTCGAGCCCCAGGAGGATCGGCTCCGCCTCGACGCCCTCGACGCCCAGGCAGACGAGGTGCGGCACCCGATCGGCGGCATCGCCGTAGAGCGTTACCCCGCCCACCCGCCCCGGCGCGTCGTGTGCGACGCGGTCGGTGAGCTCGCGCTGCGCACCGGCTTCGGCGCTGAGCCTGCCGTCGGCGGACACCTCGGCGGCAGCGGCGCCGAAGCCGACCATCGCCGGCACGTCCTCGAGCCCACCCCGCCGGGCGCGTTCTTGCGCGCCACCGACGACGAACGGCGGCAACCGCAGACCGCGGCGTACGAGCAGCGCGCCCGCTCCCTTGGGCCCACCGAACTTGTGCGCGCTTACCGAGCAGAGGTCGGCGCCGAGAGCGCCGAAGTCGAACGGGACGTGGCCGGCCGCCATGCATG